>NZ_JAFUMA010000027.1 GCF_017483025.1 Anaerotignum sp. | reverse complement strand
GCATCTGAAGCCCGAAGATATCATCGTGGCATCCACAGGTGTCATCGGTCAGGTTCTGCCCATCGAACCCATTGAAAAAGGCATCGCTGCTCTGGCTCCTATCCTGTCTAAGGACGGCAACGCTGACGCAGTGGAAGCCATAATGACAACAGATACAAAACCCAAGGAAGAAGCCTACGAAATCGAGATCGGCGGCAAATCCGTAAAAATCGGCGCTATGGCAAAGGGCAGCGGTATGATCCACCCCAACATGGCAACTATGCTGGGCTTCCTGACAACAGACGCAGCCATCACAACACCTATGCTGCAGAAAGCACTGAAACTGGCAGTTGACGATACCTTCAACATGGTTTCCGTAGACGGCGACACTTCCACAAACGACATGGTTTCCATCATGGCAAACGGCATGGCGGAAAACCCCGTCATCGATAAAGAAGGCGAAGATTTCGACCTGTTCGTAAAAGTAGTCAAAGAGATCTGCACATCCATGGCGAAAAAGATCGCAGGTGACGGCGAAGGCGCTACAAAACTGGTGGAATGTACAGTCACAGGCGCACCCACAACACCTCTGGCAAAAGCCATTGCCAAATCCGTTATCACATCCAGCCTGACAAAGGCAGCGATGTTTGGCGCAGACGCTAACTGGGGCAGAATCCTGTGTGCCATCGGCTACACAGAAGGCGATTTTGCCGTAAATGATATTCAGGTGGATATTTCTTCCTCTAAGGGCAGCATTCTGGTTTGCCAGAACGGCGCAGGCGTAGCTTTCGATGAAGACGTTGCAAAGGAAATCCTGCTGGAAGAAGAGATCCATATTGAGATCGCAATGAAACAGGGCGACGCAACCGCAACAGCCTGGGGCTGCGACCTGACATACGATTACGTGAAAATCAACGGGGATTATAGAACTTGATATACGGAAGAGGAAAGGTTATGGAAGAAGAAATGAACATGAATAGCTTGAAGGCAAAGGTGCTGACCGCAGCCCTGCCTTACATCCAGAAATATTACGGCAAAACAGTAGTTGTAAAATATGGCGGCAACGCCATGATCCACCCTATGCTGAAAAAAGCAGTGATGAGCGATATCATCCTGCTGAAGCTGGTCGGCATCAATATTGTTTTGGTACACGGCGGCGGCCCTGAAATCAGCGGCATGCTGAAACGACTGGAGATCCCCTCCAAATTCGTAGATGGCCTGCGCTATACCGACGACGAAACCATCGAAGTGGTACAGATGGTGCTTTCCGGCAAAACCAATAAAGATCTGGTTTCCCTGATCGGTCAGCTGGGCGGCAAAGCCATCGGTATGTGCGGTATCGACGGCGGCATGATCCAGGCGAAAAAACTGGACGGCGATTACGGTTTTGTTGGCGATATCACTCACATCAATACAGAACCCATTGAAAACGCCATCGCCCATGGCTATATCCCCGTTATCGCTACCGTGGGTACAGACCTGGAAGGCAATGTTTACAACATCAACGCAGACACTGCCGCTGCAGAGATCGCAACAGCCCTGCAGGCAGAAAATATCATCACACTGACAGACATCCGCGGCCTGCTGCTGGATGTAAACGACCCCGACTCTCTGATTTCCAACGTAACATCCAAGGATATCCCCAAACTGATGGAAGATGGTATCATCAGCGGCGGCATGATCCCTAAGATCAAGGGCCTGGATAAAGCCGTAAATTCCGGCGTAAAGAAAGCCGTTATGATCGACGGCAGAATCGAACATTCCATCCTCATCGAAATCTTCTCCGATGAAGGTATCGGTACTATGTTTACGAAATAAATTTACTTATAAAATAAACTTACCTTATAAATAGAAACGATTGATACGAAAGAAGGGATTCCCATGAGCTTTGAAGAAATCAAAAAAATGGATGATGCTTACGTTATGCATACATACGGCCGCTACGGCGTAGCCGTTGACCACGGCAACGGTGCCATCTGCTATGACCCCGCAGGCAAATCCTATATCGACTTCACCAGCGGCATCGGCGTAAACTCCCTGGGTTTTGCTGACGAAGGCTGGGTAAAGGCTGTCACAGCACAGCTGAATAAACTGCAGCACATTTCCAACCTGTACTACACAGAACCCTGCGCCCAGGTGGCAAAGCTGCTCTGCGAAAAGAGCGGCATGAAAAAAGTATTCTTCGGCAACAGCGGCGCAGAAGCAAATGAAGGCGTCATCAAGGCCGCAAGAAAATATTCCTTCCAGAAATACGGCGAAGGCAGAAGCAAAATCGTCGCTCTGGAAAACTCTTTCCACGGCAGAACTATGGCTGCCCTTTCCGCAACAGGTCAGACTGCTTATCATAACTTCTTCTTCCCCTTCGTAGACGGCTTCGTTTTTGCAGAAGCCAATAATATCGAAGATACCCTTTCCAAACTGACAGACGACGTTTGCGCCGTGATGATGGAAATGGTACAGGGCGAAGGCGGCGTAATGCCTCTGGAAAAAGAATACGTACAGGCGATTTATAACGCTTGTCAGGAAAAAGACATCCTTTTCATCGTGGATGAAGTACAGACAGGTGTCGGCAGAACAGGTACTTTCTACAGCTATCAGCAGTTCGGCATCCAGCCCGACCTGGTATCCTCTGCGAAGGGTCTGGGCGGCGGCCTGCCCATCGGCGCAGTGCTGTTTGGCGAAAAAACACAGGAAACACTGGTTCCCGGTGACCACGGCTCCACCTTCGGGGGCAACCCCGTTGTTTGCGCCGGCGCAGTAGAAATCCTGAACCGCATGGATGCTGATTTCCTGCAGGAAGTAACAGCCAAAGGCGACTATATGAAGGCTGCCATCGAAAAAATGCCCCATGTAACAGGCGTTGCCGGCATGGGCATGATGCTGGGCATCGAACTGGATACAGACGTGAAGCCCATCGTAAATACACTGATGGAAAATGGCCTGCTGGTGCTGACAGCAAAGCACAAAATGCGCCTGCTGCCTCCTCTGAGCATCACACAGACAGAACTGGAAAAAGGCCTGTCTATTCTGAAAGAAACATTGGAAAATCTTTGATCTTCATATATAATTGTACATATACATATTATTGCCCCGCAAAAACGTGCATGGTCGGCTTTGCCTCCAGTCTACAGTTGCGTTGCAACTGAATGAGTTTTTACAAATCGGGTTCAGGGCATGATGTCCTGGCAGGGGTCGAGAGGGGACAGCGTCCCCTGGAAAGAGAGGAAACATAATGAAACATTTTCTGAAATTATTAGACTGCACAACAGAAGAAATCTATGAACTGCTGGATCTGGCAGCAACCATGAAACAGTACGTAAAAGAAGGCAAAGAACATCATTTCCTGAAAGGCAAAACACTGGGCATGATCTTCGAAAAATCCTCCACACGTACTCGTATCTCCTTTGAAACAGGCATGTATCAGCTGGGCGGCCACGCTCTGTTCATCAGCGCAAAGGATTCTCAGATCGGCCGCGGCGAACCCACACAGGATACAGCCCGCGTAATGAGCCGCATGCTGGATGGCATCATGATCCGTACTTTCGAACAGAAAGAAGTGGAAATGCTGGCG
This sequence comes from Anaerotignum sp., assembly GCF_017483025.1. Taxonomy (GTDB): domain Bacteria; phylum Bacillota; class Clostridia; order Lachnospirales; family Anaerotignaceae; genus Anaerotignum_A. The sequence goes on along the minus strand of NZ_JAFUMA010000027.1, from coordinate 2,085 downwards.
GAATACGGTTCTATCCCCGTAATCAACGGTCTGACAGACCTGTGCCACCCCTGCCAGGTTATGGCTGACCTGCTGACCATCCGTGAACACAAAGGCACTCTGGAAGGCCTGACTATGTGCTACATCGGCGATGGCAACAATATGGCAAACTCCCTGATCGTTGGCGGCCTGAAAACAGGTATGAACGTACAGATCGCCTGCCCCGAAGGCTACCGCCCCGATCCTTCCGTAATGGAATTTGCCGCACAGTTCCCCGATAAATTCTCCATCACAGATAAGCCCATGCTGGCTGCCGCAGGCGCAGATGTAGTCATCACAGACTGCTGGACATCCATGGGCCAGGAAGAAGAAAAGAAAGAAAGAGAAAAAGCTTTTGCCGGCTATCAGGTAAACAAAGAACTGATGAAACTGGCAAAACCCGATGCAATGGTTCTGCACTGCCTGCCCGCTTACCGCGAACAGGAAATCACAAACGAAGTTTTCGAAGAACATGCAAACGAAATCTTCGACGAAGCAGAAAACAGACTGCACGCACAGAAAGCCGTACTGGTAAAACTGATGGGCTAAACCGAGACTTTGCCGCATATCATAAAAAGGTATGCGGCTTTTTCATTTCCCTAAAAATAAATATGAATATTTTCCCAAAAAGGTGTTGACAAATCTCCACCTTAGAGATATAATTTAGACAAGATATTAAATAATAATCATTCTTAATTAGAGAGAGCAAAGAGAGTGACATTTTTAAGGAGGACGATAATATGAAGGCATACGATATCAAAGGTACAAAAACAGAAAAAAACCTGATGGAAGCATTTGCAGGCGAATCTCAGGCTAGAAACAAATATACATACTATGCAAGCAAAGCAAGAAAAGAAGGCTATGAACAGATCGCAGACCTGTTCCTGGAAACAGCAAACAACGAAAAAGAACACGCAAAAATCTGGTTCAAGCTGCTGCATGAAGGCGATGTTCCCGGCACAGCTGCAAACCTGCTGGACGCTGCTGAAGGCGAAAACTATGAATGGACAGATATGTACGACAGAATGGCGAAAGAAGCAAAAGAAGAAGGCTTCGACCACATCGCTTACCTGTTTGAAGCTGTAGGCAAGATCGAAAAAGAACACGAAGAACGCTATCGCAAACTGCTGGCTAACGTAGAAGGCGGTCTGGTATTCTCCAGAGATGGCGACATGATCTGGCAGTGCGCAAACTGCGGTCACATCCACGTAGGCCCCAAAGCTCCCAACATGTGCCCTGTATGCGAACACCCTCAGGCATACTTCCAGCTGGTAGCAAAGAACTACTAATATCAGAAATTTACTTTAGGCAAACTCATATATCCCCTAAGCATAAAAAAGTCCCCTATCCTATGATAGGGGTTCTTTTTTTATACCTCAAAAGACCTACAGCAGTGCTGGCCGCCCTTTTTCTTTTCGGATGATGGAAAATTTCGGAAAGTTTCCCGAAAAACAGGGATTTCCGCCAAAAGTCTACTTTACTTCCCCCTTTGAAAATGTTAAGATGGAAGCCGAGTGTTTAAATCAGACAAGAGATCTGATGGAAAGAAGAAATTTAGCAAAGGAGCAAAACTATGGAAATGAAACACAAAAAAGGCAGTGGCCTTGCCCTGCTGCCCTTTCTCATCTTCATCGCCATCTACCTTGGCGCAGGGCTCATCCTGCAGGCCCAGGGCGTGGAAATGGCCTTTTATCAGTTCCCCTCTGTTACAGCCATGTTTATCGCTGTGCTGTTCGCTTTTTGCATGGGGAAAGAAAGCATCAACGAAAAATTTTCTATCTTTGCCAGAGGCGCAGCCAATGAAAACGTGCTGACCATGCTGATGATCTACATTCTGGCAGGGGCATTCGCAGGCGTTGCAGCCGCTATGGGCGGCAGAGACGCTACGGTAAATCTGGGTCTGAGCATTGTACCTCCCCAATTTCTGGTGGCAGGTATCTTCATCATCTCCGCCTTCATGGGCACGGCCACAGGTACTTCCGTTGGTACGGTCAGCGCTAACATCCCAATCGCCGTTGGCGTGGGCGAAAAGGTGGGCCTTTCCGTTCCCCTTGTCATGGGGGCATG
>NZ_JAFUMA010000026.1 GCF_017483025.1 Anaerotignum sp. | reverse complement strand
TCGTCGATGGTCTTTTCCGCATTACTGCGGATGACAGGACTTGAACCTGCACGGGCGCAATGCCCACTAGAACCTGAATCTAGCGCGTCTGCCAGTTCCGCCACATCCGCACATCTCAGTGTGCTCAATTATAATAACGCATCGGATAAAAAATGTCAAGCATTTTTCTAAAAAATTTTCAAAAAATTGAAGATATCTCTTTTATCCCCAAAAATACATCTTCTTTTTCAGAAAAAAAGAAAAACCACCGACTTTTGTCGATGGTCTTTTCCGCAATTACTGCGGATGACAGGACTTGAACCTGCACGGGCGCAATGCCCACTAGAACCTGAATCTAGCGCGTCTGCCAGTTCCGCCACATCCGCACATCTCAGTGCGCTCAATTATAATAACGCACCGGATAAAATTTGTCAACACTTTTTTACAAAAAAAGAGAAAATTCTTTTTACAGGAAAACAGGAACCAACATAGGCACCAGAAGCGTGCAGATAACGCCGCTGACAAAACTCAACACTGCAACGGTAGCGTTCGTATTTCTGCTGATGATGCCCAGTGTCGTATCCATGGCGGTTGCACCCGCAGGGGCAATAGCGCAGTAATAATTCAGATGGCTGGCGATGAAAGGCACAATGATAAAGGTCAGCATTTCACGGAACACATTGGCAAGGAAAGAGATCGTCCCGCCAACAGGATTGCCCGCTTCTGTAATAAGAATACCGGAAAGGCTGTACCAGCCCAGACCAGCGGAGATAGCCAGACCATCCTTCACAGGAAGATTCGTCAAAAATGCCGTGAAGGCGCCGCCACACAGGGAGCCTACCACCACCCCAAAGGGGATCAGCAAAATTTTAAAGCCCAGTTCTTTGATGCGGGTGAAAACTTCCTTATTCAGGCCCATATCAATACCCACGGAAAACAGCAGGATAAGCAGCATATAGGAAGAAGCACTGTCGATGAACGCGCTGATATTTTCAGGCATCACAAAGCCTGCGCCAATGCCCAGCACCAGTACAACTAAAATCGCAAGACTCATTTCTTCCCCTCCTTTTCCAGAAACAGATTGGAGAGGACATAAACCACGATGATGCTGCAAAGAACCGTCAGGATGGCGAAAAGAACAGCCTTACCGCCCAGCAGCGGCAGGTTTTTCACGATGTCCCCATTTCTGCCGATGCTGACGCCCATACAGAAAATCAGGAGCATCAGCCATACGGTCTGCAGTTTGCTGTTTAATTTAATGCCTTTTTCGTTCAAAAGGCCTTTATATCCTATGAAAAATCCAATTCCCACTACGAGAAAGATATCCCACATTTTTTCATTCCTCCAAAATCTGCCCCTACGCAGGGCGCAGAGGCAGTTTTTATCTATCGTATGTTGTTACAGATATTGTGTGATCACTGCTGACTCATTTTTTCTCTCAGCGCGTCGATGTTTTCATCATCGATGTATTCATCGTATGTCATCTGTCTGTCAATGATGCCGCCGGGCAGGATTTCGATGATTCTGTCGGCAATGGTCTGTACAAACTGATGGTCATGGGAATCGAACAGCAGAGTGCCTTTATAGTCTGTCAGGCCTTCGTTCAGGGCTGTGATGGATTCCAGATCCAGATGGTTTGTAGGTTCATCCAGGATCATAACGTTAGCGCCGCTCATCATCATTTTGCACAGCATGCATCTTACTCTTTCGCCGCCGGAAAGCACGCTTGCTTCCTTCAGGGCTTCTTCGCCGCTGAAGAGCATTCTGCCCAGCCAGCCGCGGATATCGGAATCATACTGTTCGCCTTCCTTTGCGAAGGGGCGCAGCCATTCGATCAGGCTGTCTTTGTTGCCTGCGAAATATTCTGTATTATCCTTGGGGAAGTAAGCTGTTTTTGTTGTGATGCCCCATTTGAATGTACCTTCATCGGGTTCCATTTCGCCCATCAGGATCTGGAACAGTGTAGTTCTTGCAATTTCATCTTTCCCAACGAAAGCAACCTTTTCATGGGGGCGAATCATAAAGCTTACGTTATCCAGCACTTTCTTGCCGTCGATGGTTTTGGAAATGCCATCTACCAGCAGTACATCGTTACCAACTTCTCTGTCCTGCTTAAAGCTGCAGAAGGGATAACGGCGGCTGGAGGGTTTGATGGTATCCATCTGCAGGTTATCCAGCAGTTTCTTTCTGGATGTGGCCTGTTTTGCTTTGGAAGCATTGGCGCTGAAGCGCTGGATGAAGTCCTGCAGTTCTTTGATCTTCTGTTCCACGCGTTTGTTCTGGTCTTTCAGCTGACGCTGTGTCATCTGTGTATAGCTATACCAGAAATCGTAGTTACCTACGAACATTGTGATCTTACCATAGTCGATATCTGCGATGTTTGTGCAGACTTTATTCAGGAAATGACGGTCATGGGAAACAACGATAACGGTGTTTTCAAAGTTCATCAGGAAATCTTCCAGCCATTTGATGGCATGGATATCCAGATGGTTGGTAGGTTCGTCCAGCAGCAGGATATCGGGGTTGCCGAACAGGGCCTGTGCCAGCAGAACTTTCACCTTCTGACCACCTGTCAGTTCTTTCATTTTTACATAATGGAATTCGTTTGTCACACCCAGACCATTCAGCAGCATTTCTGCGTTGGATTCTGCGGACCAGCCGTCCAGCTCTGCGAATTCGCCTTCCAGTTCAGCGGCTTTGATGCCATCTTCGTCTGTAAAGTCTTCTTTCATGTAGAGTGCGTCTTTTTCTTTTCTGATATCGTACAGTCTTTTGTGACCATACAGAACACATTCTACAACTTCAAATTCGTCGAACATAAAGTGGTCCTGTTTCAGGACTGCCATTCTTTCGCCGGGCGTGATGAATACGGAGCCTTTGTTGGGTTCCATTTCACCGGCAAGGATTTTCAGGAATGTGGACTTACCTGCGCCATTGGCACCGATCAGGCCATAACAGTTGCCCTTTGTAAAGTTAATATTAACATCGTTGAAAAGTACTCTGCCACCATACTGGAGGCTGACACCCTGTGCAGCGATCATGTTTTTCTCTCCTTTTTCTCTATCTTTTTCTCCATTCATTGCGATAAACGCACTAAAAATTATTATAGCATGGATTGTATACAAAGTAAAAGCTATATTTCCCGTAAAAACAAAAAAACCTGTCTCAAAACATCGAAACAGGTTCATCTTTCACAATTTTATCATTCTCCGCTTTCCAGCAGGGAAATTTCTTTTTCATAATTGATGGCGTCACTTTTCGCCGCCGCAGGAATCTCTTCCGCCTGCACGCCGCCCAGCTGTGTCAATTCGGATGTAATCGTGTAAGCTTCCACCGTCACGCCGTTTTCCACGGTGCCGCCACCCAGTTCTTTCAGAACATTATTGGTCACTGTTTCCAGTGCCTTTGCCAGTTCCACCTGATAGGAAACAGGAGCCCCTGTTTTTTCATCCAGTGTCAAAGTTACGGGAACATCGCCCACGCCATTGAAATATACTTCAGACAAACCGCTCATACCCGCCAGCTGAAACCATTTGGTGTACTCTTCAACATCGTAGAATTTAGCTTCAGGGATGACAGCTGTCAGCTTCAGTTCTTTGCCGCCTTCCGCAATGGTCCAGTTTTCTGCCGCAGAGAGAATGGTCTCCATGTTATACAGCGTATGATAGACCTGCAGACCGCTCAACGCACTGTCCTTATCCATAGTCATCTCTGTCCACTGGCCATCATAACTCATATACTGATTGACTGCATCGCCATTTTCTTCCAGATAAACGGTATATTCCTGGGCAGTGCTGTCAAAGTCCATCTTTGTGTCTACTTTTACATACAGCGGTTCTTTTACCATAGTGATCTGACCATTGGTAATCGTCTGCCCGGTACCTTCCATGCTGACTACCACTTCGAAATCCGCCGTAAAACTATCTGCCTGCTCCAGCGTTTTATGAGCCGCCTGCACGTATTCCTCCGCAGAGCCTTCCGTAATGGTTTCCGCTGTCTCCGCAGCACTGCAGCCTGCCATAGCCAATATTCCGACAAAAACCGTTCCCAGCATCAGCCGCTTCATTTGTTTCTTCATAGGGATTCCTCCTTTTTGCCCTTCGTGCCGAAGCCCGAAAAAGGCAACAGAACACCACTTCTATTATTTTGATTTTATCGAAAAAAACATTCCTTTTCAAGTAGGTTGCCTTTTTTTCAGAAAAAACTAAGAATTCTGTAAGAATTCAGGAAAAATTCTCCACTGAATCCTCCAAAAACCAAAATAAAGAGGCCTTCGTTCCCCACAAAGGCCTCTCAGTATTTCTTATTCTGTTTCCATTTTCGTTATGTGTTTTATCACTTCCCCCGCCAGGATCATGCCTGCCACAGGGGGCACGAAGGAAAGGCTGCCGGGTATTTGTCTCTTCCCGGTTTCACTGGAATCGGCAGGCTTCAGGGGCAGTTCCTTGGAATAGACTACCTTCACGCCCTTGATGCCGCGGTCTTTCAGTTCCTTGCGCATCACCTTCGCCAGAGGACAGACGGATGTTTTAGAAATATCCGCCACCTCGAAACGGGTAGGGTCCAGTTTATTCCCCGTACCCATACAGCTGATGACTTCCGTTCCTGCTTTTTTGGCTTCTTCGATGAGCAGCAGCTTGGATGTGACTGTGTCGATAGCATCCACGATATAGTCGTAGGATGCAAAGTCGATGAGTTCTCTGTTTTCCGCACCATAAACCACAGGATATTCCACCACTTCCGTTTCGGGGCAGATATCATGGATACGTTCCGCCATAACTGCCGTCTTTTCCCGACCAACGGTTTTCTGTGTGGCGATGAGCTGGCGATTGATATTCGTCAGACTGACCGTGTCCTCATCAATGAGAGCAATATGGCCTACGCCACCCCTTGCCAGCGCCTCCGCCGCAAAAGAGCCTACCCCACCAATGCCAAATACCGCAACTCTTGCCTTTCTCAGTTTTTCTATCCCTTCTTTTCCCAACAGCAGCTCCGCTCTGGAAAAAACATGCAGTTCATCCATATCTATCCCTCTCAATCTTTTTTCTCTCTCAGTTCTTTGGGCAGCTTCTGCCAGGGCAGCCGTTCATACAAATGGAAGATCTGGCGAACAATACTGTCCCCGTTCTTTCCTTTCAGCTGCTTATGGGCGATCTCTTTCGCCTCGGGGATGGCATCCCCTGTGGCAAAGGAAAGATCCGCCGCCGCCAGCATGGAAAGGTCATTTTTATTACTGCCGAATGCCACGCATTTCTTCTGGGGAATTTCCGCCAGCAAACGCTCCAGCATATATTCCTTGGTAGCATTTTTATGATATATCTTCAAATGGCAGTATTCCGCAGACGTTTCTGATTTATCCCGCAGAAAATGCAGTTCCTCCTTGGTATCCATGGCTTTCAGCTCTGTTTCCAGTTCATCCGCCTCCACATCCTTCAGAACCAGCAGAATATAGACGATGATGCCCTCCTTAGGCACTTCCCCATTCACATAATTGCGATAGGGAGAACGACGGTTGGACAGATACAGCTGCTTTTCCGCCTCATTTTTAAAATCTTTAAAATCATTATAATAGATCAACAGGACATTCTGCCAGATCACATTCCGAAAGTAATGATAGCCTTTTTTATCCGCATGGGCGCAGATGGCATCTGCCAGTTCTCTGTCCAGCCCATTGGCGGCACGATAGCGCTTATCCTTTACATCATATAATACCGCCCCATCCATGGCGATGACAGGCAGGTTCAGATCCAGTTCCCTGATATCTGCCATCAGGGAGGCAGGCGTACGCTCTGTGGCAATGGTAAAAGGCAGCCCTCTGTGGAGCAGCTGATTCAGTTCAAAGAAAACATAGGGCGTGATCCCGTTTTTCGCATCATATAAAGCACCATCGAAGCCCGTCACGAAAAGACAGTCCTCTGCCTTTTTCCGTGGCAAATGCAGACTATTGACCCCCAGAGATACCAGGATGCCGATAATGGTTTCCACAGAACGATTCACCGCGTCAATGAGGGGAGGATTCCCTGCATTGGAAAGACAAATACTCAGAAGTACGATACCCGCCAAAGCCGAAGCCCCTGTTTTTTTCAGCAATACTGTCACATACATGACAGGAATAACGGCAAAGGAAATGATCATATACCGCAGGATGCGATATTCCCACGGAATGAAGCGGATCAGGTACAAAACCAGCAAGGCAAAGGCTGCCCCCAACAGCGTCCCGACGATACGGTTAAAAGCCGCTTCCACACTGTTTTCCACATAGGGCTGCATACAGATGATGGCGGCGATGGTGGAAAAGACAGGCACGCCTTCTTCTCCCCGGGCAAAATACAGCAAAAAACAGATCGCTACTGCCAGTGATGTTTTAATCATACGCATCCCTACTCTGGGAAGATTTGCTGTCATGGGGAGTCCTCCTTTCCGTTGTTCTATTGGCAAAGTATAGTGGAAATGTATTCTTTCTGTCAAGGCATTGAAGAAAATCGAAAGAAAAACGTAAGATGCACAAAAAAACCCCTCTCACATAGTATGAAAGAGAAACAGGCCTGTTTCCAAAAATTTTTCAGGAGGAATGTATATGAGTCAATATCCTTACGGCGATCGAGACAGAGATCGCTGTCAAAACGAGCCCAACTGCTGTTGGACACGCTGCTGTGTGCTGACAGGAGCTACAGGTGCAACAGGTGCCACAGGGGCAACGGGCGCAACGGGGCTGCAGGGCCCTCGAGGCTTCACAGGTGCCACAGGGGCAAGAGGGGCTACAGGCAACACCGGGGCAACAGGCCCTTACGGCCCCCAGGGCAATCCCGGGGCAACAGGCGCAACAGGTGCCACAGGCAGAGACGGTGTGACTGGGGCAACAGGTAATACCGGCGCTACGGGGGCGACGGGCAGAACTGGTGCTACTGGCGCTACAGGGGCAACGGGCGCTACTGGTAGCACCGGGGCAACAGGCATCAGCGAAACCATCACCATCCGCTTCACCACTACAGGCGAACCCGGCACAGACGCTTCTGTTACAGACGTAACAGGCAGCCCCGACCATGTTCTGGATTTCGTTATCCCCAGAGGTGCCGACGGTAATGATGGCAATGACGGCGCAACAGGGGCTACTGGCGCAACTGAGCCACTCATATTTGCACAACTTTCAGTCTAATATAGTTACCCTATTTTTACATCCTGCAACAATACCCTCTCCTTTCTATTGCTCTCGATATATTCCATGATTTTCTTATACTGATCCGCAAATCGAAATACAATTGTTAATGCACCATTGTCATGCACATAAATGGTATCAACTAATTCAACCAACAATCCTCTCTCCAGGTGAGTTATATTCTTATGTTTCATAAACATCTCGAAATACGGTTCATTGGATTTTATCCCTTTTTCCAGTGCCGCCTTTTCTTCTTCGAGATTTGCAATCACTGCCTGAAGCTGTTCTGTTTGCGTTTTGTACTTTTCTTTGATGCGTCTGTATTCTTCTTTTGTAATTTCTCCAGTACGCCAGTCCATATATAACGTATCTGAAATGGATTCCAATTTCTGAAGTTCCCTATTCTTTGCTACTAACGTCCCATTAATGCGTTTCGACGCTGTATGTACCAGCGGCGCACTTCCTATTTCTTCTACCAAGCCGTTTAGATCTTCCACCAGGTCAATTTGTTTTTGGATTGTCAGAAGTACTGCTTTTTCCAAAACATCTTCCCGAATGGAATGTTTTGTACAATGTTCTTTCGACTTCTTTTTGTAAGTAGAACAACTATAATATGTATATCCTTTCGATGATTTTCTTGTCATATGCTTTTTACAATCTGCACACTTCAAAAATCCTGAAAACAGATACACCGCTTTCTTCCCCGGTGCTGTTCTGGTGTCTCTTTGATGAAGAGACTGTGCTTTTTGAAAAGTCTCTTTAT
>NZ_JAFUMA010000025.1 GCF_017483025.1 Anaerotignum sp. | reverse complement strand
GGATCCCGAAAAAACATCCCCTTACGAATTCTATCAGTACTGGAGAAACGTTGGCGATAAAGACGTTGAAAAATGTCTGGCTCTGCTGACATTCCTGCCTATGGATGAAGTTCGCCGTCTGGGCGCTCTGGAAGGTGCTGAAATCAATAAAGCAAAAGAAATCTTGGCATTTGAACTGACAAAAATCGTTCATGGCGAAGAAGAAGCAACAAAAGCCCAGGAAGCTGCAAGAGCCCTCTTCGGCAAAGGTGCTGCAACTGCAGATGCTCCTTCTACAGAAATCCCCGCTGCTGATTTTGCAGAAGGCATGGATATCCTGACACTGCTGACAACCATCAAAGTCGTTCCTTCCCGTTCCGAAGGCAGACGTGCCGTACAGCAGGGCGGCGTAAAACTGGCAGAACAGCCCGTCAAAGATGTTGATTTCAAAGTAACAACAGATCTGTTCACAGATGGCAAGCTGCTGGTGCAGAAAGGCAAAAAGACATTCCACAATGTTATTCTGAAATAAGAAAGACATCAGAAAAGGATAGGACAAATGTCCTATCCTTTCTTTTTATTTTAAAATAAAATTCTTCAATTCTCCTGTCGTATGTACCAGATGCACCGCTCCTGCTTCTTTCAGGAAATCCTCATTTCGGAATCCCCAGCAAACGCTGACACAGTCCATCCCAGCATTTTTCGCAGTTTGGATATCCACTTCTGAATCCCCCACATACAAACAATCTCCTATCTTCACACCAAGCCGTTCTGCCGCCGCAAAAACCATATCCGGCGCAGGTTTTCGATGGATACCATCCGCTTCCCGTTCTCCTGCCGCTGCATCAATGTATCCCGGGAAATATTTTTCGCATAATCCCTTCACAGCCAAATCAAATTTGTTAGAAACCACGCCAATTTTCAGACCCGCTTTCCGCAAGTCTTTCAGCAGTTCCAAAACTCCACTATAAGGCCCCGTTTTCACTTCCATATGGGCCTTATAATATGCCTTATATTCCTCCAGATATTTTTCAAAATCCGCTTCTGAAATCTCTTTTGGCAAAGCCGCTTTCATCAGTCGTTCACTGCCGTTCCCCAGAAATCTGCGTATCTCTTCCTTATCCCGCAGGGGAAGTCCATATTTTCCCAAAATCATATTTACACTATCTGTCAAATCATCCAGCGTATCTAATAATGTCCCATCCAAATCAAATAAAACCGCTTGATATCTCTCCATTTCTTCACCTCATTTCTTCCCTATTTTACCTTTCTTTTATAATCATTTCAATAATATCGTTTTTGTATGTTTTTTTCATATAAGCCCTTGCTAATTTATTCCAACGGGTCTATAATATATTTGAAAAGAAACTTCTTTTCCAACCAAACAAACCCTCAGTCTTTTTAAAAAAGACTGTCGCAACTTTTTTCTTTAAAGGAGGAATTCTTATGGCAAAAAAAGTATTAATGTTAGCAGGCGACTTTACAGAAGATTATGAAACAATGGTACCTTTCCAGGCAATGGAAATGCTGGGTTATCAGGTAGACGTTGTATGCCCTGACAAAAAAGCAGGCGACATTATCCGTACAGCAATTCACGACTTTGAAGGCGAACAGACATACTCCGAAAAGAGAGGTCATAACTTCGCTCTGACAGCTGATTTCGATGCTGTAAATACAGCTGATTACGAAGGTCTGTTCATCACAGGCGGTCGTTCTCCCGAATATCTGAGACTGACTCCCAGAGTAATTGAAATCGTTCAGGAATTCTTTGCAGCAAATAAACCCGTTGCAGCAATCTGCCATGGCCCTCAGATCCTGACAGCTGCCAACGTACTGAAAGGCAAAAAAGCAACAGCATACCCCGCAGTTGGCCCCGATATCACACTGGCTGGCGGCGAATATGTTCCCGTTGAAGTAAACGAAGCTGTTGTAGATGGCAATCTGGTTACATCTCCCGCATGGCCTGGTGACTCTGCTATCGTGAGAGAATTTGTAAAACTGATGGGCGCTAAAATTGAAATCTGATCCCATTCCTTACATAACATCTTCCTAAGTTAAAAAAGCAGGGAGGACTTTTCTTCGGAATTGCCCTCTCTGCTTTCTTTTTGCTTTTTTGGTTCAGCGCAGTACGTTCCGCACTTCCCATATGCCTTTTTTCTCTTATTTCAGTTTCACAGGTACCTTTTCTTCGATCCATATCTTCCCTACCTGCACACCACAGTCATACACCAGCACCTTCACCCCTGCTGCCGCCGCATCTCGCAGGGCTTCCGTGAATTTTGCGTCCCGCTCTTCGTTTGGTCTGAATTCTTTGATCCCCTTCATCTGGATTACAAACAGCACCGCCGCTTCATATCCTTCTTCTTTCGCTTTGATGAGTTCCCGAAGGTGCTTTGTTCCTCTTTCCGTTGGCGCATCAGGAAACATAGAGATACCATCCTCTTCCAGCGTCACCCCTTTTACCTCAATGAAGCCCTTTTTCTCTCCCTTTTGAAAATAAATATCGAATCGGGAATTCTCATATTTCACTTCCCGCTTCAGAAAATCCACTTCGCCGATTTCTTCTATTTTTCCTTCTGCCAAGGCTTCCGCCGCCATCTGGTTGGGCGCCTGGGAATCCATATTCACCAGCATATCCCCTTTGTAAACAGCGATCAGAGAATACTTCGTTTTTCTCCCTTCTTTGTCTGCTTCCTCCAGAAAAACGCGCGCTCCTTCAGTCAACAATTCTTTGCATCTGCCTGTATTTTTTACGTGTACCATTTCTTCCTGCCCGTTCAGTTCCACAAATGCTGTGAAGCGGTTCACTCGACGCAGGAATCTGGCTTCGATCATTTTTCCATACTCCATCTTTTTCACCTCCAGTTTATTTTATCATAACCATTCATTGAAAGACAGTTTCCCCTTTGGTATGATATAGAAAAGTTTCCAAATTGAAATGAGGGATGAAAATGGATTTCTACGAAAAGCCTGTATCGCTATCATGCAACTGGAAACGGGCATCATTGATTCCTATCCCGAGATCGTTGCTTATGATGCAGACGGAAACTATATTACTTTGCAAATGGCAAATTTCCCTTAAATAAGGTATAGTTGCCAGTCTTGTACTTTCTCCCATTTTATTTTATAATAAAGGCTATGAAAAAATTTGAAATTCAGAAAGGAGTCCTTCTTGTGTCTAATATTGCATTAGAAGAAAAAATAAAAAATCTCTCTGCAGATTATATCTATCAGCAGGCGGTGGGCTCTCTGCTCCTGATGCTGATGAGCGCCATGGAAGATGCAGAAAAAGGCGTAACAGCCCTGCCCTATGAAATCCCCGCAGATGTAAAGGAAATCAAAGATGAGATCAAGGCATATCTCATCCGCCTGGAAGATTTGCTGGACAGCGATGTAGAATCCCGCAGGGATGCTCTGGAAGACTGCATGGAACTGAAAAAACGTCTGCTTTCCATCTACGAAACCATCTACAGCTACTTCTCCCAGTGGAACATCATCTCCACTCTGGTCAGCGATCAGGTCGCTCTGCGCAAATATAAAGAAGACGGTGTTTCCCAGAAACAGGTGGAATGGTCCCTCTTCTTTGCAGACTGCCATGCTTTCATGGAAAGCGCAGAAAATCTTCTTGACCAGAAAAACTATATGGGCCAGATCCTGAAATGCATGCCCATGTATATGACAAGAGATAAATACTATGACAACGTTCGCGCGTCCCTGGATGCGGCTTTTGCAGGGGAAAGCAAGGAATTTATCGAAGTTTCCCTGAAAGCCTTCGAAGGCTTCTGCAGCCCTCAGGAAAACCCTCTTTATGGCAAATATTTCCCCGAAGTCGCAGAATGGATCGGTCAGAAGCGCATGTCTCTGCCTCACAAAATGTCCGACGAAGAACTTTCCGATCTTTATGAAGAACTGAAGGAAGTTTTTGAAACACTGGAACAGATAGAGGAATATTTCTCCTGCATCCTGCATGATATCAATTCTCTCATCCTGCTGCTCTACCTGACCTATTCCTTCAAGGATATCACAGAAGGCAGCGCAGCCTATGCCGACCTGTATCATACCGTATGCGCTTTCATCGGCGATCAGTTGACTCTGACAGAAAAAGCAGCATATCTGGATACCCTGACAGAACAGCTGGAGGCAGCCGTAGAACCTGTTATCGACAAAGCCAATGCCATCGGCAAGGAAGAATATGAACTGCTGCAGAAAGCAGGCTCTTTCGCAGGCTTCTCCGATGATACAAAGAAAGTTCTGATGATGGAAGAATTCATCCGCGAATGTTTCTTCGGTGATTTGAATGATGAACTGTTCCATTTCGATCTGCCCGAAGACCTGCCTGCTGCCACAGCAGAAGAAAAGAAAGCACTCTTCGATGCTTTCATCGCAAAAACAAGAAACCACTTCGATACTCTGCCCGCTCAGACCAGAAAACTGGCGATGCAGAATCTGACCGGTGCCCTGCCTCCCATCTATTCTGTCCATGATGTGATGGATATGATGATGGAAGCCATTGATAAGGCATCCTCCGAAGAACAGAAAGTTCTCATCGTAGATAAAGTTGGCATGGTATTCAGCGACAACGGCTGGCAGTCTATTACAGAACATGCCCACGATGACAATTGCGGCTGCGGTCACGATCATCACCACAATCACCACCACGGTCACGACTGCAGCTGCGGCCATGACCATGAACATCATCACCACCACGATCATGACTGCGGCTGCGGCCACGATCACGACCATCATCACCACCACTAAGGCTGAAAAAGGAGGTAACTCATATGTTTGCATTCAATCACTATAACTATAACGTTCTGGACTTGGAAAAAAGCATGAAATTCTATGAAGCCGCTCTGGGCCTGAAAGAAGTACGCCGCAAGGAAGCCCCTGATGGCAGCTGGATCCTGGTTTATCTGGGTGACGGCAAATCCGACTTCACACTGGAACTGACATGGCTGAGAGACCGCAAAGAACCCTACAACCTGGGCGAAAACGAATTCCATCTGGCGTTCATTGCCGATGATTTTGATGCTGCCCATGCAAAACATAAGGAAATGGGCTGTATCTGTTTTGAAAACCCCGATTTCGGTATCTATTTCATCAACGACCCTGATAACTACTGGATCGAAATCATTCCTGCAAAATAAGTCAAAAAATCCAAGGTAATCTGCCTTGGATTTTTATTTTATCCTGCCGCAACCGCCCGTTGCTTTCCTTCCATCTTCTATCGTGCTATACTTTTTACAAGGTGGTGAATACAATGGAAACAAAAGATATTATCCTTGAACTGAGAACAAAAAAAGGGTTGTCACAGGATGCCCTTGCCGAAAAAGTTCATGTAACAAGACAGGCAGTATCCCGTTGGGAAAACGGCGATACCATTCCAAATACCGAAACATTAAAACTGCTTTCAAAACTGTTTGATGTTTCCATCAATACCCTTTTAGGTTCTCCTCAGAAACTGATCTGCCAGTGCTGCGGTATGCCCCTTGAGGATTCCAACATCAGTAAAGAAATAGATGGTTTTTTTAATGAAGAATACTGCAAATGGTGTTATGCAGATGGGGAATATATGTATCATAATATGGATGATTTAATCGATGTTTGCGTAGAACACATGGCCAATGAAACGTTTTCTTCAGAACAGGTTCGGACATATATGAGAGATCTGCTGCCAAAACTCAATTATTGGAATCAATATAAAAATTTGGATGGTGCAGAAAAGTTTGAGGAATTTAAAAAGCAGCTTATCGATGAAATCAATGCTCTGCATATCGAAGGAATGCCTAAGGTTGAAAAACTCAACGCACTTGTTGGCGGATATATCAATCTTGAATACAGGCTGCCGAATGGAAAATATATAAAATTTTTAGATGATGGAGCAACTTATTTAGGAAATCAATTAGAATGTGAATTCGGCGGTGACCGCTGTTTCGGCATCGCTGCAAATATGGATTTCCTTCTGGTATGCACCTATGAAGCCAACGGAGCAAATCCGGAACTCGTCGTTTATAAAAAAAGATAAAGAAAAAAAGCCAAGCTGTTTCCAGCTTGGCTTTCTTTTTTATTTCTTATTTTTTCAGCTGTGCCAGTCTTTCTTCCACCTGTGCCAGCATTGCTTTATATTTTTCTTCTTTTGCTTTTTCTTCTTCGATTACGTGAGCGGGTGCTTTCGCAACAAAGCCCTGGTTTGCCAGTTTCTTTTCTACACGTTCTACTTCCTTCTGCAGTTTTGCCTGTTCTTTTTCCAGACGTTCGATTTCTTTTTCGAAATCAACCAGTTCTGCCAGAGGCATGTAAATAGTAGCATCTTTAATCACAACAGATACAGCATCTTCGCCGATGCCGGCTTTGTCTGTCTGTACTGTTACTTCGCTTGCATGGCCCAGTGTCTTGAAGAATACTTTAGAATGTTCGAAAATGTGGCGAACTTCTTCGCTTTCAGAAACAACGTAAACGTGTACTTTCTTGGAAGGCGCAACGTTCATTTCCGCACGGATGTTACGGATATTTCTTACTGCTTCCTTGATGGCGTCGATTTCATTTTCGTTTTCTTTGTAGTTCCATTCTTCTTTATATACAGGCCACTGAGAGATCATGATGCTTTCTTCTGCATCCTGAATATGCATGAACAGTTCTTCTGTGATGAAAGGCATGAAAGGATGCATCAGCTTCAGGGCATTGATCAGAACCTGTTTCAGTGTCCACAGGGCTGCATCTCTTGTGCTGTCTTCTTTGTTGTACAGACGAGGTTTCACCATTTCGATGTACCAGTCGCAGTATTCATCCCAAATGAAGTCATATACTTTCTGCGCAGCCAAGCCCAGATCGTATTTGCTCAGATTTTCCTGTACTTCTTTTGCCAGTGTGTTTACCTTGGACAGGATCCATTTATCTGCAGATGTCAGCATCAGGAACTTAGGCTCTTCTTCTTCCATATTCATCATTACGAAACGGGAAGCATTCCACATCTTATTGCAGAAGTTTCTGCAGTTATCCAGTCTTTCCCAGTAGAAACGCATATCATTACCGGGCGCATTACCTGTGATCAGCATCAGGCGCAGAGGGTCAGCGCCGTAGTTTTTGATAACTTCCAGAGGATCGATACCATTGCCCAGAGATTTGGAGAACTTACGGCCCTGGTCGTCACGGATCAGACCGTGGATCAATACATCATTGAAAGGTCTTTCGCCGATCTGTTCCATACCGGAGAATACCATTCTGATTACCCAGAAGAAGATGATATCGTAGCCTGTTACCAGCACGCTTGTGGGATAGAAGTGTTTCAGTTCTTCTGTATCATGAGGCCAGCCCAGTGTGGAGAAAGGCCACAGGGCAGAGCTGAACCATGTATCCAGCGTGTCTTCGTCCTGTCTGATATTTGCGGAACCACACTTTTCGCATTTGCCGGGGTTTTCTTTCGCTACTGTGATATGACCGCAGTCGTCGCAGTAGTATGCAGGGATTCTATGGCCCCACCACAGCTGACGGGAAATACACCAGTCGCGGATATTTTCCAGCCAGTGCATATAGATCTTACCGAAACGATCGGGAACAAATTTCAATTCCTGATCCTGGTATACCTTCATTGCAGGTTTTGCCAGTTCTTCCATCTTAACGAACCACTGCAGTTTGATCATGGGTTCGATAGCAACGTGGCATCTTTCGTGGCAGCCTACAGCGTGGTTGATATCTTCGATTTCTACCAGATAGCCTTCTTCATCCAGCTGTTTTACGATTTCTTTTCTGGCTTCCATTCTGTCCATACCAGCGAATCTGCCAGCCAGTTCATTCATAGTGCCGTCGTCGTTCATAACACAGATACGAGGCAGATCATGTCTCAGGCCAACTTCAAAGTCGTTAGGGTCATGGGCAGGTGTGATTTTTACAACACCTGTACCAAATTCTCTGTCTACATATTCATCTGCAATGATGGGAACTTCTTTATTCAGAACAGGAACAATACATGTTTTGCCGATCAGATGCTGATATCTGTCATCTTCAGGATGAACAGCAACGGCTGTATCGCCCAGCATTGTTTCAGGTCTTGTTGTTGCCAGTCTCAGTTTTTCATCGGAACCAACAATGGGATAGTTGATATGGTAGAAATGACCCGCCATATCTGTATGTTCTACTTCTGCGTCAGAAATCGTCGTCTGGCATTCAGGACACCAGTTGATAATCTTTTCACCACGGTAGATGTAGCCTTTTTCATACAGTCTTACGAATGTTTCCAGAACGGCTTCGGAGCAGCCTTCGTCCATTGTGAAACGAACGCGGTCCCAGTCGCAGGAGCAGCCCAGTTTACGCAGCTGGTTCAGGATGATGCCGCCGTATTCTTCTTTCCATGCCCATGCTCTTTCCAGGAAACCGTCACGGCCTACGTCTTCTTTTGTCAGGCCTTCGGAAGCCATTTTCTGAACAACCTTCAGTTCTGTGGAAATGCTTGCATGGTCGATGCCGGGTACCCACAGGGCATTGTAGCCAGCCATTCTTTTCCATCTGATCAGGATATCCTGCATGGTGTTATCCAGGGCATGGCCCATGTGCAGCTGACCTGTGATGTTCGGGGGTGGCATTACGATACAAAAAGGTTCTTTTGTTTTATCTACTTCTGTATGGAAATATTTCTTTTCCATCCATTTGTTGTAGAGCTGTTCCTCTACAACAGAGGGGTCAAAATTCTTTGCCAACTCTTTCATATTTGTTCCTCCTGTTTTTTATTTCACTGTGAATATAAAAGAAAAGCTTCCGTCCCTAGAAAGGACGAAAGCTCGCGGTACCACCTTAATTCCCGCCCAAAAACGGACGGACACTTTTACGGTCTGTAACGGGACCTCCCGTTTTCGCCTACGCAGTTACCCTTCGGCGAAACAACTCCAAAGCTACCTTCCACATCTTTCCAACAAAGGGCCTTTCAGCCGATGAGCCCTTCTCTCTGAGAATTTCGGATGTGTACTCCTCTTTTTCTCTGTCTTTCACAGTGTTGTATTTGTTTCTATACCTAAAAATTCTATTCAATTTTACCAGTTTTGTCAAGCCTGTTTTGGTAAATCTTTTGTATACTTGCGGATAAATACAAAATAACGGGGCTTCCAAGGAAAGAATCTCCAGAAAAGCCCTGTTTTATTCCAATATGTATTTATTCTCTATCCTTTGGATAGCGGGAAACATTCAGCAAAATACCGATCATCGCCATCAGGAACAGCAGTGACGTACCGCCGTAGCTGACGAAGGGCAACGGCTGCCCTGTGTTGGGGATGGTATTCGTAACTACGCCGATATTGATAATGGACTGGAATGCGATAACAGCCGTGATGCCCGTTGCTACCAGCATACCAAAGCTGTCCTTGGCATTGATGGCAATGCGGATGCCGCGCCAGATCAGTACTGCAAACAGAATGATAACCAACGCCGCCCCAATGATGCCCAGTTCTTCGCAGATGATGGCGAAGATGATATCGTTATAGGCTTCTGGGATAAAGGTCTTCTGTCGGCTCTGCCCCAGGCCAAGGCCGAATAAACCGCCGGACGCCACCGCATACAGAGACTGAATCGTCTGGAAACCCGTACCCGTAGGATCGCTCCAAGGGTCCAGCCAGGTCTGGATACGGCCTAATCTGTATCGGAACTGTGGCAGCAAAATAGCGATGCCGCAAAGGGGTACTGCAGCCGCAATGGCTGCCCCGAAATACCATACACGAGGGCTGGCAACAAAAAGGATCGTCGCGCCCATCAACCCTACCAAGAGCGCTGAAGAGAAGTTGGACACAGCAATCAGGGCTACAGGGATCAACAGGACCACACAGGCCTTTGCAAATCCCTTGATATTCGCCATTTCCTTTCGATGTTCCATGACATATACGGAAAGATACAAAATTACTGCGATCTTCGTAAATTCCGAAGGCTGGAAGGACAAGGAACCTACACCCAGCCAACGCTTCTGACCGCCGGCTTCAATACCGATAAATGGCAGCGCCAACAGGAACAGATTGGAAAGCCAATATGCCAGCCTTGCAAAGCGTTTCCAGAAATTATATGGTACATTCATCATAAACAGCATCGCACAAATGCCCAGTACCGCCCAAAGGCTTTGTCGCTTCAAAAAATAGAACATATCGTTGTTGAAACGTTCACTGGTCATCGTATAATAATAACTGGAGCTAAAGATCATGACAACGCCAAAAAGCACCAGCGTCAGCACGATGAACATGACCGTAAAATCATATCCCAAAGGCTTGATATACTTCCGCTTCGCGGTTTTCTTTTTTGGTCTGCCAGGATTCTTACCCATTTTTACACCTCATTCAGAGAGTTTTATTTCAAATAACCTCTTACCTGTTCCTTGAACATATCGCCGCGCTGTTCATAGTTATCAAACATGCCCCAGCTTGCGCATGCAGGAGAAAGCAGCACGCAGTCACCTGCTTCCGCTTTTGCTCTGCATAAGTCTACGGCTTCCGCAAAAGTTTCGCAATCGGAAATTGCTGTAAAGCCAAATTTTTCTGCGGATTCACGTACCTTAGGCGCTGTTACGCCGATCAGTACCAGATGTTTTACTCTGCCGGGGAAAAGCTGTGTCCATTCATCAAAGGAACTGCCCTTGTCATAGCCGCCGCCGATCAGTACGATAGGTTTTTTCATAGCCAGTACCGCACGAATGGATGCATCCACATTTGTACCCTTAGAGTCGTTATAATAATCTACGCCATCCACTGTGGCAACGTATTCGATTCTGTGTTCCACGCCTGCAAAAGCCTTCAGCACGCTTCTGATGGTATCCAGAGGGATATTGGCACAAATGGCTGCTGCCGCTGCCATGACGTTTTCATGGTTGTGTACGCCCAAAATCTGCAAATCATTTACATTGATCAGTGTTTCGTTGATGCCATTCCAGCGCACTTCGATAGTTTCCCCATCCAGATAGATGCCTTCTTCCAGTTTTTCGGAAGAGCTGAAGAAAAATACCTTTGCCGCTGTTTTGTCTGCCATTTTTCTGCAGGCTTCATCACCATAATTCAGGATACAGAAATCTTCTGCTGTCTGTTTTTCAAAGACTCTTTCCTTCATGGCAATGTAAACTTCCATGGTTTTATGTCTGTTCAGATGGTCAGGTGTAATATTCAGCACTGCGCTGATGTGAGGATGGAATTCCTTTGCCTTTTCCATCTGGAAGCTGCTGATTTCCGCAACGACCCAATCGTTTTCTGTCAATCTCTGCACTTCATCGCTGTAGGGGATACCAATATTGCCTACGACTGCTGTGTTGCCATAAACAGCCCTCATAATTTCCCCTGTCAGTGTTGTTGTCGTTGTTTTGCCGTTTGTGCCTGTGATGGCTGTGATGGGGCAGGGTGTCAGGCCATAAGCCAGTTCCACTTCACTGATGACAGCCACACCTGCCGCTTCTGCCGCTGCAATAAAGGGCAGATCGCAGGGGATGCCGGGGCTCAGAACGATGACATCCTGTTCACAGGCAATATCGTCAGGGTTCGCGCCAGTGTAAAGCACGATGCCCTCCTTTTCCAAAGCAAGCACATCCGCAGCGATATCTTCTCTTTTCTTCATATCCTGCAGCGTTACTTCAGCGCCCAGTCTTTTCAGCAGTTTTGCCGCAGCAATACCGCTTTTGGCCATACCGCAGACCAGCGCTTTTTTACC
Organism: Anaerotignum sp.; assembly: GCF_017483025.1. GTDB lineage: Bacteria > Bacillota > Clostridia > Lachnospirales > Anaerotignaceae > Anaerotignum_A. Next base: position 28,432 of record NZ_JAFUMA010000025.1, on the reverse strand, counting down.
ATTGTATTCCACAATTAATTCCTTCTTTCCAATTTCTATTACAGGAACATATATTTACAGCCCAGGAAACCAACCAGACACAGCAGCGCTGTTGCCACATAGAACAGCGTTACGACCTTGGTTTCTCTCCAGCCGCATTTTTCCAGATGATGATGGAAGGGAGCCATCTTAAACAGACGTCTGCCTTCGCCGTATTTTTTCTTTGTGATCTTGAACCAGCCTACCTGCAGCATAACTGTGATGGATTCCCACAGATAGATGAAACCTACGATAACGATGAAGATAGGCATTTTCAGGATGAAAGCTGTGGAGGCCACAAAACCGCCCAGCGCCAGGGAACCTGTATCCCCCATAAATACCTTCGCAGGGTAAGAGTTAAAGATCAGGAAGGCCATCAGACCGCCCATGATCGCGCCGCAAATCGGCGCTACTGTGCTGCCTGCTGCCCATGCAACGATCATAAAGAACGCCGCCACCAGCAGTGTGACACCACTGGAGAGACCATCCAGACCATCTGTCAGGTTTACGCCGTTTACGGTACCCAGAACTGCCACAAACAGAAAAGGAATGAACAGGATACCCAGATCCAGCATCATGCCGTTTGTAAAAGGTACGTAAATCGCTGTGCCAATGCCGCTTCTCAGAACATATGCACAGAACAGACCGGTTACGATCAGCTGCAGCAACAGTTTCTGATAGGCTCTCAGGCCCAGAGAACGTTTTTTCACCACTTTGATATAGTCGTCCAGAAAACCGATCACACCGTAGCACAGTGTCATCAGCAGGATGGCTGCACCGTCTGTATTCCCTTTCAGGAAGAAGAAGCCCGTCACTACGAAAGCGATCAGGAAGGATACACCGCCCATGGTAGGGGTACCCTGCTTCGCCAGATGGCTTTCAGGACCGTCATCGCGGACATTCTGACCGAATTTCAGTTTTCTCAACATAGGGATCACGATTGGACATAAGATAACGCCAATCACGAAAGATATGATAATGGCATAGACTGCCTGTTCCAAAGAACCCACTTTAGTTCACTCCTTGCAATTTATCTACTGTTCTGGACAACCCTGTAGAAAGGGATGCTTTTACCAGCACATTGTCTCCTTCTTTGATCAGAGACAGACCATTTTCCCAGAACTCTTCCTGTGTATTATAGCAGTATACCTCTGTCATACCGCCTTCTTTTGCGCCTGCTTCCATACAGTCGTTCCATTTGCCGATGCAGATCAGTACATCTGTGCCTTTTTCCGCTGCATACGCGCCCACTTCCTTATGCATGGCAGGGGCGTAATCTTCCAGTTCGCCCATTGTGCCCAGAACAGCTACTTTTCTGCCCTCTGCATTCGCCAGAACATCCAGCGCAGATTTCATGGAAACGGGGTTTGCATTATAAGAATCGTTCAGAATTGTCAAACCATTGACATCCTTCATCAGTGTCATTCTTTTCTTTGTAGGTGTAAAGGAATCGATACCTGCTTTGATCTGTTCCAGAGTCAGGCCCAGTTCCACGCCAACTGCCGCTGCAGAAAGAGCATTCAGCACCATATGTTCCCCGGGAACAGGAATGGTAACGGAAACGGAACCGATAGGCGTATGCAGAGTGCATTTTGTCTGTTCCAGACCGACCACTTCGATTTCATCTGCATAGAAATCTCTTTTATTTTCCACGCCGAACCATTTGATTGTGTGAGGCAGTTTACCTTCCAGGGTCTGCAGCATATCATTGTCTGCATTCAGGATGGCAACGCCATCTTTATCCAGATGATCCAGCATTTCGCATTTTGCTTTCAGGATACCTTCTCTGCTGCCCAGGAAGCCGATATGGGCAACGCCAACATTGGAAATGACACCGATATGAGGGCGCACTGCTGTAGCAATTCTATCCAGTTCGCCAAAATGGTTCATGCCCATTTCGATAACTGCCGCCTGATGATGGTCTTCGATGCGGAAAATCGTCAGAGGCACGCCTACTTCGTTGTTATAGTTACCATCTGTCCACAATGTATCATATTTCTGGGACACAACGGATGCGATCAGGTCTTTTGTTGTTGTTTTGCCAACGCTGCCCGTGATACCGATATAGGGGATATCGAACAGATCTCTGTAGTAAGCCGCCAAATCCAGCAGCGCTTTGCCAGTATCGGGTACCAGCAGCACGATAGCGCCGTTTGTGGGCGCAACCACCTTCTGGGACAGACATGCTGTCACGCCGTTTTCAAAGCACTGGGGCAGGAAATCGTGACCATCTCTCACTTCACCAATACGCGCAACGAAAAGAACGCCTTCCTTTGTTTCGCGGGAATCCTGTGTCACATGCCAGATCTCTTTATTCAGCGCCGCTTCCATATCGCCCAGAGCGATCATCTGGGCGCCTGTTGCCTTGATGATTTCTTTTACTGTAATCTTTTTCATAAGCAATCCTCTCCAAACGCTTTGCGTACTTCTTCCATATCGTCGAAATGAATGGTTTTGTCGGGGAAAATCTGATAGGTTTCATGTCCCTTGCCTGCGATGAGGATCACATCCCCTTCGCCTGCCAGTTCCACCGCTCTTACAATAGCCGCTCTTCTGTCTACGATCTTTTCATACGGACAATCCGTTTTCTTTACGCCAACTTCCACATCATCCAGAATTGCCGCAGGGTCTTCTGTTCTGGGGTTATCGGAAGTGATGATGCAGTAACCTGCCAGCTTGCCGCCGATTTCGCCCATGATGGGACGTTTTGTTCTGTCTCTGTCGCCGCCGCAGCCAAATACGGCAATGACTTTACCTTTTACGAATTCATTTGCTGTGTTCAGCACGTTTTCCAGACCATCGGGTGTATGGGCATAGTCCACAACTGCCTGACAGCCTTTTTTGCTGCGTACCGTCTGGAATCTGCCGGAAACACCGGGGTTTTCCGTCAGCCCTGCCACAACATCCTCTACCGCAATGCCCAGCACCAGGCATGCACCTGCAGCACCCAGCGCATTATATACACTGAATCTGCCAGGGGTGTGCAGTTTTACAGGATATTTCTTCCCCTGCCAGATCATATCAAAGGCTGTGCCTTCTGCAGAAATATCAATATTTTCCGCCATCAGGTCGGCTTTATTATCAACACCGATGGTCAGCACTTCGCCCTTGCTGTGGTCTTTCATATAGCTGCCTGCAGCATCGTCCATATTAATGACGCTTTTCGCTGCCCGTTCAAAAAGCAGGCCTTTCGCCGCTTTGTAGTTTTCCATCGTTTTATGGTAATCCAGATGATCCTGTGTCAGGTTTGTGAAGATAGCAACGTCGAATTCGATGCCATCTACCCTGTGCAGGTCAAGGGAATGGGAAGAAACTTCCATCACCACATCTGTCACATCTTCATCCTTCATCTGTCTGAACAGTGCCTGCAGTTCCTTAGATTCGGGTGTTGTTCTTTCTGCATGGAGCACTTTGTCGCCAATACGGTTTTCAATAGTACCAACGATACCCACTTTTCTGCCCACTCTGTCCAGAATGGATTTCATCAGGTATGTGGTGGATGTTTTGCCGTTTGTGCCAGTTACGCCAATGGCGTTCATTTCTTTAGAGGGGTGTCCATAGAAATTGGCAGAAGCCACCGCCAGCGCCACACGGTTATTTTCTGTAACAATAACTGTCACATTTTCAGGCACGCCTTCTACTGTATGCTCGCACAACAGTGCCGCCGCACCTTTTTCCACCGCCATGGGGATATATTTGTGTCCGTCTGTCTGGAATCCTGTGATACAGACAAACAGGCTGTCTTTTTCTACCTTTCGGGAATCATACTGGAAATCGGAAATTTCCACTTCCACGTTCCCTTGCTGCACTTCATAAGAAATGCCTTCTAAAAGCTGTTTCGATTTCACTTTTACAGCCTCCTTTCTTTTCCGGCAATTGGGAATACTATCACACAATAAACCAACTTAAAGTATACCATATTTATCTCCAAAACCCAAACCTTTTCCCCATATTTTCTTGAAAAATACAGACAAAATCTATCATTCCATCGATAAGATAACTTTCGTCCCTTTATTTACTGTTTCCCCTGCTGGCGGTGTCTGCCTTACGATGGTTTCGCCCTCTTTTTCCACTTCTGCTGAAAGCCCTGCCTGGAACAAAGCATTTTTCGCCTCACCCAGTGTCATTCCTGTCAGATCAGGCACAGTCGTTACGGTTTCCGCCGCTTCTGCTGCTTCTTTTTCGTTATACTGAGGTTCAATGCCCAGATAAGGCAGGATATTCTGCAGCAGTTCCTGCATCACAGGCCCTGCCACCGTGCCGCCATAATACACACCCTGAGGCTCATCGATCAGCACCAATGCCATCACCTGGGGGGCTTCCGCCGGAGCAAAGGACATAAAGGAAGCAATATACTTCCCGCTTCGTCTCGGCAGTTTTTCAGAAGTGGCTGTTTTCCCGCCAATGCGATATCCGGGAATATAAGCCTTGCTCCCCGTCCCTTCAGAAACGACGCTTTCCAGAATGGTTTTCATCGTCTCGGAAGTTTCCCGGGAAATAACCTGTTGCCCCTGTTCATACTGGAAATTTTCAATGATATTTCCTTCCTCATCAGCAATGCCCTTGGCAAAATGGGGCGTAATGAGATTGCCGCCATTCACAATGGCAGAAGCTGCTCGCAAAAGCTGCAATGGCGTAATTTGGAAAGACTGCCCAAAACTCATAGTCGCCAATTCTACGGGGCCGATATTCTCCAGTTTGTGGATGATACCCGTTGCTTCTCCCGCCAGGTCTACGCCCGTTTTCTGGGCAAAACCAAATTTCTGCATATATTCCAGAAAGGTTTCCGCCCCCAATCGTTCCCCCACCTCCATAAATACGGGGTTGCAGGAATTTTGTACTCCCTGCACGAAGGTCTCCGCTCCATGGGTTCTGGGATATCGCCAGCATTTGATCTGTCTGTCTCCCGCAATATGGAACCCACGGCAGAAAAAGCTGCTTTCCGGCGTAACAACGCCTTCTTCCAGCCCCGCGGAAGATGTGACGATCTTAAAGGTACTCCCCGGTTCGTATGTATCATTGATGGCGGTATTTCGCCACATCTGGTTCAGGTAATTATTCTGTTCCTCCTGAGAAAAGGTATCCCACACAGCCGCCAGCTCCGAATCATTAATGGTGAAAGGGTCGTTTAAATCAAAAGTGGGATAATTCGCCATGGCGTAAATTTCCCCGTTTTGTGGATTCAAAATAATGATAACGCCCCGCTTTGCTCCTTTCGTTTCCACGGCCTTGGCAATGGTCTGCTCCGCATATTGCTGCATCACTACATCAATGGTCGTTACCAGATTTTGCCCATCCACGGGGGCGATACGCTCCTGCTCGCTGTCCACTTCATTCCCACGAGAATCCGTCAGGGTCAAAATTTTGCCCTGTTCCCCTTCCAGCATTTCGTCATATTTTGCTTCCAGCCCGATGATGCCCTGATTGTCTTTCCCAACGAAGCCGATGACCTGTGCCGCCAACTCAGAATAGGGATAGACCCGCTGCACATCCTCGTCCACCTCTACGCCGGGGTAGCCCGCCTTGCGAATAGCAGCTGCCGTTTCCGTGTCTACCTTGGTTTTGATGCGCACCAGCGCCACCTTCTGTTTCACTTTTTCCAAAACATCTTCGTATTCCAATTCCAGCGCATCCGCCAGAAACTGTGCCGTTTTCTCCTTTTCTTTCACCTGCACAGGAATGACACTGACCGCATTGACTGTCTCCGTCAAAGCAATGCCCTCTCCGTTTCGGTCAAGGATAGAGCCCCGCTTCGGCGTAATCAGTCTGTCTCTGGTCTGCTGTTCGTAGGCCATCTCCTGCCAGCCCTCTGCTCGAAAAAGTTCAATAAAAACCAATCGTCCCGTTAAAAGCAAATATCCAAACATAGCGCAGAAAAGGAAGATCAGCAGTCTTTTCTTTGCTCCGATTGTCGGTTTCTCCATACAAAACACCCCTGTCTCTCCAATATCCTAACTATATTTTATAAGAGAGACAGGGTGTCTATGCTTTTCGTTATTCAGTTGCTACTGCGTTGTTTGTGGGGTGTTTCCTTCCGGTTCTTCCACTTCTTTCTTCGTCAGGGTGATCGTGATCTCACTGCCTTCCTCTACGGAAACACCGTATTTCGGGTCTTGGGCCGTTACAGTGCTATTCGTGGTTTCACCATTAAATACCACCTCAAAGCCCGCATCGGAAAGGGTCTTGACCGCTTCACTATAGGTCTTGCCCATGACATCCGGCACCTTCACTGTGCCGCTGTCCGATTCGGATTTGGCAACATACAGGATGACCTCACTGCCGACCTCCACCTTCGTGCCGCCTTTGGGCACCTGATTGGTGATGGTGTTGCCTGTGCCCACAACTTTGTAGTTCAAGCCTTTGCCATCCAGATCCATGGTCACATGATAGGTGCTACTGCCAACATAATCGGGCATCGTCACAGTTGCTTTGCTGCTATTCAAGGTAGATGTTTCTTCTGTGGATTCTGTAGGTTCCAGATTTTTATATTTGATGATGTTTTCCATCAGCTGTTTTGTCATAGTTGCTGTGGTCTGTACGCCATCGGCATAATCTTCAGGCAGATGGATGACACTGAATACCAGATACTGGGGATTTTCCGCAGGGAAATATGCCATATGGGTCAATGTCCAGGAAGAATCGCTGGTACGGGAACCCTGTTCAGATGTACCGGTTTTACAGCCGATAGAATAACCGGGGATGGCGATTTTCTTCGCTGTACCATGGTCAACCGTTGCTTTCAGGGCCGTGCGCACGTAATCAGATGTTTTCTGGGAAATCACTTTTCTCACCACTTCTGTTTCCTGTTCCATCACAACAGAACCATCACCATCCACGATCTGAGAAACCACATAGGGCTTCACCAGATTGCCGCCGTTGATGAGGGCAGAAAATGCTGTTGCCATCTGAATGGATGTACAGTTGAAGGTCTGCCCAAAGGCACTTGTTGCCAGTTCTACAGGCCCCAGTGCAGATTCGGAGTGGAGGATACCCAATTCCTCACCGGGCAGGTCAATGCCCGTTTTCTGACCAAAGCCAAATTCTCTCTGATATTTATAGAATTTTTCCGCCCCCAGCTTCTGGGCGATCTGAATCACACCGGGGTTACAGGATTGTGCCATGATCTCTTCCACAGAGATCGTGCCATGTCCACTATGCAAATGACAGCCGATGTCTCTGTCCGCAACGGTGATCTTGCCACCACAGTAGAAGGTAGAATTCGTGGAGATCACGCCTTCTTCCAGTGCCGCCGCTACGACCAGTGGTTTGTATACAGAACCAGGTTCGTATGTATCACTGATACAGAAGTTTCTCCATGTCGTATTCAGATAATTGCTTTTTTCTTCGTCCGTCATAGCTTCCCATGTTTCCCGGAAAGTCTCATCTGCTTCCAGTTCCACAGGCTCATCAGGGTCGTTCAGGTCGAAGGTATCCGCAGATGCCATAGCATAAATTTCCCCCGTATTGGGATTCATAACAATAGAAGCCACATTCTGAGAAGGCCATGTTTCCATGGTTTCCTTTACAGCCTGTTCCGCATACTGCTGGATGGTATAGTCCAATGTAGTCACGATAGTATTGCCATCCTGAGCCGCATAATCCTGATAGGTCACTGTATCCGCTCCCTGATACAAGATGAAGGAGCGACCGGGCGTGCCTGTCATTTCATCGTTATAATAGCCTTCCAGTCCCCAGGTGTTATTAAAACCAATCAGGTGGCATGCCAGTGTTTTCAGAGGATAGGAACGTTTGCTGGTCTGTTCATAATAAACCCCCAGCAATTTTTTCGCTTCCAGCTCTTCCTTGACGCTTCTTTCCACGCCCTTCACCAGATATTTCCAATGGGTAGGGGTATTGATCTTCCCTGTTTCTGCATTCTGCGTAATGTGATACTGCAGGTCTTCATACTTCAAATCAGGGAAATATTCACACAAGGTATCGAAAGTCTTTTTCGTTTCCTTTTCATCATTTTCCTCTGCCAGCTGCAGGGGGTCCAGAACAACATTGTAAACCGCTGTAGATACGGCCAACACCTGTTCATTTCTGTCCAGGATACTGCCGCGGTTGGCTGCATTCACCAGGTCATAACGATTGATCTGCTGATTTTTTACAGCCGTTTCAAATTCCGCCCCGTGGGCCACCTTCCAATATACGACTCTGCCAAAGAGCACAGTCAATATAGCCATAAACACAAAAAGAATAAAAGCAAATTTTTGATTCGCTTTTATTCCCCGAGTCTTTCTTCTCATCTATCATCAATCCTTTTTAAAGAAATTTGTGATCTTATCCAACAAGGATGCACTTTCCGCCGCATCATCCGCATCATACTGCACGGTGTAGCTCTGTTTGGGCACATCAATATAAACCACCTGATAGGACTGGGGCTCGCTCATGCCCAATCTTTCTGTGGCTTCCTGCTTGATATAGTCCATATCCAGCTGTTCTGTCAGTTCTGCTTCCAGAATGGCATTGGCAGATTTCAGGTCTTCCAGGGTGCTTCTCTGTCTGCGCAGGGAAACTTCCGCATTGTCTACGACCACATGCATCCCCATAAAAGCGATACAGCCAATAAAGAGCACCAGCGCCACGCCCAGCATTTTTACGGAAGAGATGCGATTTTCTCTTGCTTCTTCTCTGGCGATGCGCGCCGCTTCTTTGCGTCGCTCTTCCTCTTCCTCACGTACGCGGTAAGGGGTATAATCTGGCTGCAGTTCGTAGGCCACGTTGCCATAGGTATAGTAGGAACCGGTATTTGTGCGGTTTCTGTCATGATATCTTTTTGCTGCCATATTCTCCCCTCCTTCCCTTGGTTATTTCTGTTTTCAGTCGTGGGCTACCCCTTCCAGCACGCGCAGTTTTGCGCTTCTGGAACGAGGGTTCACTTCCAATTCTTCTTTACTGGGTAAAATAGGCTTTCTGGTTACCACCCTGCCTAAGGGCTGTTTCCCGCAAACACATACAGGAAACTGGGGTGGACAGATACAGGGATTTTCCTGCTTTCTAAAAGCATCCTTTACGATACGATCTTCCAGAGAATGGAAGGTGATGATGCAAAGTCTGCCGCCTTCATTCAATCTTTCTGAAACATCATCGATGGCTTTCTGCAAAACATCCAGTTCTCCATTTACTTCGATACGGATTGCCTGGAAGGTTCTTTTTGCAGGATGAGGGCCATCTTTTCTGGCACCCTTAGGCACCGCCTTTTTGATGATATCTACCAATTCGCCCGTTGTTTCAATCGGGCCATTTTCTCTTTCTTTCACGATAAACTGGGCGATACGTCTTGCCCAGCGTTCTTCGCCGTAAGTGAAGATGACTCTGTCCAGTTCATCCTCATCATATTCATTGACCACATTGTATGCGCTGAAGGGCTTGTCCGGATTCATACGCATATCCAAAGGTGCGTCCTGCTGATAAGAAAAGCCGCGTTCCGCTTCATCCAGCTGATGGGATGAAACGCCGATATCCATCAGCATGCCGTCGATTTTTTCTATGCCAAGCTCGTCCAGGATATTGGCGATATTGCCAAAGTTATCCCTTACGAAGGTGATTTTATCCTTATGCTCAGCCAGTCTTTTCCCTGCCGCTTCGTGGGCATTGGGATCCTGGTCGATGCAGATAAGACGACCTGTTTCAATTTTTTTGGCGATCTCCAGGGAATGGCCGCCGCCGCCCATGGTGCCGTCTACGTAAATGCCGTCAGGCTTGATATTCAGATTATCGATGCACTCGTTCAGGAGTACGGAAACGTGATGAAAATTCATACCCGACTACCTTTCTATACTAAATTAAATTCCTAAATTCTCCATTTCAAACGCCAGCTCATTACTGATGTAATCTTCTTCGTCGCTATAATCGTTCCAGTTATCCTTATTCCAGATTTCAATGCGGTTATTTACACCGATGGAAACGATATCTTTCTTCAATCCTGCATATTCTCTCAGGTGAGGAGGGACCATGATACGACCCTGGTTATCCAGTTCGCATTCCACCGCGCCCGCAAAGAAAAAGCGCACGAATTTACGCGCGCCAGGATTCGTCAGAGGAAGCTGTTTCAATTTTTCTTCAAAAATCTTCCATTCCTCCTGGGGGTACGCAAAGAGACAGTTATCCAGGCCTTTTGTCACAACGAAATGCTCGCCAAGGCCTTCTCTGAACTTCGCAGGAACGATCAAACGCCCTTTTGCATCAATAGAATGTTGATATTGTCCTAAGAACATCTCGCTGTCACCACCTTTCGCCACTTTCTCGCTTTTATGGTGTTTTTCCACCACAAAAAACCACTTTGCGCCACTTTTAACCACATTGTAATATAAGCGTAACGAAAAAACAACCCCAAAACAGTTTTTTTCTTAATATTTTTTTTACAGAAAAAGCCTGATTTTCAAGGCTTTTCCCCATAAAAAAAGGAGAGCCCCCACCACTCTCCACCAAAAATCAAAATCCACCACACTTTTTTCCCTCCACCACTCTCCACCACGGAGCGTTTTTTCCACCAAAACGCAAAAAAAGAACCCAGAAAATAAATTCTGAGTTCTTTTTTATATCTGCTTATTTGTTTTCCTTATAGAATTCCGCCAAAGCCTTGAAGCCGGGCAGAGCGCCTTCAATGGTTTCAGGAGATACGCAGTAGGAAATACGGATATAGCCAGGACAGCCGAAACCGCTGCCGGGTGTCAGCATGATGCGATATTCCTTTGCTTTATCTACGAATGCCTTATCATCTTCAATGGGTGTTTTCACAAACATATAGAAAGCACCATCGGGCTTAGGCAGCTCATAGCCATATTCGATCAGGGCATGATACAGGCGTTCTCTGTTTCTGTCATAGAAATTAATATCTACCACTTCTTCACAACATTCCGCACAAACCAGCTGCTGCAGGCCGGGTGCATTGATAAAGCCTGTAATGCGTGTTGCCACCGCAACAGCCGCAACGATATTTTCAAAATCTTCCACATCATTTCTCAGGGCCAAATAACCAATACGGTCGCCGGGCAGAGAAAGAGATTTGGAGAAGGAATATGCCACGATCGTATTTTTATAGAAATCAGGGATCCAGGGCACTTTTGCGCCATCATATACCAGTTCTCTGTAGGGTTCATCAGAGATCAGATAAATGGCGTGGCCGAATTCCTTTTCTTTTTCTGCCAGCACATCAGCAATGGCCTTGATCGTTTCTGCGCTGTAAACAACGCCTGTGGGGTTGTTGGGGTTATCGATCAGGACCGCTTTGGTATTTGCTGTCACACATTCCGCCAGCTTCGCAGGGTCAGGTTGGAAAGTGGGAGGATTGGGAGGAACTGCTGTCAGTGTACAGTTCACGTTATCCGCATATCTGTCATATTCACCAAAATAAGGAGCAAATGTCAGCACTTCCTGACCGGGGTCCATCAACACCTTCAGCAGGCAGTTGATGCCGCCGGCAGCACCTGTACACATCATGATGTTATCTGCACCATAGTTTTCACCGAAACGGCGGTTCAGGCTGGCTGCAATCTTTTCTCTGGCTTCGATAAAGCCATTATTGGGCATATAATGGTGCAGATACCAGGGGTCTGTTTCATTCAGAACCTTGATGCTTGTCTCTCTGATGATATCGGGAGCTGCCAAATTGGGGTTGCCCATACCGAAATCATACACGTTTTCTGCGCCATACATTTCTTTCAAACGCGCCGCTTCGGAATACATGCTGCTCATGGCAGCACTTCTTTCCAGCAGTTTCGTCATTCTATCAGAAATCATGTTGATTCGCCTTCTTTCATTTATAATTCTCCACCAGGTATTCGATGGCTTCCACATACCCCTGGAAGCCCTTTCCCATGATGGTTTTCACGCAGGCTTTCCCTGCGTAGGAGATCTGACGAAAATCCTCTCTTGTCTTTACGTCAGAAATATGCACTTCCACTGCAGGCAGCATCACTGCCTTCAGCGCATCCAGAATGGCTACGCTGGTGTGGGTATAGGCCGCAGGATTGATGACGATACCATTGGTACCATCAAAATATGCCTGCTGGATACGGTCTACCAGATCCCCCTCATGGTTGGACTGATAGATCTCCCCTTCGATGCCCTTTTCAGCAAAAGTCTTTTCGACCAGATTTTTCAGGTCCTCATATGTTTCCGCACCATAGATATTTTTTTCACGGATGCCAAGCATATTCAGGTTTGGTCCATTGATGACAAGCAGCTTCATCAAATCGCCTCCTTATGCTTCCGAGTAGCAGCCCAGGAAGGACAGGCTTTCTGCTGCCTGTTCGATATCCTTCAGCACTGTCATCATTTCAGGAGAGAATACGGAACCATCCAGGTCGAAATAGAAACGGAATTCGAAATCCTTGCCGGGGATAGGACGGCTTTCCAGTTTGCACAGGTTGATGCCGCGGCAAGCGAATTTACCGATCATTTCATGCAGGGAACCGGGTCTGTGGTCTACAGAAAGCATCAGGCTGATCTTGTTGGAACCGGCATAAATTTCCATATCCTTTGCGATACAGATAAATCTTGTGTAGTTGTTTTCGTTGTTCTGTACGCCGTCTTTCAATACATTCAGGCCATCCAGCTTTGCACAGTCTGTAGAAGACAGGGCTGCGATGTCTGTTCTGTCGCTTTCCGCTACATATTTTGCAGCGGTTGCTGTATTTTCGAAAATCGTTACTTTCACATTGGGATTTGCTTTCAGGAAGTTGCTGCACTGCTGCAGAGCCTGGGAATGAGAAATCACTTCTTTTACATCTTCCAGTTTTACGCCGGGTTTTGCCAGCAGCGCATGGCTTACGTGCAGCTTCAGGCTCTTAACGATGTAGAATTTATGACGAACCATCAGGTCGTATACTTCTGTTACGGAACCGGCAGAGCTGTTTTCGATGGGCAGTACACCATATTTGCACAGACCGGATTCAACAGCATTGAAAACGCTTTCGAAATTGCTGAAATACATCTTGCTGGGTATGCCAAACAGTCTGTCGCATGCTCTTGCTGCGTAGGAACCTTCTACGCCCTGGCAGGCAACAACTGCTTTTCTGGGGAATTCCATGCGGGGATCTGCAATGTTTTTCAGAATTTCTTCGGACAGATCTGTTTCCTTTGTCAGCATGCCCGCCTGATAGCTTTTGCTGATGTCAAACATTGTCTGATACAGTTTATTGATATAAATTTCGAATTCTTCGCCGGCTCTTTCCATGACCTTTTCCAGAACAGCCTGTTCTCTTCTCAGATCCAGTACAGGCAGATTCTTTTCCGCTTTTGCGCTGGCAACATCTGCAGCCGCTTTCATACGTTCTACAAACAGATCAACGATCTGATCATCAATGGCATTGATTCTCTCTCTTACTGCATTCAAATCCATAGTATTTTTCCGCCTTTCCTTACTTTTCCATTCTGCAAATGAGATCCAGGATCGCCACTGCCGTTGCCGCTTCCACGCAAGGCACGGCTCTGGGCACGATACAGGGATCATGTCTGCCTACGATAGCCAATTTATCATTTTCCCTTTTGCTGATACTGATGGTATCCTGCTCCTGTCCAATGGAAGGAGTAGGCTTGAAGGCTGCTCTCAATACCAAAGGCATGCCACTGGAAATGCCGCCCAGAGAACCGCCATGGTTGTTGGTTTTCGTCTGAACTGTACCATCTGCTTCGTATGTAAAATCATCATTGTTTTCAGAACCAAACAGATCGGCTACGCCAAAGCCCTTGCCAAATTCCACGCCTTTTACCGCAGGAATGGCAAACACAGCCGACGCCAGTCTGCTTTCCAGACCATCAAACATAGGTTCACCCACGCCCACAGGAAGTCCTGTAACTGCACATTCGATGATGCCGCCAACGGAATCTGCCTTTTCCTTGGCTGCTGCAATGGCTGCCTGCATGGCTTCGCCTGCTGCATCGTCCTGTACAGGAAACACCTTAGATGTTACCATTTTCAGTACTTGCCCGTCAATATGCACCTCATCAAAAGGTGTATCTTTTACCCCTTTGATAGAAAGGATATGAGCGCCCACATGGATACCTTTTCTTTCCAGGATCTGCATGCATACCGCACCTGCAAAGCAGAGGGGGGCTGTCAGTCTGCCGGAGAAATGACCACCGCCCCGGTGATCATTGGCCCCTTTATATTTCACCCAGGCCGTAAAGTCTGCATGACCGGGTCTGGGCAGGTCTTTCAATTTATCATAATCTTTCGATCTTGTATTCGTATTTTCGATAACGGCACAAATAGGCGCACCGCAGGTCTTGCCCTCGAACAGACCGGATACCACGCGGGGCATATCCGCCTCCTTACGGGGCGTGGAATAGGCATTTCTGCCGGGGGCGCGGCGATCCATAAACTGCTGCACCTTTTCCAAATCGATCTCTTCTCCCACGGGCAAACCATCAATCACAACGCCGATGGCTTCGGAATGGGACTGTCCGAAGATCATGATTTTCACCTGTTCTCCAAAACTAGAGGACATCCACAACACCTCCCAGTTTCTGTAATTCCAAGAAGAAGGAAGGATAGGATTTATTCACAGCATCTGCTCCTTCGATGGTCAGTTCCACCCCAAGGCTCACTGCTGCGATGGCCATTGCCATAACGATGCGATGGTCATTATGGGAATCGATGACGATCTCACCTGCGGGAGGATTGCAGCCCCCTGTGATGATGATGCCGTCAGGCTTTTCTTCCACTTCTACGCCGATTTTTTTCATACATTCTGCCATTGCTGCCAGTCTGTCACTTTCTTTGATACGCAGTCTGCCTGCGTTGTAAATTTCTGTCTTGCACTCTGCCGCAGCCGCTGCCACGCACAGGATAGGCACCAGATCAGGAATCTGAGAAGCATCGATACGGATGCCCTTCATTTCCTTATGGGTCATAGTTACCTGATTCAGGATGATCTTGCTTTCTGCGCCGAATTCTTCCAGCAGGGAAACGATAGCTCTGTCGCCCTGGGGAGATTCCATATCCAGCCCCTGACAGCCAATGCTGCCATGGATAGCGCCAGCCACCAGCCAGAAGGCCGCATTGCTCCAGTCACCTTCCGCAAAGCGCATACGAGGACCCTGATATTTCTGCCCACCGGGAATAATCCAGCCGTGTTCTGTTTCTTTCACTTCCACCCCGAAAGTTTTCAGGGTCTTCAGTGTCATATCAATATATCCTTTGGATTCAATATCTGTTGTCAGTCGAATTTCGCTGTTCCCCTCCAGAATAGGCAATGCGAACAACAGCCCTGTAATAAACTGAGAACTTACATTGCCAGGCAGTGTATAAACGCCGCTCTGCAGTTTGCCTTCCAGTTCTACGGGCAAATGGTCATTGTTTGCCTTGCATCCATGCTGTTCCATTTCCTCCAGCAGGATACCGATGGGTCTTTCGGGAAGTCTGCCCTTTCCTTCGAAAAGCGCATTTTTGCCCAGCGCACTGGCAACAGGCAGCAGAAAGCGCAAAGTGGAACCGCTTTCGCCGCAGTCCAGAACAGCTTTCCCGCCTGCATTTCTGGGAATGGGTACTACCTCAATACCAGAAGGCTCTTTATACAGTTCCGCGCCCAAGCCTTTCAGACAGCGCATCGTTGCTTCCATATCATCAGACCAGCCATCCACGAACAGAACACTTTCCTCTTCCGCAAGAGCTGCCGCGATGAGGGAACGGTGACCGTCGGATTTAGAGGAAATGATACGCACCTGCCCATTGTTCAGGGGGCCTTTTCCGATTTTTACATTCATAAGTGTACCGCCTTTTCAAATCAATGCTTTTCTTACCAAATCTGTCACTTCACTCACAGGAATCTTCACGATCTCGCAATGGCCGATCTTTGTAGGGAAAACGAAGCTGATCTCCCCACCCCTGCGTTTTTTATCCTTCAGAACACCCTCTGTGATCTCTTCTGCGGTATATTCGATGGAAACAGGCAGATCGTTATTCTCCAGAGCGGCTTTGATTTTCGCTGCCAGTCCCTTTTTTGCCAGTCCCTTTTCTTCTGCAACTTTTGCGATCAGGTGCATCCCGATGGCAACGGCATGCCCATGGGAAAGGGTAAACCCACTTTTCTTTTCAATGGCATGGCCCAGTGTATGCCCCAGGTTCAGCAGCTGACGCAAGCCTGTATCAAATTCATCCTCCATAACGATATCCCGCTTCATTTTGACGCAGGTTTCGATGATCTCTTCCAGATCATTTCTAAAATCGCCGGATGCTGTTTTCGCAAATAAGTCTGCATCACCGATAACACCATATTTCAGTGTTTCCGCAATGCCGTCCGCAAAGGTATCCTTCGGCAAGGTATCCAGTGTATCCACGTCGCAAAGCACCAGGTGGGGCTGATAGAAAGCCCCTGCCATGTTTTTGCCTGCCTTCAGGTCGATGGCTGTTTTGCCGCCAACGGAAGAATCCACTGCCGCCAGAAAGGTAGTAGGCACCTGTACAAAACGGATACCCCTCTGGTATACCGCTGCAGCAAAGCCTGCCATATCCCCTGCTACGCCGCCGCCCAGAGCAACGATGATATCCTGTCTGGTCACTTCTTCTTCCGCCAGAAATTCCAGCATATCAGATAATGTACTGATATTTTTGGATTCCTCCCCTGCGGGATATGAAAAGCGGCAGGTGGTGAACCCCGCTGCCGCTAAAGATTTTTCCACCTGTTCCGCGTAAAGTTTTTCAACTGTTGTATCTGTGATAACTGCTGCCTTACAGGGACGTATACGCTTGGCGATCTCTTCCCCTGCCTGTGCCAGCAATCCGCGTCCGATCAGGATATCATATTCTGTGGACGCACTTACTACTACTTTTCTCATAGTATCACCTTAGTCAAAATCTTTGATTTCATCGATCTCGATGCATTTTTCTCTGCCTTCTTTCAGCAGCTGTCTCAGGCCTTCTGCATCTTTTGCCCGGATGGCTTTGCTGTACATCTGCATACGTGCGATCAGGCCATCCACTTCATCTGCCAGATTGTCTCCGTTTGCCAGGAACAGTTCTGTCCACATATTTTCATTCAGTCTGGCAACTCTTGTCATATCCTGGAAGCTGCCGCCGGAGAAGTCCTTGAAATTATGGGACAATACGCCTTTTACATATGCGCTGGAAACTACGTGAGCCAACTGAGAAGTATAAGCGATCATCTGATCATGTTCTTCTGTGGAAGTCACTTTCAGTTTTGCAAAGCCCAGTTTTTTGAAGAACATGCTCAGCGCATTCATCATGCCCAGGTCTGTGCCTTTATAAGGTGTTACGATCAAAGTCTTGCCTTCGAACATTTCTGCTGTGGAATAGGTAAAACCGGAACGTTCCACACCTGCCATGGGGTGGGCGCCTACGAAGTTGAAACCATTTTCTTCTGCAACAGCCTGCACCTGTTCACATACCATTCTCTTTACACCAGCACAGTCCACAATGATAGCACCTTTTTTGAAATCCTTCGCATGTTCCTTGATGTAATCTACTGTCAGCTGAGGATACAGACCCAGCAGAACGATATCACAATCTTTAGGATTGCCATCTTCCATGAAGCCATGTACTGCTTCCATCAAGAGCGCGCTGTAACGGATGGTTTCAGAAGCATCCCAACCGATAACTTCGTGTTCTGTTTTTTTCTTAACTGCTTTTGCCATGGAGCCGCCGATCAGCCCAAGACCAACTACGCCAACCTTCATATCTGTCACCTTCTTATCTCAAGGTCTTATTAGTAATCGTATTTACAAGCGAAAGGACGCAGTTCGAATACCAGTTTTGCTACTTCGTCGAACTGATCGGGCGTCAGGGACTGAGGACCGTCACACAGTGCTTTTGCAGGGTTGTTGTGAACTTCGATCATCAGACCATCTGCGCCTGCTACTGTTGCTGCCATTGCCATGGGTTTTACCAGGTGAGAGTAGCCCATTGCGTGGCTGGGGTCAATCACGATAGGCAGATGTGTCAGTTTTTTCAGAACAGGAACTGCACTCAGATCCAGTGTATTTCTTGTTCTTGTTTCGAATGTACGGATACCTCTTTCGCACAGGATAACGTTTTCGTTACCGCTTGCCATGATGTATTCTGCACTCATCAGCAGTTCGTCGATGGTATTTGCCAGACCTCTCTTCAGCAGAACTGGTTTGGACATTTTACCAACTTCTTTCAGCAGTTCAAAGTTCTGCATATTTCTTGCGCCAACCTGTACCAGATCAACAGCTTCTTCGAACATAGGGATATGCACTGCATTCATAATTTCGGAAACGATGGGCAGCCCTGTCATTTCTTTTGCTTCCATCAGAAGCTTCAGGCCATCGCCCTTCAGGCCCTGGAATGCGTAAGGGGAAGTTCTGGGTTTGAATGCACCGCCGCGCAGCAGGCCAGCGCCGGATTCTTTTACTCTCTTTGCAATTTCGCAAACCTGTTCTTCGCTTTCAACGGAGCAGGGACCAGCAATGATCTGGAAATTGCCGCCGCCGATCTTTTTGCCGGCGATATCTACTACCAGGTCTTCATTGTGGAATTTACGGTTTGCATTTTTAAAAGGTTCCTGGATTCTCTGTACGTTTTCAACGATATCCAGAGCTTTTACCAGCTCCATATCTACTGCGGATGTGTCACCGATCAAACCGATGATAGTATGATTCATACCCTGGGAGATGTGGGTATTGATACCCATGCTGCTAAGCCATGCTTTCAGGTTTTCGATCTGTTCTTCTTTTGTGCCGGGTTTCAGTACTACTACCATAATTGTTTCCTCCTTAAAAATCTCAAATGTTCTTTTGTTCTCGCTTCGCTGAGTGCTGTGCGCCTTTCAGAAAAAAGAAAAGCTTCGCAGCGAATTTCACTGCGAAGCTTTTTTGCTTTCTCTAAGAAAAAACCATCAAAACGAACCGTCTTTTCTTAACAGTAAAATTCACTTTGAATCTTTGAAAACACGGTAAAAATAAAAGTATGCAGTTGCAAAAAGATGATTGTGTCTCATAATTTGCTGCCTCTTTCATTTTTGATATAAGTTTGTTTGGTTTTTATCATACTAGCACATTGGATTGGGAAAGTAAACCCATTTGCGAAAAAAAAATATTTCTGTGGAAAACAGATAATCTTCCCAGAAAAACAAATCAAATTTCGTGTACTTTTATAAATACATATGCGCATTGTATACACCTTGTAGGCTTGCACCATTTTCTCCTTCCCACATACTATATAGAGAACCCACAAGAAAGGAGGTTCGGCACATGTATCAGAATAATGATCGTTGCTCCTGCAACTGGGATGAAAATTGGGTGAATGATCGCAGAGAACAGCGCCATGTACACGAAATCACAGGCAGCACAGCAGTTTTCAACGAACGAAACGAAGAATGTCACAACCATCGCTTCGCTACAGTCTCCGGTGAATCCATCCGCTATGGCAACAGCCATGTGCATGAAATTAAATTCCGCACAGATTTCGCCGATGGTCACTTCCATGAATTTCGTGGCACATCAGGCCCCGCCATCGAAGTTGGCAACGGCAAGCATGTTCACTTCGCCAGCGCCTGCACAGAAGAAGAAGACGGCCACAGACACCGTTTCCAGGTCGCATCCCTGATCGAAAGTCCTCTTGATTTCGAATGTGAAGCATAAGCAGCAACAAAAAAGGCACTCTTACGAGTGCCTTTTTTTATTCAGTATATAAAACAGAAAATCCTGAACCTTAAATTCCGCTTTGCAAAAAGAAAAACGTCCCAATTATTGGGACGTTTCAAAGCTGCTAATGGGACTTGAACCCACGACCTCCGCCTTACCAAGGCGACGCTCTACCGACTGAGCCATAGCAGCAAAGGTTGATATCATACCAGCCTATATATGTTATCATATCCCTTCCGCGCCGTCAAGATTTTTTTCTTCGAGAAATTTCTCCAGTTTTTTCTTGACCCGCTGCAGGGCATTATCGATGGATTTCTCCGGTTTATCCAGCACATGGGCGATCTCAAAATAGCTTCTCCCCTGCAGATACAAAACCAACACCCTTGTTTCAAAGCTGCTCAGGTTTTTTACCATCTGGTCTTCCAGAAAGTTCTTGTTTTCCTGGCCAATGAGCAGAGCCTCCGGGTTCAGCAATGCGCTGCTGCTGCTCTGCAGGAAGTCCATGTATGTCTGCTCGGATTCTTCCTCAAAAACAGGTTTATTCAAAGAAACATAGGAATTCAAAGGCTGGTGCTTCTGTCTGGTTGCCGCCTTGATGGCTGTGATCATCTGGCGGTTCACACACAGCTCTGCAAAGCTGCGGAAAGAAGCATTCCTTTCTTCATTATAATCCCTTACAGCTTTATACAGACCAATCATCCCTTCTTGGATGATATCCTCGCTGTCTGCGCCGATGAGGAAATATGCTCTGGATTTGGCACGCACCAGAGATTTATATTTATCCAGCAGATATTCCTGGGCCGCATCGTCGCCATTTTGCGCCATCAGCACCAGTTCTTCATCCCTTGCCTGTTCGTAATTCTGTTCTTTCGTTGTTTCTGCCATAAAATTCTTTCTCCGTCGTTGATTATTTTTTTCGCCGCAGGGCTTCGAACCATGCCAGCGATTCCTCATCCAGATGATCCGCCAGGATATTATTTTTCGGCGGTCTGTTTTCGATAAATTTTTCCCGCAGTTCTGTTTCCACAGCCTGCACTTCTATCCAAAGCTCCTTTGCGGTCATACGGGTCGCCCCCTGACCATAGATGATAAGCTGCTCCAGACCATCGCCTGTGGCTACCCTCACCTTATAATGCTTCGGCAGGGAAGTTACTACACGCTCGATATAATGGTCAGCGGTCTCGGCTTCCTTGGTGTATACGACGTATATATTATTATATTCATATACGGTGCCAATGTTCCCCTTTACCAGATATCCGTCGAAAACCAGAATGATCGTGGCCTTACTGGTGCCTTTATAATTAGAGAGGACGTCCATCAGCTTCTGACGGGCACTTTCCAGGCTGACGTCCTCTACCAGTTCTTTCAATTCGTCCCATGCGTGGATGATGTTATAGCCATCCACAAGCAAAAACTCCTTCGCCAATGTCGTCCCCTCCTTTCACTTCATTTTTACAATTATTTTGTATAGTTTCTCTGGCGGACTACTTCGTACATCAGCAGCGCAGCCGCTACGGACGCATTCAGGGAAGAGATTTTGCCATACATAGGGATGGATGCTGTGAAATCGCAGTTTTCCTTCACCAGACGGCTGACGCCTTCGCCTTCACTGCCAATCACCAGACCGATAGGGCCTTTCAGGTTTGTATCGAAATGGTCGTTTTCTCCCATATCCGCACAGGCAAACCACAGACCTTCTTTTTTCAGCTGTTCCATTGTTTTCACAATGTTTGTGACACGGGCCACGGGCATATATTCGATAGCACCTGCAGATGTTTTACCTACTGTAGCATTCAGGCCAACAGAACGGCGTTTAGGAATGATGACACCATGGGCGCCTGCACATTCCGCTGTTCTCAGGATCGCACCCAGGTTATGGGGGTCTGTGATACCATCCAGCAGGATGATAAAGGGATCTTCACCTTTCGCTCTTGCCGCTGCCAGAATATCGTCCACTTCCACATAGTCATGGGCAGAAACCAGCGCGATCACACCCTGATGGTTCTTTGTCTGGGAAATCTCATCCAGCTTCTGACGGCTTGTCTCCTGAATGACAACACCTTTTTCCGCAGCCTGTGCCACGATACGTTTAATCGTGCCTTCTACATTGCCCTTCTGCACCAGAATCTTTTCGATATCTCTGCCGCTTCTCAGGACTTCCAGCACAGCATTTCTGCCTTCCAGCTGGTTTTCATTAAATTCTCTTTCTCGTCTTCTTTCTCTTTCCAAAAGAGACCCTCCTAGCTATAAAAATCACGCTATTATAAATACGCCATAAAGCCGAGGAGAAAATCGGGCGATTTTCCCTTCGGCTTTGACATTACTTGTCCAATTTTTCTGCCATCCCCAGTTTAAAAAGCTCAACAGCTCTGGCCTTTTCCCCTTTGAGATAAAGGTAGCCGAAGAGGGCTTCCAGCCCTGTGGCATGGCGATAATCCATCAGATCGGCATTTTTCGGCACGGTGAAGGATTTGGCATTGCGTCCTCTGCGGAACACACCCTCTTCTTCCTCCGTCAATACATCCTTGATGCGGTAATACATTTCCGCCTGGGCTTTTGCATTAACGATATTTCTGGCCTTTTTATGCAGCTTATTCACAGGGGCATTGCCATCGGTCAAAACCGTCAGCCTTACCAGCACTTCGAACACTGCATCGCCGATATGCGCAAGAGCAAGGGAAGAGTATTCCCGGGGGTCTAACTCTCCCTGCCCGCCTAATACTAAATCAAGTTCATTCAGGTTCATAACGGATTAGCCTCTGAACCACTGAACACCCTGACGTGTATCTTTGATGGTGATACCCATAGCTGCCAGTTCATCTCTGATCGCGTCAGCTTTTGCGAAATCTTTTGCTTTCTTTGCTTCTGCTCTCTGGGCGATCAGTGCTTCGATCTTCGCTACATCTTCGTCAGAAACTTCTTCTTCCTTCAGTTCAGCTACGCCCAGAACGCCGCACAGGTGATCCAGCATATCCTGAATTTTTACTGCAAATTCTTTGGATGCGCCAGCTTTGATTTCTGTATTGGAGAAACGAACCAGTTCATAGATTGCGGAAACTGCGTCAGCTGTGTTGAAGTCATCATCCATAGCTGCTTCGAACTGATCTTTATAGCCGTTCAGTTCTGCTTCTTTTGCCACTTCAGCTTCTGTCATTTTTGTATCAGCTACATTTTTGATGTAGAAATCCAGTTCTTTTCTTGCATTTTTGATTCTTTCCAGACCGTTCTGGCAAGCTTTCATCAGTTCATCGCTGAAGTTGATGGGGCTTCTGTAGTGACCATTCAGGATGAAGAAACGGATGACTTCATAAGGGAAGTGTTTTGCGATATCTCTTACTGTGAAGAAGTTGCCCAGGGATTTGGACATTTTTTCATTGTCAACTGTGATGAAGCCGTTGTGCAGCCAGTATCTAGCGAATGTACAGCCGTTTGCCGCTTCAGACTGCGCGATTTCGTTTTCGTGGTGAGGGAAGATCAGGTCTTCACCGCCAGCGTGGATATCGAATGTGTCGCCCAGGTGGTGTTTGGACATAACGGAGCATTCGATGTGCCAGCCGGGTCTGCCTTCACCCCAAGGGGAAGTCCAGCTGGGTTCGCCTTCTTTTTTAGGTTTCCACAGAACGAAGTCTGTAGAGTTTCTCTTTGCATCGTCCAGTGTAACACGTTCGGACGCACCTGCGATCAGTTCATCCAGATTTTTTCTGGACAGTTTGCCGTATTCAGGGAATTTCTTTGTATCATAGTAAACAGTACCCTTATCTTCGTAAGCAAAGCCCTTGTCGATCAGAGTCTGTACCATTGCGATGATACCGTCCATTTCTTCTGTTACACGAGGGTGAACAGTTGCTCTTTTTACATTCAGGCCATCTGCATCACGGAAAGCTTCTTCAATGTATTTGTTGGAGATTTCCTGCATTGTTGTGCCTTCTTTGTTTGCTCTGTTGATGATCTTGTCGTCAACGTCTGTGAAGTTCTGAACATAAGTTACATCATAGCCTTTGTATTCCAGATATCTTCTTACTGTATCGAATACAACGTAAGGTCTTGCGTTGCCGATGTGGATGTAATCGTACACTGTAGGGCCGCAAACGTACATTTTTACTTTGCCTTCCTCCATGGGTACGAATTCTTCTTTCTGTCTTGTCATTGTGTTATATAATTTCATGGGACTTACACCTATCCTTTCTTTACACATTTAGAATCTGTTGACTATATTTCACAGCAGATTTCGCTATATTACAGTATACCATAAAATTTTCTTCTCTGCTGTAAATTTCAAATATTTTTACAAATTAAATTGCACGTCTTTTCTGATGTCCTGTCAGTTTTTCGGGAGCGATAGGAGGGATTCTCACCCCATCCTTTCTCACAATCATTACAGGAGAACCAACTGCCGTTACGTTGGCAGGCAGATCCTGTGTAACGACTGAGCCAGCGCCAATCTTTGTGTTTTCGCCGATGGTTACAGGGCCAAGCACGATAGTTCCCGCGCCGATCATTACATTATCACCTACGGTCGGGTGGCGTTTGTTTTTCTGCTTCCCTGTACCGCCCAAAGTTACGCCATGATACAGCATTACGTTGTCGCCGATCTCCGCTGTTTCGCCAATGACGATGCCCGCGCCATGGTCGATAAAAAATCTCTTACCAATGGTCGCACCGGGGTGGATCTCAATGCCCGTCAGGAAACGGGATAGCTGAGAAACAAAGCGGGCAGGTACCAACAGGCCTTTTTTATACAGGCCATGGGCAATGCGATGATTTACTACTGCCCAAAAGCTGGGATACAGCAGCACTTCGATGGCGCTTTTGAATGCAGGGTCTTTTTCTTTTACAACATCAACGGATTCTTTCCAAAATTCTTTCAACATATCAAATCACTCCTAAGTCTATATATGTAGTGTGTTTTACCGAGCACGCCCTGCTGTTTACACAGAGGGCTTCGTACACACCGTCATACACACACTTTCTTCGATATGTTTTTTCATCAGGCAGCCAATCAGCTCCCCATTTTTTCTGTTTTCTTCCCAAGAAGCCATTTGGCTCACCTCCTCTTGAAATCTTTGGACAATAAAAAAGTCTTTGCATAAAATATGCAAAGACGAATAAATCCGCGGTTCCACTTTACTTAGACGGCAAATAAAACAAATGCCATCTCACCTCAATGACGATAACGCAGTCAGCGGAACAGGCTACTATGAATCGATCAATTCGCCCATTCAGTTCAGGAACGCACTTCATTCTTCCCATACCTGTAAACGGCTCCCACCCAATGTATCTTAAGGTAGTGACAATCAAACTCATGCGCCGCATGAATTCCAGGCTCACTGCCTCTCACCAAGGCCGTTATTCTCTGTCAGGCGGATAAGAATTACTCTTTTCCATCATAACCTTTTTCTTATTTTTCATTCAGCAGGCATACTGCCGAAGCTGCGATGCCCAATCCTGCGCCTGTAAAGCCCAGCCCCTCTTCCGTGGTAGCCTTCACATTGACCTGATCCACATCGATCTGCAGGGTTTCCGCGATGTTTTCCCGCATCTGTTGAATGTGGGGAGCCATCTTGGGCTTTTGTGCAATAATTGTTGCATCGACGTTTATTATACAATATCCTTTTTCAGAAATCAAGTCCAAAACGTGAGACAGTAATTTTCTGCTGTCCGCACCCTTATATTTCGGGTCATTATCAGGGAAATGTTTGCCGATATCCCCCATGGCTGCTGCGCCCAGCAGGGCATCAGAAATGGCATGGAGCAGCACATCCGCATCGGAGTGACCCAGAAGCCCTTTCTCATAGGGAATCTTTACCCCGCCAATGATACAATCTCTTCCTTCTACCAATTTATGCACATCATAACCCGAACCGATCCTCATGCTGTTTCTCCTTTCAATATATGCAAAGAGAGGGAAAAAGACTCCCTCTCTGCCTTTTAATGCCCTTTATGCTTTTATCTTTGTTTTTCCAATATAGCCTGATTCTTTTTTTCTGTCAAGCAAATGCTCCTTTCCCTATTGCCAACGCCCCAATAATAGTGTAGAATTACACTAAACAAAAATGTGTATTTTTACACCAAAAATTTTTCTGAAAGGCAGGTGACAGTCATGCGTCTGACTATTTTTGAAGCAATGGAAGTTGGTCTCTTCCAAGTTCCTTTTCATCCCGATAACCCCTATCTTTTCTTCGCCTTCTGGCTCTGCTTTGCCCTTGCCGTAGGCATCCAGCTTCTGCTGTTCAAAAAATGCAAGGGACAGGGACGCTGGTTTTTCCTCCTGCTCTCCCTGTGTGGCTTTCTCCTCTGCGAAGTAGCTTGCCAGCTCATCACAGGATGGGATTTATTGGCATGGCTGCTGCTCTGGTTCCTTTGCCTGACCTTCTTGTTGGGCGCTGGCCTTTGCACACTGCTTCGCTTTCTTCTTAAAAAACATTGCTAAACCTTCTCATTTTTGAGGAGGTTTTTATATTCTTGCTTCATTTTCTCCAAAAAGTGATATACTGATATCAGAGTTTTTTGAAAGGAAGCGAGTACATGGCAAACCGTACCATGGTTTTTGAATCTCTGCCTGTCCGTCAGGCTGTCTTAAAGCAGATCATCCCTGCCATCGCCAGCCAGATGATCGTCCTACTCTACAGCCTGGCAGATACCTATTTCGTTGGTATGCTGAATGTTCCTGCCCAGACAGCAGCCATCACCATCGTCTATCCTTCCTTCGTCATGCTGACCGCCATTTCAAACCTTTTCGGCATCGGCGGCGCCAGCCTCATCGCCCGCAAATTGGGCAAAAAAGAAACACTGGATGCAACGGAAGTATCCTCTATTGCCTTCTGGTTGGGGCTCCTTTCCGCGATTCTTTTCTCTCTACTGTTTCTGCTCCTCGCACGTCCCATCCTGGCTCTTTGTGGTGCAACAGAAGCAACCTATGATTTCGCCTATGATTATGCCAAATGGGTGATTGTCATCGGTGGTGTTCCTACCATTATGAATACACTGCTGGCCAACCTGGTTCGTTCCGAAGGCGCAGCCGCCCAGGCATCCTTTGGCGTATCCCTTGGCGGCATTTTGAATATCCTTTTAGACCCTCTTTTCATCCTGCCCCGTTTTATGGGTATGGGTGTAGTAGGCGCGGGGGTGGCAACAGCCCTTTCCAATGCTATGTCCGCCATTTATTTCCTGCTATATCTCTATCATCGACAAGATACAGTTCTAAATATCACGCCTGTTTATCTGAAGCAAACAGGCAGGCATCTGAAAGCCATTCTTTCCATTGGCTTTCCCTCTGCCCTGCAATATGCCCTCACCGTGGTCGCCATAGCCGCACAATCAGCTTTCGTGGCAAAATATGCTACAGAAGCCACAGCCGCTTTGGGTATCGTTAAAAAGCTGGATCAGCTGCCCCTGTATTTTTCCATCGGGGTCGCCAATGGGCTTCTTCCCCTTCTGGCCTATAATCACAGCGCAGGCAATGAATCCCGCCGCAGAGCCGCCTTCCGCTTCGGCACATCCATTTCTGTTGGCTTTGCTCTTCTCTGCGTTTTGATTTATGAAGGTTTGGCGCCGCAATTGGCGTCGCTCTTTATCTCTGATCCCCAAACCATCGGCTATGGATCGTCCTTCCTTCGCCGCATGGTATTGGCCATGCCCTTCATGGCCTTCTGCTATCCCATGATCATCCAGTTTCAGGCCATGGGCAAAGTCAGAGAAGCCCTCATCACCTCTATTCTACGGAAAGGGGTGCTGGATGTTCCCCTGCTTTTCCTGATGGATGGCCTCTTCCCCCTCTATGGCTGCATGTGGGTACAGCCCATCGTGGATTTTATTTCTCTCATCGTCGCCTGCGGCTTCTATTTCCACCTGCAGAAAGGAGCAAAAAATGAAGTTAGATGATCTTTTCCATGACAACGGCATCTTTGTCCAAACAGAACATTATATCCTTCGGCGTATCCTGCCTGAAGAGAAACCATACTATCAGCAATTAGCAAAAGCTGAATCCCCCGCATTTCTGCAAAATCTATCCGATGCAGCCTCTTCTGCTCTCGCATGGGAAGATTTGCAGGAAGAAGTACATTTGACCTGCTCTATCCTCCAAAAGGGTACACAGGCTTTCTGCGGCTTTTGCCAGCTGCAATGGATCTTTACCCCCTCTCCCGAATTAGGTATCGATCTTTTGGCGAAATATCAAAAACAGGGTGTGGCTGCCGAAGCTCTGCCTGCCTTTCTTCTGCAGGCAAAAAAACTTCTGCCCATCAACCATTTTTATTCGAAAATTAAGAAAAACAATGTTCCCAGCCAACGTCTGGCAGAAAAGATCGGCGGCATCTGCGTTGGTGAAAAATCACTGCTGCCCGCAAATTTCCCTGCAGAGATGGCAGCTTTTGCGGAAAAAGAATTCCCCGATCTTTTTTATCTGGAATATCATTTCAAATAAACACAAAACCCGCCTTTCATAAGAAAGACGGGTCTTTTTTACAAAAGAAAAACGCAGACATTTCTGTCTGCGCTAAACTAGGGTAGCAGGATTCGAACCTGCGAATGACGGAATCAGAATCCGTTGCCTTACCGCTTGGCGATACCCCATTATATGGTAGCGGAGGAGGGATTTGAACCCCCGACACCACGGGTATGAACCGTGTGCTCTAGCCAACTGAGCTACTCCGCCAAAGGAAAGTGGAAGTTACAGGGCTCGAACCTGTGACCCTCTGCTTGTAAGGCAGATGCTCTCCCAGCTGAGCTAAACTTCCACAAAACGACTCAGAAGGGGCTCGAACCCTCGACCTCCGGCGTGACAGGCCGGCGCTCTAACCAACTGAGCTACTGAGCCATATTTGGTTTTAAAAGTTAGTGGGTC
>NZ_JAFUMA010000024.1 GCF_017483025.1 Anaerotignum sp. | reverse complement strand
GTACAGACTGGCGAAAAACCTGATCGCAGAAGGCAAGCACCCTATCGTGATCCTGGGCTTCAACACAGCTGCAGAAGTATTCTATAAAGAAGAATTTGAAAAACTGGGCGCAGAAGTACACGTAGCAACAGCTGATGGTTCCGTTGGCGTGAAAGGCTTCGTAACAGATGTTGTGAAAACAATCCCCGATTATACTTACTTCTACACATGCGGTCCTGAACCCATGCTGAAAGCTCTTTCTGCTGTGACAACAACAAGCGGTCAGCTCAGCTTTGAAGAACGCATGGGCTGCGGCTTCGGCGCATGCATGGGCTGCTCCTGCCAGACAAAATATGGCAACAAACGTATCTGTAAAGACGGCCCCGTACTGGTGAAGGAGGAAATCATATGGTAAATACAAAAGTGACCCTCAGCGGCATCACACTGGATAACCCTGTCATCCCCGCCAGCGGTACCTTCGGCTACGGCTATGAATTTGCGGAACTGTATGACATCAATATTCTGGGTACTTTCTCCTTCAAAGGGACAACAAAGGAACCCCGCTTCGGCAACCCTACACCCCGTATTGCAGAATGTCCTGCAGGCATGATCAACTCCGTTGGTCTGCAGAACCCCGGTGTAGATAAGGTTATTTCCGAAGAACTGCCTAAACTGGCAAAATGCTTCCACAAACCCGTCATCGCAAACGTAAGCGGTTTCTCCATCGAAGAATACGCTTACACATGCTCCCTGCTGGACAAAGAACCTCAGGTGGGTATTCTGGAAGTAAATGTATCCTGCCCCAACGTGCACCACGGCGGCATGAGCTTCGGTACAGACCCTGAAGCAGCGGCAGCAGTCACAAGAGCAGTAAAGGCTGTTACAACAAAGCCTGTATATATCAAACTGACACCTAACGTAACAGACATCGTTTCCATCGCAAAGGCATGTGAAGAAGCCGGTGCAGATGGTATCGCCCTCATCAACACCATGATGGGTATGCGTATTGACCTGAAAACAAAGAAACCCGTCATCGCAAACAAAATGGGCGGTTTCTCCGGCAGTGCCATCTTCCCTGTGGCTGTAAGAATGGTTTACCAGGTGGCAGAAGCAGTGAATATTCCTGTCATCGGCATGGGCGGCGTTTCCTCTGCGGAAGACGTTATTGAAATGATGCTGGCAGGTGCAACAGCAGTAGAAATCGGTGCAGCAAACCTGGTGAATCCTTATATCTGTAAGGAGATCATCGAAGACCTGCCCCGTGTAATGGAAAAATATAACATCAAAGACCTGAACGATATCATTGGAGGTGCCCGCAAATGAGCAAAGACGTAATCATCGCCTGCGATTTTAACAGCAAAGCAGACCTGATGGCATTTTTGGACAACTTTAAAAACGAAGAAAGAAAGCCTTTCCTGAAAGTAGGTATGGAACTTTTCTATGCAGAAGGTCCTGCCATCGTAAAAGAAATCAAGGAAAGAGGCCATAAGATCTTCCTGGATCTGAAACTGCATGACATCCCCAACACAGTAAAAAAAGCAATGTCCGTACTGTCCGCACTGGATGTTGATATCTGCAACCTGCACGCTGCAGGCACGAACGCTATGATGGAAGCAGCACTGGAAGGCCTGACAAGACCCGACGGCACACGTCCCCTGCTGATCGCTGTCACACAGCTGACATCCACAAGCGAAGAAAGAATGAAAGCAGACCTGCTGATCGACCAGCCTCTGGACAAAGTCGTAATGCACTATGCAAAAAACGCACAGGTTTCCGGCCTGGACGGCGTTGTTTGTTCCCCTCTGGAAGCTGGCAAAGTAAAAGAAGTTTGCGGCGAAACATTCCTGACAGTCACACCCGGCGTACGTTTCGCTGACGGCGAAGTTGGCGACCAGGTACGTGTCACAACTCCTGCAAAAGCAAGAGAACTGGGTTCCGATTACATCGTAGTTGGCAGACCCATCACACAGGCAGCTGATCCCGTAGCTGCATACAACAGATGTGTAGCTGAGTTTTTAGGTTAATTAGGAGGATATGAATATGAACATTAAAGAACAGATCGCAAAAGACCTGCTGTCCATCGGTGCAGTTTTCCTGCGCCCCGAAGAACCCTTCACATGGGCAAGCGGCATCAAAAGCCCCATCTACTGCGACAACAGATTGACTCTGACATCTGTTGAAGTGAGAAACCATGTAGAAAACGCGCTGGCTGAAACAATCAAAGCAGAATACCCCGATGCAGAAGTGCTGATGGGTACATCCACAGCCGGTATCGCTCATGCGGCGATCACAGCACACCTGCTGGACCTGCCCATGGGTTATGTTCGCTCCGGCGCAAAAGACCACGGCAGAAACAACCAGATCGAAGGCAGACTGGAAAAAGGCCAGAAAGTCGTTGTAGTAGAAGACCTGATCTCCACAGCAGGCAGCTGCATCGAAGTTGTAAACGTACTGCGTGAAGCAGGCGCAGAAGTTCTGGGCGTTGTAAGCATTTTCACATATGGCCTGCAGAAAGGTCTGGACAGACTGGAAGAAGCAAATGTAAAGAACGTAAGCCTGTCCAATTTCGACGCTGTTGCTGAAGTTGCTGCAAAAGAAGGCTATATCAAAGAATCCGATATCGCTCGTCTGCTGAAATTCCGCAGCAATCCCAGTGATGAAAGCTGGAGGGAGATGTAATCCATGAGAAGTCTCATTGATATCGTTGATCTGACTGTAGAAGAGATCGATGAACTGATCGCTACAGCCAATGACATCATTGCAAACCCCGATAAATACGCAGAAAAATGCCATCGCAAAAAACTGGCAACCCTGTTCTTCGAACCCTCTACCCGTACTCGTCTGAGCTTTGAAGCAGCGATGCTGGAACTGGGCGGCAGTGTCATCGGTTTCTCCGGCGCAAGCAACAGCTCTGCAGCAAAAGGCGAAAGCGTATCCGACACGGTACGTGCAGTAGGCTGCTATGCAGACATTATTGCGATGCGTCATCCCAAAGAAGGCGCTCCCATGATCGCTTCCATGCGTTCTCCCGTGCCCATCATCAATGCGGGCGACGGCGGCCACAACCACCCTACACAGACACTGGCAGACCTGTTGACGATCCAGAGAGAAAAAGGTAAATTTGACAATCTGGTCGTTGGTATGTGCGGTGACCTGAAATTCGGCAGAACCGTTCATTCCCTGATCCACGCAATGAGCCGCTATAAAGGCGTGAAATTCGTGCTGATCTCCCCCGATGAACTGAAAGTGCCCGAATACATCATTCAGGAGCTGGATAAGGAAGGTATCCCCTACGAAGAAACAACAAGTCTGGAAGATGCAATGCCTTCTCTGGATATCCTGTATATGACAAGAGTGCAGCAGGAACGCTTCTTTAACGAAGCTGACTATATCCGCCTGAAAGACAGCTACATCCTGAATATGGATAAGCTGGAAACTGCGAAGAAAGACCTGTGCATCATGCATCCCCTGCCCCGTGTAAACGAAATTTCCGTAGCAGTGGATGATGACCCCAGAGCTTGCTACTTCAAGCAGGTACTAAACGGTAAATATATCCGTATGGCTTTGATCCTGAAATTACTGGAGGTGGCGTAAAATGATGAAAGTTGGCGCAATCAACAACGGCGTTGTGATCGACCATATCACAGCGGGTAAAGGTATGAAACTGTATCATTTCCTGAACCTGGATCATATGGACGCCCCCATCGCTCTGATCAAAAATGCTCCCAGTGAAAAAATGGGCAAAAAAGATATTATCAAGATCGATGCCGAACTGGATCTGAATCTGGATATTTTGGGCTATATCGACCCTAACGTAACGATCAATGTCATCAAAGACGGCGCATGTGTGGAAAAATTCCACCCCCAGCTGCCCGAAAAACTGACAAATATCATCCAATGCAACAACCCTCGTTGCATCACTTCTATCGAGCAGGAGATCCCTCATATCTTTAAGCTGACAGATAGAGAAAGCGGCGAATATCGCTGCATTTACTGCGAATCCAAAGCAAAAAATTAACGAGGGACGCTGTCCTGTAGCACTGCTTGCAGTGCGAAACTGACCAGCATGAAATGCTGGCAGCCATTTCGACCCCTGGCAGGGAAATCATTTCCTTGCACCTTGATGCGTAAAAATTTCATTTTTGCAAAATAAAATCCCCTTTATCAAAAGATAGAGGGGATTTTTTATATTCTATTTTCCCTCTTCTGCATAAACTGTTATGAATAAACAAAAGGGAGCAATACCATGCAGAACCCTCATGTAAAATACCTGAAAACAAAAAACGGCTATTTCTATCTTTTTTATTACGAGCAAGGCAGCATCTTCTGCCGCAGCTTTTCTCCAGACGGCTGGGCCCTCCCCCAAAAAATCGCCGAACGGACAGCTCCTGTCTTTTCCCTCTGCCAATACGAGGACGTGGCTTATCTCCTCTATTCCAGCGGAGAAGGCCAGCTTCATTTAGCCTCTTCCAGAGATTTTTCAAAATGGGAGCATCGCCCCATGATGAGCAATACCCAGACAACAGGCAATACAAAGTTTTTCCTTATGCCTGCAAAGGATTCTCTTCACCTTATCTATCATCTTCCCACAGAATCCACCAATGTAGATTCTCTGGTCTATACTGTCTTTCGCAAGGGACAATGGGAAAAGGCCTATCAGATCGACCGCTTCATGCCTATGCAGAAAACACCTTTCCTGGCTCGCAGATTGAGCAGAGAACACATCATTTTATACTATCGGACAGGGCGAAACGTGCTGAGTGCCAGAGAAATGCTTCTGACGCCCTATACCATGGGCAGCGTCACACCTCTCATCCAGACGCCCTCCCCTTTCGTGGATATTTCCATCGTCAATGACAACGAGAAGATCCATATGATCTACATCGTACGGGGAATGTTCCGTACCCAAGTAGTCTATCAATACAAACACACCTCTGCCATCAGCACGCCCCGCATCCTTTGGGAGGATGCCAACTGCGACAACTGCCTGGCATATCTGGAAGAAGGAAAGGTCATCCTCATGTGGACAGTCAATGGGCAGCCCATGCGGTGTGTTTCTGAAAACGGTGGCGCCTCCTTTGGCCCGGCGGAGCGCTATATGGAAAAATTCCCCGGCTACTGCCTGAAGGGCGAGATGCTTGGCGCCCAGGACGACGCACTGAATACAACAGAATGTTACGGCAATGCCCGCCACGGATTTCTGCCGGCTGTTTTTACCCCTTCTCCTCTTCCTGAAGCAAAAGAAGAGCAGAAACGATCCATTCCTCAGCCGGACTATTCCAAGGCGTATACAGCCCTTCAGGAGGCCCACAAGAAGCAATTGGAAGAGCTGACCACATTATTGACCCAGCGAAGCGATGAAGTTGCCGCTGTCAATGCCCGCTGGAAGGCGCAGCTGGAAAAACTGGAAGCCGAGCTGGCCGCCCTGCGGCGGGAAAACGAGGCCCTGAAAGCCAAACAAAGCATCGCCCAGTCCACTCTTCTGACCCAAAATACAGAAAAAGATGCCTGAGAAATCAGACATCTTTTTTATTGCTCAATGACTTCCTGCAGGATCTCCGCAATATCCTCCAGAACCCCGCTGCAATCCACCCCCAATGCCGAAAGCCTGCAGCAATCCAGGCCACCAAACCTTTCCTGGGCTTTCAGCAGAAACAAAATGCGTTTCTGTTTCAACTCTTCTTCCTCAAACAGCAGCCCCAGCACCATCACCACCGCCACCAAACCGCTGCACATACCATTGATGCCAAAGCCACCGCTGATGCCTCCACAGGCCGCCAGCAGCTCCTCAGGCAGGAAAAAGTCATATTCCTCTGCAGCTGCCCGCAGGATAATCTGCGAGCAGTTATCCCCACCATGGCAATAGTCTTCAATTCTTGCTTTCAGCATTCCTTTCACCCCCTCTTCTCCATTCTATGAGAAAAGCGGACAAACGTGAAAAAACCTTCTCGCATTCGAGAAGGTTTCTTTTCTGTCAAATCTTATGCTAAATAATTACCATTGCAAACGGCATCTTCTTCGTCTTCTTCCACGATTTTTGTTGCCAGGGGACGATATTTGCCGCTTTCCCAACGGGGGTTCTGGCTATGGATCCACAGCAGAGCAATCGCAATACCCACCAGACCCAGCACAACGCTGCACAGGGCAGGATGGATCATAGGAAGTACTTTTGCAAGGCCAAAATACCCCAGAACAACACCTGCGATAAAACCAATAAAAGGCAGACCATACATGATGACAACTGCATTAAAGAATGCATTATCCTGCAGTTCCAGCTCTACCCAGTCACCAACCTCTGCATCGCACAGATTTTTCGCTTCGATATCCATTTCACTCTTTGTCATACCGGAAAAGCATGCTCTGCATTCGCCACATGCTTCTTTTCTATGAATTTTTACGAGCGCCAGATCGTCTTTGATTTCATGAACTATACCTTTCATATTTTCGACCACCTTTCTATATTCAACCTTAACAGGTTATCAGCATACATACCATGTTTGATTATACAACAAAATGGTCATAAAAAAAAGCGGTTTTTTAAAAGAATTATTGACAAATGTCAGATTTTTTTCTTTTATACAACCAGAACAGGAAATCTTTGCACAGCGCCCCTAACGGAACGGCAAACAGCAGCCCCCAGAAACCAAACATCTGCCCAAAAATCGCCAGAGAAAGCAAAACCAGGACCGGATGCATCTCCACTTTCTTTCCTATGGCTTTCGGCACGATAAAGATGCTGTCTATCTGCTGCAGCAGCAAAATCAGAATGGATGCATATAAAGCTTTCGCAGGGGTACCGCTCAAAAGTCCCGCAAACACCGCCAAAATAAACGCCATGATGGCGCCAAAATAAGGGATCAGATTGGAAAAGCCGGAGATCAGCCCCAGCAAAATGCCATGGGGCAGGCCAACGATGGTAAATGTTACGGAAAACAGAACCGCCATGATAGACGCATCCAGCATCTGCCCGCTGAGATAGCCGGAAAATACGGAATAAATTTCATAAAAGATATTTTTCGCCGTACCCGTCACCCGTTTCCCCAGCAGTACAGAAAAAATCTCGTTGCAAATATGCAAAATCTTCTCCTTTTCCATCAAGAAATAAAAAGCCGCTGTGGCCCCGATGACGATATCCACCAGACTGCCGCCGATATTCGGAAGGATGTTTGCCAAGCCAAGAATCTTACTTTCTATCCACAAAGTCACCTGCTCTGTCCACACAGAAAGGATGCCCTCTACATTTTGCAGGATGCCCATTTCTGCCAGTTTCAGATTCATAAGCACAAGAATATCCCCTGCCTGGCGGATATATTCGCTGATCTGCTCCGCCAAAGCCTGCAAGTCTGCATTTCCGATCTTTTTCGCCGCAAAGCTGCCTGCCAGAAATAAAAACAGACCCACGGCTAGATAGGAAAGAAGCGTACCTGCCTTTCGATTGCGGATGCGGCTTCTGTGCCGCAGAGAACAGCGTTTCTCATAAAACCGTTGCCAGAAAGCTGTCATTGGCTCCAGAATCAGTGTAAAGAAAAGTGCCCAGAAAAAGGGCGCAAAAACGGCGAGGAGATTCCCCGCCGTTCGTAATATGACATTTTTCGCATCAGGCAGCCAGAACAACAGACCGCACATCCCCACCAGGATCAAAACCGTGACGATGACATGAAAGCCTATTTCCATGTATTTTTTATTCCACGGAAGCCGCATAGCCTGCCCTCTTTCGCATTTTTTTATTTCAGTTTTGTCAGAACCAGTTTCAGATATTCCCAGACACGGATGGTAGAGGAAATGGAAAGGCGTTCATCGGGGGTATGCACGTCGTGCATATCAGGCCCCAGGGAAATCAGATCCAGACCGGGGATCTTTTTCGCAAACAGGCCACATTCCAGACCTGCATGGATCGCAACCACCTTGGGTTCCACGCCGAATTTTTCCACCCAGGCATCTTTGAAGATACCCAGCAGTTCAGAATCGGGATTGAACTGCCAGCCGGGGTAATCATTGACACCAACCACCTTGGCACCGCAAAGGCCGCCCAATACTTCAATCTTTTTACAGATCGCATCTTTTCTGCTTTCCACAGAGCCGCGCACTGCGTTATCGATATAGATATGGTCTTCATTTGTTTTCAGAATACCGATATTGCTGGAGCTTTCCACCAGACCTTCCATATTGGCATCCATTGTCTGCACGCCATAAGGCAGCAACTGCAGCATAGCGATCAGGTTGTCTCTTGTTTCTGCTGTCAGCGTTTCGGAAACTTCTTCCACAGCCTCCATCGTCATAAGTATATCGCTTTCGCAGTCTTTATATTCATCCCAGAAAACTTTCTGCAGTTCCATCACAATAGCGGCTGCTTCGAATTCCTTCGCAGGATCGATGGCGATGACTGCTTCCGCTTCACGGCAGATGGCGTTGTCCATATTGCCGCCGTCAGCTCTTACCAGTGCATAGTCCAGCTTTTCACGCAGCTCCAGCAGAAGTCGGCCCAGCAGGACGTTTGCGCTGGCTCTCTGCAAGTGGATATCTGCACCAGAATGGCCGCCCTTCAAACCACGAATATGGATCGCAAATGCCTTTGCATCTGCTTTCTTTGTTTCCCTTTCCAAGGGCAGATAAACACGCATTCTTCTGCCGCCGCAGCAGCTTACCATCAGGTGTCCTTCTTCTTCTGTATCCATATTCAGGAAGCGTTTGCCTTCCAGATCGAAAGCGTCAAATTCTGTGGCGCCGCCCATACCGATCTCTTCTTCTACCGTAAATACACACTCAATGGGAGGATGTTCGATATCCTGTGCATCCAGCAGCGCCAGCATATAGGCAACAGCAATGCCGTTGTCTGCGCCCAGTGTTGTTCCCTGGGCTTTGATGTAATCGCCGTCGATATACAGCTTCAAGGGTTCTGTCAGGAAATCATGCTCTGTACCTACGTTTTTATCGCATACCATATCGATATGCCCCTGAATAATGAGAGCAGGAGAATTTTCATAGCCTACTGTGCCGGGCTTTTTGATGAGAACATTCATTCTTTCATCCTGACGGCAGTAAAGGCCTCTTTCCTTCGCAAAAGAAACGATATAATCACTCAGCGCTTTTTCATGGAAGCTTCCGTGAGGGATATCACAGATGGCTTCAAAATAATAAAAAACTTTATCACAACCAAGATGGCTCAATACATTCATTGTTTTTTCCTCCTAAAAAAATTCATTCCTACTTATGATATTCCCCTGAAAACCTTCTGTCAATCCTGTTTGCGACAAAAAATCCCAAGAGAATTTTCCAAGACCCACCAACGCCTACGAACTGCTAAAATGCGCCAGATTTCATGGCAGGATGTTCCTGACATAAACCACCATCGGCGGCACATACTAACTTTGCAACACCAAGCAACACCATTTCACAAACGAGCAAAATTCAAGGAGGTTATAAAAATGAGCAACAATAATTCTAGCGGCAACAGCAACAAGATCAACGTACCCGAAGCAAGAGCAGCTATGGAACAGTTCAAATTTGAAGTAGCCAATGAAATCGGCGTACCTCTGAAAAAAGGTTATAATGGCGACCTGACATCCGCGCAGAATGGCTATGTTGGCGGCTATATGGTTAAGAAAATGATCGAAAGACAGGAAAAAATGATGGCGGAAAATAATCAGGGTTAAGCATAAGCTATCTTGATTTTTAGAAGCTAAATTTGAAAAGCCCCTTTGTAAATATCTTTTACAAGGGGGCTTTTTTTATACAAAGAAAAAGGCGTGGAAAACCACGCCTTTATTTTGATGATAAATTTATTTCAGGTTGAAGAAAGCATCAACACCCAGATATTCTGCTACATCGTCCAGTTCTTCTTCGATTCTCAGCAGCTGGTTGTATTTTGCTACACGGTCTGTTCTTGCAGGCGCACCTGTTTTGATCTGACCAGCGTTTACTGCAACTACGATATCAGCGATTGTTGCGTCTTCTGTTTCACCACTTCTGTGGGATACAACTGCTGTCATTTTGTTTCTGTTTGCCAGCTGAATTGCGTTGAATGTTTCTGTCAGAGTACCGATCTGGTTAACTTTGATCAGGATCGCATTACCTGCTTTCAGGTCGATACCTTTCTGCAGTCTTGTTGTGTTTGTAACGAACAGGTCGTCGCCAACCAGCTGAACCTTATCACCCAGTTCTTTTGTCAGCAGCTGCCAGCCTTCCCAGTCTTCTTCTGCCAGACCGTCTTCGATGGAGATGATGGGGTATTTTGCAACCAGAGCTTTCCAGAATTCTACCATTTCTTCGGAAGTTCTTACGATTTCCTTGCCAGCCATCTTGCTTTCGCCGGGGAAGTGATATTTACCATCTTTTTCATCATACAGTTCTGTTGTAGCAGGGTCCAGAGCGATCTTGATGTCTTCGCCCCATTTGTAGCCAGCAACTTCAACCGCTTCTTTGATCAGGTCGATAACCGCATCTGCTGTGGGCAGGTCGGGAGCGAAGCCGCCTTCGTCACCAACTGCTGTGGACAGGCCTTTGTCTTTCAGTACTTTTTTCAGTTTGTGGTAGATTTCAGCACACATTCTCAGGGCTTCTTTGAAGGATTCTGCACCAACGGGCATGATCATGAATTCCTGTACGTCTACTGTATTATCAGCATGTTTACCGCCGTTCATGATGTTCATCATGGGAACGGGCATTGTTTTCGCATTGAAGCCGCCCAGGTACTGATACAGAGGCAGATCCAGTGCTTCTGCTGCTGCTTTTGCAACTGCCATGGAAACGCCCAGAATTGCGTTTGCGCCCAGTTTTGCTTTGTTGGGTGTGCCATCCAGTGCGATCATTGCTTTATCAACTGCAACCTGATCCAGAGCATTCATACCAATGATTTCATCAGCGATAATGTTGTTTACGTTATCTACTGCATCCTGTACGCCCACGCCGTTGTATCTGTCGCCGCCGTCGCGCAGTTCTACTGCTTCAAAAGCACCTGTGGATGCGCCGCTGGGAACAGCTGCTCTGCCAACGATGCAATCATCAACGATAACTTCCACTTCTACTGTAGGATTGCCTCTGGAGTCCAGAATTTCTCTTGCGTATACATCTGTGATTTCGTAATAACCTTTCATTTCTTATATCCTCCTTTTTTAGGGACTCTGTCCCCACAATATCTTACTTGCTTACCAGCAAGCTTTCTCCTGTCATTTCTGCGGGCTTGGGAATGCCCATCATTTCCAGCAGCGTAGGCGCGATATCCGCCAGTTTGCCGCCCTCTTTCAAGCCAACGCCATCTGTATAGTTCACCAGGATAAAGGGAACGGGATTGGTCGTATGGGCTGTAAAGGCATCGCCTGATTCGTAATCGATCAGCTGATCGCTGTTGCCGTGGTCAGCGCAAATGAACATCTGCGCATTCACTTCCAACAACGCATCCATCACCCTGCCGATACAGGTATCCACTGTTTCCACCGCCTTAATGGCCGCTTCCATGATGCCTGTGTGGCCTACCATATCGGGGTTAGCATAGTTTACAATGATGAAATCATATTCACCAGAACGGATGGCTTTCACCAGACCGTCTGTTACTTCCACTGCGCTCATTTCGGGCTGCAGATCGTATGTGGCAACCTTGGGAGAAGGTACCAGCCATCTATCTTCATTGGGGTTGGGTTCTTCCACGCCACCATTGAAGAAGAACGTAACATGGGCATATTTTTCTGTTTCCGCCGTTCTCAGCTGTTTCAGACCTTTGGAAGAAAGATATTCACCCAGGGTATTTGTCAGCTTCTGGGGCTTGAATGCCACCTCTTTATTGGGGATCGTTACGTCATATTCTGTAAAGCAGATATATTTCAGATCCTGAGGTGCTTTTTCTCTGTTGAAACCATCAAAATCAGGATCACACAGAGAGCGTGTGATTTCCCTTGCCCTGTCGGGACGGAAGTTATAGAAGATGACTGCATCATGGTCATTGATCTTACCAACTGCCATGCCGTCTTCTTTTACGATCACCGTAGGTACCATGAATTCGTCTGTTTTGCCCGCTTCATAGGAAGCCCTAATGGCCTGTACCGCATCGGAGGCTGTCGCACCTCTGCCCAGAACCATGGCATTATAGGCTTCTTCCACGCGTTCCCAGCGTTTATCTCTGTCCATGACATAGAATCTGCCGATGACCGTCGCGATCTTGCCTACGCCGATCTCACGCATTTTTTCTTCTAACTGAGCAGCATAATCCGCACCGGATGCGGGAGGAGTATCTCTGCCATCCAGAAAAGCATGGACATATACCTTTTCCAGGCCATTTCTTTTCGCCAGCTGCAGCAGTGCGTACAGGTGGGTATTATGGCTGTGCACGCCACCATCAGAAAGCAGACCATACAGATGCAGTGCGGAATCATTTTTCTTACAATGTTCCACCGCTGCCAGCAAGTCGGGATTTTCGAAGAAATCCCCATCCTCGATAGATTTTGTGATACGTGTCAGTTCCTGATAGACCACGCGGCCTGCGCCCATATTCAGATGGCCTACTTCGGAATTGCCCATCTGCCCTGCAGGCAGACCAACGTCCAAGCCGCTGGCATAGCCGATGGTGGAAGGATATTTTTCCATCAGGCCATCCATCACAGGAGTTTTTGCCTGTTTGATGGCGTTGCCCTCTTCTTTTTCATTGATGCCGTAGCCATCCAAAATCATCAAAACTGTTGTTTTTTTATTCATTATTTGATTCTCGCCTCCATTCAGAAAGCTTTCATTATTTATTGTAATGCACGATAGAAGCAAATTCTTCTTTTAAACTTGCGCCGCCAACCAGACCGCCATCGATATCTTCCATAGCAAACAG
>NZ_JAFUMA010000023.1 GCF_017483025.1 Anaerotignum sp. | reverse complement strand
AGTGCAACGCCAGGCCTGCCCAACATATCATAGAAGGCCAGCGCTTTCTGTTCTACATCGTGGAACAGTTTCGCTTCCTTGCTGCCAAGAGCCATCAGTTTTTCAATTTCTGCTCTGCTCATATATGCTTCCATTGTGACATCCAGACCGCACATATAAACAGGAATACCGGATGTAAACATCATTTCAGCTGCTTCAGGGTCTTCATAAATATTGAATTCCGCGCAAGGAGTTACATTACCGCCAATGGCAGCGCCGCCCATGATAACGATATATTTGATCATATCTTTCAGGTCAGCATATTTTGCCAGAGCAATGGCAATGTTTGTCATAGGGCCAACAGGAATCAGAACCAGTTCGCCTTTATGTTCCTTTGCCAGGCGATAGATGGCATCCCATGCTGCTTCTGTTTCCACAGGCTGTTTGCTTTCAGGAAGCACTACGCCGCCCATGCCATCTTCACCATGAATATGTGCCGCTGTCTGCAGTTCACGCATGAGAGGGCCTTCTGCCCCTCTGTATACAGGCACATTTGCGCCAATATAATCCATTACGTTTCTGCCATTTTTAAATGTATAGTCGATGGGAGCATTGCCTGCTACTGTTGTGATAGCCAGTAAATCAATTTTTTCTATCTGATTTGCGAGCATCAGCGCCAAAGTATCATCTACGCCGGGATCGCAGTCAATGATTACAGGAATCTTGCTCATTTTGCCACCCCCTCACCATAATATTTCGCAGCTTCTACCAAAAGGTCTGCAAAGGCATCTCTATCAATGCCCATGATGACTTTCGCATTGGGAGCTTTGCCCTTGGAACCATAAAAATCAGCAACCGTTGCACCTTTACAGAAATCACCTTCTGTTTCAACTTCAACATACAAGTCTCTCATATCCATAATTTCAGGATGAATCAAGGCTGCAACTGCCACTGCATCGTGTACAGGAGCGCCTTCATAGCCCATTTTAATGTGGAACTGATAGAAGAAATCCAGCCATTCTGCAACAACTTTAGCAACGGGATTGTTCAGAGCGCGAATACGTTCGAAGTCATAAGGTTTGATCAGGGCTTTTTCTGTTACATCCAGACCAGCCATAATGATGGGAATACCAGATTCAAATACGATTTTCGCTGCTTCAGGATCAACCAGGATGTTGAATTCTGCTGCAGGTGTCCAGTTACCAAACTGCACGCCGCCGCCCATCAGAGAAATCTGTTTGATTTTGAATTTCAGTTCAGGATGAGAGATCAGGAAAGCCGCAATATTTGTCAGAGGGCCAGTGGGAACCAATGTAATGGGTTCCTCAGATTCCTGCACTGTTTTTGCGATCAGTTCCACCGCTGTCATAGGAACCAATTCAAAATCAGGTTCAGGCAGCGCAGGGCCATCCAAACCAGATTCACCATGTACTGTAGGTGCAATAATGGGCGCAGAAACCAAAGGCTGTTTTCTGCCCTTCGCTGTAGGCACATGCAGATCGATCAATGTACAAATACGCTGTGCGTTATATGTTGTTTTTTCGATGGTCTGGTTACCGCAGCAGGTCGTCACTGCCTTGATGTCCAGTTCGGGACTTGCATTCGCCAGCACCCAGGCAATGGCATCATCATGCCCCGGATCACCATCCAGAATAATAGGGATCTTGTTCATTCTGATTCCTCCAATTCTTTGGTTTATAATCAGAAAAGTTGGTTGTGTCCTAAGACCGACCAACTTTTCCATATCACGTTAGATTATTTTTTGATTTTTTTCACTTTCTTAATTGTAGACAGTGCATACAGGATCAGACCAATGATCGTTACTGCATAAGGAATAGCTGCTACCAGATAAGAAGAGAAGCCGGGCATACCTTCCATTTTGTTACCCAGGGCTGTTGCAAGACCGAACAGCAGGGAAGCAAACATAGTACCAACGGGTTCGCCCTGACCCATTGCCTGTGCTGCCAGCGCGATGAAACCACGACCGGCAACGATACCTGTATTGAAGCTCTGAGAATAGTACATAGACATATATGCACCACCCAGACCGGCCAGTGCGCCGCCCAGACCCAGTGCGATATACTGGATTTTCAGAACTTTGATACCTACGGATTCTGCAGCGTGGTCATTTTCACCAACGGCACGAATCTGCAGAGCCAGAGGTGTTTTATACAGCAGCACCCATACCAGGAATACCATCAGGAATGCCAGATATGTAAGGATAGAATGACCGGAGAAGATATCACCCAGAACGGGGATACTGCTCAAGCCGGGGATATTGATCTTGGGTGTCAGCATCTGAGGTGTTGTCAGGCTGGCTGTGTTACCTTTCAGACCTGTAAACAGGTACATCAGGAAGATCGTACCACCGCCGCCCATCAGGTTGACCGCGATACCACAAAGGATAATGTCTGTTTTCAGTTTCATTGCGAAGAAGCCGATCATCAGACCCAGCAAAGCACCAATGATCAATGCGCCGATTACGCCTACCAGCCAGCTGTTTGTCCAGTATGCAAACAATACACCGAACAGAGCAGAAAATGCCATAGTACCTTCCAGACCGATATTGGAAAGGCCCGCTTTTTCAGATACCACTGCTGCAAGGGCTGCAAACAGGATAGGAGAAGCGATACGGATAATAGAATACCAGAAGCTTGTTGTCATGACCATGTTCATCAATGTACTCATTATGCCTTACCTCCTTCCGCTGCCAGCTGCTTTTCTTTCAATTCTGCTTTTGTTTCTTTAACAACCAGTTTCTGTCTTGTCTTGGACATGAACTGTTCTGCTGCGAAGAACAGGAAGATTACGGCCTGG
Source organism: Anaerotignum sp. (assembly GCF_017483025.1). Lineage (GTDB taxonomy): Bacteria > Bacillota > Clostridia > Lachnospirales > Anaerotignaceae > Anaerotignum_A. The sequence continues at coordinate 32,510 of NZ_JAFUMA010000023.1, read as the reverse complement.
ATGATATCGATCATTTCGGCAGGAACACCTGCGTAAATGGACATCAGTTCACAGCCTCTGTTCAGGTAAGCGATAAAGAACGCTGCAAAAGGAATGAAAATAGGATTATTTTTCGCCAGGATGGCTACTGTCATGCCTGTCCAGCCGTAACCGGGCAGTTCTTTCCAAAGGAATGTATTATATCTGCCCAGCATTTCGATAGCGCCGCCCATACCAGACAGCATACCGCCGATAACCTGAGCCGCTACGATGATCGCACCAACCTTCATACCGGAATATTTGGAGAAGGATTCATTGATACCGATCATACGGATGGAATAACCCCAACGTGTGCGATACATGAACAGTGCAGTCAGCACTGTAGCGATCAGTGCAATGATAAAACCAAATGTCAGTTCAGAATTTGCTACCAGGTCGCCAACCAGAGCTGTTTCCTGGAAAGGCAGTGTCTGTGTCTGACCTTTTGTTCTGTCAGCCAGTACATTATTCAGGAAGTGCAGGATGATGTACATAACTACATAGTTCAGCAACAGGGAGCAAACCATTTCGTTTACTTTTAATTTTACCTTCAAGATAGCGGGAATGACCATAACCACACCGCCAACCACTGTAGCAGCAATAATACATACTACAGGATGCAGACCAGCTGCCATAGGGCAGTAAATACCGATCAGCGCTGCTACAAAACCACCCAACATCAGTGTACCTTCACCACCCAGGTTGAACTGGTTGGCGGAGAACATTACACAAACACCAAGGCCTGTAAAAATAATAGGTGTCATACGACCCAAAATCGTTAAGATGGAATTCACATTAAATGCACCATTGCTGATGATTGGTCTAAGCAGCATACATTCCAAAGCCTTTCCCGGATCATCGGAAGAAAGGAAAATAAGGATGAATGCCACCGCAATGGCAATCAGAATAGCCACCAGACCACGGACGAATTCAAACATTAATTTCGTTTTATTCCCCATGCTGTACCCTCCTTACTTCTTCTTCACTCTGCTGTTTCAAACCAAGCATATATTCACCCATAATGGTATCATTCAGCATAGAAGTATCTTCAAAATATGCGGCAATCGCGCCGTTGTACATAATGATCAAGCTATCGGACAATTCCATAACTTCATTCAGATCGGCAGAAACCAGCAATACTGCTGCGCCTTCACGGCTGAGTTCAACCAGTTTCTTACGAATAAATTCTGTTGCACCAACGTCGATACCACGTGTAGGCTGGTCAGCAATGATCAGGCAGGGATCAGCAGAAAATTCGCGGGCAACTACAACCTTCTGGATGTTACCACCGGAAAGCATGCCGATCTGCTGTTTTCTGGATTTGCAAAGAACTTTATAATCTTCGATCAGCTGATCGCAGTCTTCATGCATTTTTTTCATATTGAACAGAGGGCCGTTGTTATAACGCTTGTCTGCAGAACGGTCGGAAATCAGGTTTTCTTCGATCGTACCAGTGCCTGCGATACCAAATGTCATACGGTCTTCGGGGATCAGGGAAACACCCATTTCACGGATCTTTTTCTGGGGCTGGCCAACAACACTCTGACCGTTTACTGTTACAGTACCGGAATCAGGTCTGTTCAGGTTGAAGAGCATGTCAACCAGTTCTCTCTGGCCGTTACCTTCTACACCGGCAATACCCAGAATTTCGCCTTTACGAACATCAAAGGAAATCTTGTTCAGCATCTTCTTATTCCATTCATTGGTGTATTCCAGATCTCTTACTTTCAGCACACTGTCTGTAGGCTGTGCCTTATCTTTTTCTACAGTCAGAACAACATCACGACCTACCATCAGACGGGAGATCTCTTCTTTGGATGTATCCGCTGTTTCATATACACCCATAGATTTACCCGCGCGCATGATCGTCAGTCTGTCTGTGATCTGTTTGATTTCATTCAGTTTATGAGAAATGAAAATCAGAGTATATCCCTGTTCTTTCAGAGCAACCAGTTCTTTAAACAATTCTTCTGTTTCCTGTGTCGTCAGAACGGCTGTAGGTTCATCCAGAATCAGAATCTTCGCGCCGCGTACCAGTGCTTTCAGAATCTCGACTTTCTGTTTCATGCCAACAGGAATGTCTCTTACTTTTGCATTTGGATCCACATACAGGTTGAATTTTTTGGAATATTCTTCTGTAATTTCCACAGCTTTTTTATAGTCCATGAACATGCCCTTTTCCTTGGGTTCCATGCCCAGAACCATATTTTCCGCAACAGTCAGGCTGGGTACCAGCATAAAGTGCTGGTGAACCATACCAATCCCTTTGGAAATCGCTACAGTAGGAGAAGAAAGCACAACTTTTTCCCCGTTAATTATAATTTCGCCTTCTGTGGGCTGTTCCAAACCAAAAAGCATTTTCATCAATGTAGATTTACCGGCACCATTTTCGCCCATAAGCGCATGGATCTCGCCTTTTCTGACATTAAAGTCAACGCCCTGATTCGCTGCAACGCCATTCGGATAAACTTTTGCAATCCCTTTCATCTGAACGACATATTCGTGCTCAGCCATAGACGTCCCTCCTCTTATAATTTTTATTTCACTTCAGATGCATTGCTGCATTCTGAAAAAAGCCTTTTCTACGCACAAAAAAGCCTTTTTCAAAAGGCAGCTTTAAAATTTGAAAAAAAGGGGAGCTAAGATGGCTCCCCAAAAAACAATCTCATTGAAAAAAGTATTCAATTCAGAGTTCTCATCAAGGTTTCAGAGATTCTCTCATTGTTACAGCTGCGTTTGTTTCATCGCCGATAGCTGTAGGAACTTCAACTTCACCGTTAGCTACTGCTTCGATTGCTGCGTTAACAGCTTCTTTTACAGAGTCGGGAGCCATTGCATCGAAGTTTTTGTCTGTTACGATGCCGATACCGCCTTCAGCCATGCCCAGCAGGATGTGTTCGCCCCAGTGTTCATTGCCAGCATCCCATTCATCGAAGAACCATACCAGAGACTGACCGATGTTTTTCAGACCGGATGTCAGAGTGATTGCAGCCAGTTCAGGGCTGAATGTTTCTTCCTGGTCGGAGTCAACGCCGATGAAGTAAGCTTTGCCTGTTTCCAGAGCTGCTTCAGCTGCGCCGTTACCGGAGTTACCAGCTACGCCCCAGATGATGTCACATTTGTTGTCGTTGATCATGGATTCTGCCAGTTCTTTTGCTTTTGCAGTGTCAACATAGCTGTTTGTGTATCTTGTGTCGATCTTGATGTCAGGGTTTACATTCTGAGCACCTACCATGAAACCATACAGGAAGTCGTTGATAACGGGGCTGTCTACGCCGCCAACGAAACCGATAACTGCGTCTTCGTTGATGCCTTCAACGCCTGTTTCTGTTGTCATAGCTGCTGCGAATGTACCAACCAGGTAGCCCAGGTCGTTCTGAGCGTAGCTCAGGTTAACAACGTTAGGCAGTTCGTATGTTGTGTCATCGTAGATCAGATATTTCTGATCAGGATATTTTTCGGAAACGTTTTTCAGATAATCGGGCATCTGGTATGTATCACAGATGATCAGATCATATTCGCCAGAAGCGGAAACTTCATCCAGAACGCCTTCCCATCTAGCTTCATCTTCTGTTGTAGCACCCATTTCGATTGTCTGATATTCGATTCTGCCAGCAGCAGCCAGTTCAGCCAGGCCGGATTCTGCAGAGTCGAAGAAGGATTTGTCACCCAGGTTACCATTTACCAGGTTACAAACTTTGTACACATCGCCGCTTGTTTCAGCAGTTTCTGTTGTGTCGCCGCCACCGCCGCAGCCAGCCAGCAGACCAACTGTCATAACGGAAGCAAGCAGTAAGGAAATAAATTTTTTCATGGTTCCTCTCTCCCTTTCATTGGAAAAATTTTTTCTGCAATGAACAAATGCTCATATTCAACATGAGCATTAAATTCAGGTATATTTTACAATATCTATCCATAATTGTCAACGATTTTGAAAAAGACGTCATTTTCTTTTAGCAATATTGTATATAATTCGACACAGAATCCTTGATTTGTTTTACCATCTGACAGTTGCAATTTATTTTCTTGTGGTTCCATGTCAAATATAGATAAAAATATCCATACAATCTTGTGACGTTTTTGTCCCGCAATAGTTTTTTCTAAACCTGTGTCTAGTTTTTATGTATTTTCTCAACACGAATACGGATTTTTTCTTCTGGAAGCCACTTTTTCGGGCATTTTTAAAAAAAGCTGCTCAAATAAAAAGTCCCGACCACTTCTGTGATCGAGACCTTATATTTTTTATCAACCTCTTTTGAACAGACCCTTTTTCTTAGGTGCTTCTTCTACAACAGGTGCTTCATTGGACATATTGGGTTCTGCCTTACCAAAAACTTCTGTTTTCGCAACAGGGATACGAACACCTCTGTTCAGGCCAAATTCAACGATCAGGCAGTCATATGTCATATCAACCACTTTGCCATAGAAACCACTGTTTGTAACAATAGAATCACCAATTTCGATAGCATTTCTCAGTTCAGCCAGCTGTTTTTCTTTTTTCTGTGTAGGTCTGATAGACAGGAAATACATAATTGCCAGCAGAACTACACAGTAGATAACGATCAGCATTACAGGGTGATCAGCCATCCAAGTGCCGAACAGACCTGTGCTCTGTGTTGTTGTAGTTGTTGCTGTTTCAGCTGCTGCTTCGCCGCCGGGTGTGATAACTGTGTCAAGTAAGAATGGTACCATTTTTTTCTCTCCTAACTTTATGGATTTAATTTCATACAATATCAATATATAATTATATATAATTTTTTATTTTCCGTCAAGTATCGCGTTTATCTTATTTACCGTTCTGCTTAAATCCTTCCAGTTTCGCTTTCTTATATTCAGGGAAACGATCCTCTTCGATGGCCTGTCTGATCTCTTCCATCATGCTGTTAAAGAAATACAGGTTATGCATAACACAAAGGCGCATCGCCAGCATTTCCTTCGCCTTAAACAGATGGCGGATATACGCTTTTGTATATCTTCTGCAGGCAGGACAGTCACAGGTATCATCGATGGGTGTTTCATCCTTTTCATATTTTGCGTTCAGCAGGTTCAGCTTACCCTTGTTCGTATAAACATGAGCATGGCGGCCATTTCTTGCAGGTAATACGCAGTCAAAAAAGTCCACGCCGCGTTCCACCGCTTCCAGGATATTTTCAGGCGTACCAACCCCCATCAGATATGTGGGCTTATCCTGAGGCAGATAAGGCACGACATCCTCCAGAACCTGATACATTTCCGCATGGGTTTCCCCTACTGCCAGACCGCCAATAGCATAACCATCCAGATTCATATCAGAGATGACCTTTGCATGCTCGATGCGGATATCTTTATATGTGGCACCCTGATTGATACCGAACAGCATCTGCTGTTTATTGACCGTATCATCCAGACTGTTCAGTCTTGTCATTTCCTTTTTGCAGCGTTCCAGCCAGCGTGTTGTTCTGGCTACAGATGCTTCTACATAGGGTCTTTCCGCAGGCAGACCGATACATTCATCAAAGGCCATGGCAATGGTAGAGCCCAGATTAGACTGGATCTGCATGCTTTCTTCGGGACCCATAAAAATCTTTCTGCCATCAATATGAGAGCTGAAATAAACGCCCTCTTCCTTGATTTTTCTCAGCAGACCCAGAGAAAACACCTGAAAACCGCCGGAGTCTGTCAGGATAGGCTTATCCCAAACGATAAATTTATGCAGACCGCCCATTTCCTTGATCAGCTTATCGCCGGGGCGCAGATGCAGATGGTATGTGTTGGAAAGCTCCACCTGACATTTCAGCTGTTCCAGATCTTCTGTAGAAACAGCGCCTTTGATAGCACCTGCTGTACCTACGTTCATAAATACAGGAGTCTGGATCACGCCATGGGGTGTATGGAATTCGGCACGTTTTGCACGGCCGCATGTTTTCAATACTTTATACATAATCGTCCTCACTTTTTTAAAAATTTTCAATCTGTTCTATGATACCTTTTTTTCACACTTTCTTCAAGAGGTTTTCTCTTTCTATCTTTCTTTTTTCCCAAAAAGTTGATATACTATTTAATTAGAAAATATTTTGTTTGAATATACAGATTGGAGAGAACACATGAGCATCGATTTGATCGCAACGACCACTTTCGGCCTGGAGGCCGTAGTCAAAAGAGAGTGTCAGGCTCTCGGTTTTCAGAATATCAAAACATCCGACGGCAAGGTTGAATTCACAGGGGATGAAGCCGATATCGTAAAGGCAAACCTGTGGCTGAGATGCGCCGGTCGTGTATGGGTAAAAATGGGCACATTCAAGGCTGTGACTTTTACAGAGCTGTTCGACCAGACAAAGGCCCTGCCTTGGGGAGACTGGATCCCCGAAGACGGGAAATTTACTGTAGTAGGCAAATCCGTAAAATCCACCCTTTTCAGTGTTTCCGACTGTCAGGCCATCGTAAAGAAAGCCGTTGTTGAAAAACTGAAAGAAAAATATAAAACAGACTGGTTCGATGAAACAGGCGCTTCCTACACCATTCAAGTGGGTATTTTGAAAGACGTTGTTACACTGGCCATCGATACCAGCGGCAGCGGCCTGCATATGCGTGGCTATCGTGCCAGCGCTTTGGATGCACCTCTGAAGGAATCTCTGGCTTCTGCTATGATCCAGCTGAGCTATTGGAGAAAAGACAGAATCTTACTGGACCCCTTCTGTGGTTCCGGCACTATCCCTATCGAAGCGGCGATGCTTGCAAGAAATATCGCGCCCGGTCTGAACCGTAAATTTGCTTCCGAAGAATGGGACAGAATCGGAAAAGACCTCTGGAAACAAGCAAGAAAAGAAGCATATCAGGCCATCGATTATGATGTAATGCCTGAAATTTACGGCAGTGATATCGACCCCGAAGCCATCGAACTGGCAAAAGCCAATGCAGAACTGGCCGGCGTGGATGACTGCATCACTTTCGAAGTGAAACCTTCCCAGGAAGTGACATTGCCCGGGAAATATGGCGTGCTGATTTCCAACCCTCCCTACGGTGAACGTATCGGTGAATTGAAGGAAGTTGAAAATATGTATCGCGCTTTGGGTGCAACCATGAAAACTGACACCACATGGTCCACATACGTCATCACTTCCATGGAATATTTCGAATCTCTTTTCGGCAGAAAAGCGGACAGAAAGAGAAAACTCTTCAACGGCCGTATCAAAACAGACTATTATCAGTACGAAGGTCCCCGCCCTCCCAGAAAAGAGAAAAAAGAAGATTAACAAGCATAAAAAAGGAGTCTCCATATTGGAAACTCCTTTTTATTTTACTTAAAATCTTCTTCTGCCGCCTCTGCGTCTGCGGGGTGCTTTCATTCTTCTTCTGCTGCCGCCCATACTCAGACCGGAACCGAAACTATAGCCGCCTCTGCATCTGTTTCTTCTGTTACTGATGATCTTGATGATGATAACAACAATAGCAACCACCGCAACGATACCAACCAACGTCAGAATGCCCTTCAAGGTGAACAGATTTTTGAAGAAATACCCGATAAAGCTGAGAATATTGCCCTTGGATACATCTCTGCCGGCATAAACAGGTGCCTCCAGAACGGTCTTGCCGTTTACTTCATAAGAAACGGTACCGATTTCTGTTCCCTTATCAATAGGTGCTTTCAGGGAAACATTGCCTTCCTTGTCTGTTACTGCATAAATATCATTATATGTCACAGTTGCTTTGAGGCTGTCTGCTGCAGATGCAGGCAGGAATGTCACCAGATCTTCCTGGAATACCACTGCAAGAGTATCCCCTTCAGATTTTTTATGTTTTGTCAAAGGCACTTCTTCGATAGCAACATTTGCTTTCGCAATTTCTGTTTTCTGATAATGATTGAAGCCATATTCGAAGAGGTTCTTTGCATCTTCCCAACGGCCAGGGTCTTCAGAATTGAAGATGACTGCAATCAGCTGTACACCATCTTTTTCCGCCGCTGCCGCAACGCAATCCCCCGCTTCATCAGTAAAGCCAGTCTTGATGCCTGTTGCATAAGCATAATTGTATTCGCCACTGGTAATCAGAAGATTATGGCTTGTCCATGCGTATTCCTGCGTCTTGATGTTTTCATTACTGTCAAACATGTTATCCGCACCATTGCCAAAAAAGCTCTTTTCATTGGCAATCTCCGCAAGCGTTTCATTTTCCATAAATGCTCTTGCCAGCAGCGCCATATCATGGCCAGTGGTATAGTGGTCTTCTGCATGATAGCCATGGGCATTGGCAAAATGGCTGCTTGTTGCGCCAAGTTCTTCTGCTTTTTTGTTCATCAGTTCAGTGAAAACAGCTTCACACTTGGTAAAACCAAGGCTGTCGTCATTTTCTGCCCTTCTTGCTACCGCTGCCGCAACCACATTGGCAGAATCGTTGCCGGAAGGAATAATCAGACCGCGGATGGCATTTTTGATCGTCAGCATTTCGCCAACCTGATGGCCAGCCTTACTGGAATCCAGAGAAACTTCATTGATCTCGGAACCAACCTTGATCAGTTCTTCCGGTTCAAAATAATCCAAAGCCACCATAGCTGTCAGCATTTTTGTCATACTGGCAGGATACATTTTTTTATCCGCATCCTTTTCATACAAAATCGTACCCGTGGATGCTTCAATCAGAATCGCCGCAGATGCTGCCACGCTGGGCGCACCATCAGCCTGCACGAAAGCTGTCTGCAGGGCATCCTTTGCAACGGCTTTTTCCTCGCCTTCTGCAGTCTCTGCTTCTTTATCTGTTCCTTCTTCACTTACCACAGCATTTTCTTCCTGCTGCTCCGCTTTATCCTTGCCGCAGCCGGCTGTACCAAGGGCTACCGTCATAGCCAAAAATAAAGCAATATATTTTGCGAAAGATTTTTTCATTATTTCGAAACTCCTTTCCGCTTTTTCTCTTTTCTTTCTTACAGGATTTCCTGCTCTTTTAAATATCCCAATACATCCGCCATGGCCTCTTCGCCCGTGGATTTACTCAAATCCACCCAAAGACCATCGATCTGTCGGCGGAACCAGGTCAACTGCCGTTTTGCAAAGCGTCTGGTGTTGGTTTTCAGTTGGGTAACCGCCTCTTCCAAGGTACATTCCCCATTGAAATAAGGAATGAATTCCTTGTAGCCGATCCCCTGCATGGAGACAAGATCAGGTGTATAGCCTTTTTCCAGCAAACTCTTTACTTCTTCCAGAAGCCCCTGCTCCATCATAATATCGATACGCAATTCAATCCGTTCATACAGTTTTTCTCTGTCCATATTCAGGATGACGACTGCCGCATCGTAAGGGGTTTCCTTCTCCTTCTGTTCTGCATTATGTTCAGAAAATTTCTGCCCTGTCAGGTAATGATATTCCAAAGCGCGGGTCACGCGCTTCACATTATTGGCATGGATATTTTCTGCGTATTCCGGGTCAATTTCTTTCAGGCGTTCATAAAGAACTTCGGGGCCCTGTTCCCGGGCCAGTTTATAACATTCTTCACGGTAGGAAGTATCATTATCCGTTTCTGTAAAGTCGTTATCATAGAGCAGTGCATTGATATAGAAGCCAGTACCGCCAACAAGGATAGGGATTTTCCCTTTTGCCCATATCTCTTCCATATAGGCCTTTGCCTTTTGTTGGAACAGCATCACGTTGTATTCCTCATCAGAGTCAAATTCATCAATGAGATAATGAGGCACACCATCAGCTTCCTCGGGAGTCACTTTTGCAGTTCCAATATCCATATATCTGTATACCTGCATGGAATCAGCAGAAATGATCTCACCGCCGATCTCCTTTGCCAATTTAATGGAAAATCCTGTTTTGCCGCAGGCGGTAGGCCCGCCAATAACGATCAAAGGTTTTTTCATACATTCACCTTAATTCTGAATTCTTTTGAACATTTTTTCCATTTCGTATCTTGTCAATTCAATGATAGTCGGTCTGCCATGGGGACAGGTAAAGGGATGCTCCAGTTTCAACAGCTGATGGATAAGGGCCTCCGCTTCACGAACGCTCAGCACATCATGGCCTTTTACTGCAGCCTTGCACGCCATGGTCGCAACCGCCAGTATCTTTGTATCATATACGTTTGTGATACGTTCTTCCGCCAACCTGTCCAGAATTTCTGTAAAGAAGCCGACACTGCTGGGATTCTGCAGCAGATAAGGCGTAGAACGCAGTGCAAATTTGCCGCCGAAATCCTCCAGTTCAAAACCAAAGCTTTCCAACAGTTCTTTGTTGTCCTTCAAAGTTTCCACTTCAGAAGGGGTCAGATTCAACATCAACGGCGTCAGCATACGCTGAGAAACCACATGCTCCTCTTTGAATTTATTCATCAGTTCTTCATAGAGGATGCGTTCATGGGCCGCATGCTGGTCGATCAGATAGAGGCATTCGCCTTGTTCCACGATCCAGTAGGTGCGGAACACCTGACCAATGATTTTATAATTATGGAAGAAAGGTTTCTTTTCTTCTTTTATTTTCTCTTTTGCCACAGGAATTTCTCCCTGTTCGGGCTTTACATTTACGGGAGGTTCGACCTTCTGTACAGGTTCGACCTTGGGCTGAACAGGTTCTGCCTTAGGCAATTCAACTTTCTTTTCCTGTACAGCTTCCTTTTTCAGATAAGGTTCTGCCTTCTGGGCAACGCCGCTGGCGGAAGGTTTGCGTTTCAGCAATTCATCTACACTTCTGCCACCTGCAGGAACAGGTGCGGAAGGTCTCTCCTCTACCTTTGGTGCCTCTGTTCCAGGAAGTTCCGCTTTCGGCAGAATCACGCTTTCAAACTTTGGATGTTCCGCAGGTTTTTCTGCAGGTTTATCCACAACCTTTTCTGCAGGCTTTGCAGGAATTTCTTCTTTCTTGAAGTTATCCGCAAGGGTCTGCTGTTCTGGTTCAGGCTGTTTTTCTTTAGGCTTTTTGTCTTTTTCCAGAACCGCCTTGGGGATCAGCACCGTTTCCTGCAGTGCCTTGGAAACAGCTGTATAGAAGAATTCATATACTTCATCATCATTTTTGAAACGAACTTCCAGCTTGGCAGGATGTACGTTCACATCCACCAAGGCAGGTTCCACTTCCAGATTCAGTACGAATACAGGAAATTTTCCAATAATGAGTTTTGTTTTATAGGCATCCTCCACTGCAGAGGAAACCACCTGATTTTTGATGAATCTGCCGTTGATGAACAGATTTTCATAATTACGGTTGGCTCTGCAAAGCTCAGGCTTGCCGATCAGACCGCTGACCGCATATTCGCCCTTTTTATAGGAGATAGGCAACATATTGTTTGCCGCATCCTTGCCGTAAACATAGAATACCGCTGTCTTGGGGTCATTATTTCCAGCCGTATGCAGCACCGTTGTGCCGTTATTGATGTATTGAATTGCCACTTCGGGATGACCCAGAGCGATTTTGTTTACCAGATCGGAAACATATCCGCTCTCTGTGGCAGGTTTTTTTAAGAATTTTCTACGGGCAGGTACGTTATAAAACAGATTTTTCACCGTAATGGAAGTGCCTTCTCTGCAAGCTGTGTCCTCCATCACTTCGATTTCCCCTGCATTGATGCAAATGCGGGTACCCGTTTCCTCGTCTCTGGTTTTCGTCAGCATTTCCACCTGTGCCACCGCTGCGATACTGGCCAAAGCTTCGCCGCGGAAGCCCAGTGTGAAGATATGCTCCAGATCTTCAATCTGGCTCATTTTGCTGGTTGCATGGCGCAGGAATGCGGATTTCACCTGTTCCTTCGGAATACCGCTGCCGTTATCCGCTACGCGGATATAGGAAATACCGCCTTCTTTGATTTCCACCGTAACGCTGCTTGCGCCGGCATCGATGGCATTTTCCGTCAGTTCCTTTACCACGGATTTGGGGGATTCTACAACTTCCCCTGCCGCTATTTTATTGATGGTTTTGGAGTCCAGCAGTCGAATTTTCTGCAAATGTCCTCCTCCTTCCTTCTAATTTACATCCCCTTGGCCTTTTTCTGCAGTTCAAACAATGTCTGCAGGGCTTCGATAGGGGTCATTGCCATCACGTCAAGCTTGGAGAGTTCATCCGCCAGCTGTGTTTCGGCAATGTTGAACATATCTATCTGTTTCGCTGTTTCTTCCTGCTGTTCCTTGGATTCCACAGCGATTTTTTTCGCTTTTTTCGTAATATCCGCCGCGTTCAGTTGTTTCAATATCTGACCGCTTCGACGGATGACTTTATTGGGCAGGCCCGCCAGTCTTGCTACCTGTACACCATAGCTATGGTCCGCGCCGCCGCGCTGAATCTTACGCAGGAAGATGATATCTTCCCCCTGCTCCTGCACAGCGATACAGTAATTCTTCACGCCAGAAAGCTTGCCTTCCAGTTCACTCAGTTCATGGTAGTGGGTCGCAAACAAAGTTTTTGCGCCAATCTGTTTCGTATCAGCAATGTATTCCAGTACCGCCCACGCGATGGACAGACCATCGAAGGTACTTGTACCACGACCAATCTCGTCCAGAATGAGCAGACTTTTGGATGTGGCATTATTCAGGATATTGGCTACTTCCGTCATTTCCACCATGAAGGTACTCTGGCCTGCAGAAAGATCATCGGACGCGCCCACACGGGTAAAAATTCTATCCACGATACCGATATGTGCTTCCTCCGCAGGAACAAAACTGCCGATCTGCGCCATCAGAACGATGAGGGCTGTCTGACGCATATAGGTGGATTTCCCCGCCATATTGGGGCCTGTGATGATCGCCAGGCGTGTGTCTTCCTGGTCAAGGTAGGTATCATTAGGAATGAACTGACCGCTCATCATTTTTTCCACCACGGGGTGTCTGCCGCCTTTGATGTCGATGATATCGCTGTCATCCACCACAGGCTTTGTATAATTCATACTCTGGGCAACTTCCCCCAGAGACTGCAGGCAGTCAATCACAGAAACAATATGGGCACAATACTGGATGCGTTCCACTTCCGCCGCAACGGCATTTCTGATTTCGCAGAACATATCGTATTCCAGAGTCGTAATATTGTCCTCTGCACCCAAAATCAGTTCTTCCAGCTCCTTCAGCTCTGGTGTGATAAAACGTTCCGCATTGGCAAGGGTCTGCTTACGGATATAGGTTTCAGGCACCATCTCCAGATTGGATTTTGTGATTTCGATATAATAACCAAAAACCTTATTATAACGTACTTTCAGGTTTTTGATGCCCGTTTTTTCTCTTTCTTCCTCTTCCAGCTGTTTGATCCAAGTAGTGCCGTTTTCTTTGGCTTTTACGTATGTATCCAGTTCCTCATTGAAGCCTTCACGAATCATACCGCCTTCTCGTACAGAGAAGGGAGGGTCTTCCACGATGGATTGAGAAATCAGTTCATGGATATTTTCCAGAGGATCCAGCTGGTCATGAAGTTCCTTCAGATAAGGGCTTTCGCATCTTGCCAGAATATCTTTCATCAAAGGAAGATTTTCGATGGAGTTTTTCAGAGCAGCCAAATCTCGCGCATTGGCATTCTGATACACCACGCGGGACATGATACGCTCAAAATCGTACATGGAGCGCAGGATATCCTTGATTTCCTCCCTCAGGAACAAATCATCAAACAATTCCTCTACCCCATCCAGTCTTTTATTGATCTCCTCTTTGGAAAGCAAAGGCTGTTCCACCCATTTGCGCAGAAGTCTGGCACCCATGGCTGTCTGGGTTTTATCCACTACGCTCAGGAGAGAGCCTTTTTTATTTTTTTCGCGCATGGTCTCCGTCAGTTCCAGGTTTCTGCGGCTGGAAACATCCAACAGCATGAAATCGCCTGTGGTGTAATATTTCAGAATGGAGATATGGCTCAAATCATTTTTCTGTGTTTCATTCAGATACCACATCAGGGCGCCGGAAGCGGAAATCGCCAGAAGTTTTTTCTTCAGACCAAAACCTTCCAAGGTTTTCACCTTGAAATGCTTCAGCAAGGCATCCTTTGCGGTATTGTAATCGTACATGCGGCTATCGATATCGTTGAGGTATAAACGAAAACGCTGCTCGATCTCCTTCGCCAGAGGGCTTTCCAGAAACTCATAATTACAGATCAGCTCCGCAGGAGAGAAACGAGCCGTTTCATCCAGAATTTTTGCTGCCGCCTGTACGCTGCCGAATTCTGTTGTCTGAAATTCACCGGTGGTCACGTCGCAGACTGCGATGCCGTAACCGCTGTTGCTGCTGTAAACAGAGAGAATATAGTTGTTCTTGGTTTCATCCAGAACAGTGTTATCCACAACAGTACCGGGGGTAATGACACGAACAACGTCACGTTTTACCAGACCCTTCGCCGCCTTGGGGTCTTCCACCTGTTCACAGATCGCCACCTTATATCCCTTATCGATCAGACGGGCAATATACCCATCTGCGGAATGGAAAGGCACGCCGCACATAGGGGCTCTTTCTTCCTGCCCCCAGTCCTTCCCCGTCAGGGTGATCTCCAGTTCCTTGGACGCAATAACAGCATCCTCAAAAAACATTTCGTAAAAATCCCCTAAACGAAAAAAAAGCAGGCAATGCTTATAGTTTTCTTTGATTTCAAAGTATTGCTGCATCATGGGTGTGATCTTCGCCATGGATGTCCTTCCTCCTTCTCCCTATTTTACGAGCAAACCCGAATAGAGGGTATCGCTCTTGATATCCTCCATTCGGGTAAAAAATCAATATAGTTGAGACTTATTCTCAGTGGCAGCCGCCGCCGCAGGAAGAGCAGCAGCTGGGATCGCAGCCACCAGCAGCTTCGGGTTCTTCGCCTGTCAGAGTTGCTGTGATGATGTTGAATACAGAATTCAGGAAGTTATTAAAGTTCTGTTCTGCAACATACAGATCAGCAGCCAGTTTGTTTGTTCTGATTGCTTCGCCTTTTGCTTTCATTTCTTCGTTGAATGCTCTCTGTTCTTCTACAGGGATGCCGCCAGCCTGCATTTTTGCTTCGAAATCATAGTGCAGTTTTGTATATTCTTCTACCAGTTTTTTGATTTCGGGGTCGTTTTCATATGCTTCTTTTGCAGCCAGCAGTGCTTCTACCTGAGGAGTTTTCTGCAGTTCTTCGCCCAATGCTCTTGCCATTTCAAATACTGTTGCCATAATGTTTCACCTTAAATCCTTTCACCAATTAAATAGAATGTTTTATTTGCGATGATTTTAACGGAAACCATCTGACCGATCAAATCTTCCGTACCGGGGAAATGCACCAGCATATTATTGTCGGCGCGGCCCGTCAGGATGGATTTATCCTGTTTGCTCATTTCTTCCGCAAATACAGTCATCACCTTACCCACCTGTTCCTGATGTACTTCATGGACGATAGGGTTCAGCACATTCAGCATCCTGTCAAAGCGGTCTTTCACCACATCCTCGGGCACCTGGTCTTCCATGGTAGCCGCAGGAGTGCCTGTCCGCTTGGAATAGATGAACGTAAATGCTGTGCTGTAGCGAGACTGGCGGATGACATCCAGTGTTTCCTGGAAATCTTCTTCCGTTTCGCCGGGGAAACCCACGATGATATCTGTACTCAAAGTGATGCCGGGCATAGCCTCTCTCGCCTTTCGTACGATCTCCATATAGGATTCCTTTGTATAGTGGCGGTTCATACGTCTGAGGATCTCGCTGCTGCCGCTCTGTACAGGCAGGTGCAAATATTTGCAGACTTTGTCACATTCCGCCATAGCTTTTATCAATTCATCAGAAAGATCCTTGGGATGGGACGTCATAAAACGGATACGTTCGATACCTTCCACCTCGTTTACCATACGCAAGAGTTCTGCGAAGGAAACGGGGTTTTCCAGATTCTTTCCGTAAGAATTTACATTCTGACCCAGCAGCATGACTTCTTTTACGCCATCTGCCGCCAGTTTCCGTACTTCTGCCAGGATATCCTCGGGCGTACGGCTGCGCTCTCTGCCGCGCACATAGGGCACGATACAGTAAGAACAGAAATTGTTGCAGCCAAACATGATATTGACAGAGGCCTTATAAGGGAAATGTCTGATGGCAGGCAGGTCTTCCACCACTTCCTGATGGGCCTGCCAGATATCATAGACCGTTTCGCCGCTTTCCATACGAGTTGCCACCAGTTCAGGCAGCTTGTACAGGTTGAATGTACCGAAAACGATATCTACATGACGGTATTTCTGACGCAGGGTCGCCAGCACAGTTTCCTGCTGCATCATGCAGCCACACAGAGCAATGATGGCATCGGGGTTTTTGGCTTCTTTATAGTGCTTCAGCCAACCCAGCTTGCCATACACCTTCAACTCGGCATTTTCACGAACACAGCAGGTGTTATAGATAATAAAATCTGCTTCTTTTTCCACCTCTGTGGGTTCATAGCCCATTTCGGAAAGCATGCCTTCCAGCTTTTCGGAATCATGGGCATTCATCTGACAGCCCATGGCTAAAGAATAGAATTTCTTCTTTCTGCCGTTTTCCGCTTCAAAGGCATCATTCTGCTCACGAATGGCACGAATATATTCCAGCTGTCTTTCCAGTTCCAAATCACTGGGTTTGACAGCAGTTCCTGCTTTGATCTCCATAATTTTTTCCTCTCAAAACGTGTTCATTTTGCGAAAAGGACATACTTTCCACAATCTTATATAGTTTATCACAAAAGCAAGCCTTTCTCAATGATTTTTCAGAGAAACTTACGCAAAAGAAACGATTTCCAGTTTATTGCCATGTTCACGGATAATGTTCAGGAGATCTTCTGTTGCCAGGTAAACAGAAGCCGTATTTTCATTGGGATGCACGCCGATTTTTCCCATCTGTAGGAAATCTTCATCGAAGAATACTTCCACAGCACAGTTTTCATCATTCAGCACACCAAGAGGTGTTACCGCGCCCTTTGTCAGCTTCATATATTTTTCCAGACGTTCTTCGGAGGCAAAGGACAGCTTACCGATGCCCAGTTTTTCACCCAATTCCTTCAGGTTTGCCTGTTTATTGGCCCGAATAACGATCAGAAAATGGCGTTTGCCCTTCTGATCTCTCAGGAACAGATTTTTTGCGATATCTTCCATATCCTCCAGACCAAGGTCCTCCATTTCGTCGATGGTATAAACAGCTTTATGTTCTACCCATTCAAAGGGAATACCTTTTGCTTCCAAAAAGGCTTTTACTTCCTGTTTTCCAAACATTTCTTTCACTCCTTCCAGCGACTATATTACCACAGAATCCGAAAGAAAAACAGCGAAGAACATCTTAATTTTCTCTTTTCTCTAAATGTTCATAGTTTGTTTACAATTCAGTCATACTCAATTCATATTGACAAAGTATTATAAAGATGTCCTTAAGAGAGGACAGACATTACATAGTATACATACCCTCCCCTTTTTTTACAAAGAGCCAATTTCCCGTTGGCTCTTTTTCCCGTTTGAAAGAACATCTTTTTTCCCACAAAACATAGTCCCTCTGCTATTTCCTTTTTCTTATCTATATGATACACTGATAAAAATCGAATCTACTTACAAAAGAGGTGTTATTTCACATGAATGAGATTCTATCATATGCAAAGAAGATCATCCACGATGCCATTCAGGCTTCCCTGCCCGACGAAGCAGTAAAAAAAGCCATCTGCGGCAAAAAATTTAATTTCCAAGGAAAAGTCATCGTCATCGCCATCGGCAAAGCCGCATGGAACATGGCAAAGGCGGCGGCAGAAAATATTCCCCACAAAATCGACACAGGCATCGTTTTAACAAAATATGACCATTCTCAGGGAGACATCCCCGGGTTCACAATTTTAGAAGCAGGCCATCCTCTCCCCGATGAAAATACCATCAGCGGTACAAAACAAATTATTGAAGCTGTATCCGATCTGACAGAAAAGGATACTGTTTTCTTTCTTGTTTCCGGCGGCGGCTCCGCCTTGTTCGAAAAGCCTGCAGGAAATCTTGGATTAGCTGATTTTCTGGATATCACTGACCAGCTTTTGAAATGCGGCGCGGATATCGTAGAAATCAACACGATTCGTAAACATCTTTCCGCAGTCAAAGGCGGTGGATTTGCAGAACTTTGCGCCCCTGCGAAGGTGTACTGCATTGCCCTCAGCGATATTCTGGGCGACAGGCCTGATTCCATTGCTTCCGGCCCTGCCTGCGCCGATGCTTCCACATCCGAAGAAGCCTTTGCAGTAGCGGAAAAATATGGTCTGCAGCTGACAGAAGAAATGAAAGCAGAGCTGGCAAAAGAAACGCCCAAATCCCTTTCCAATGTGACCATGGAAATCACAGGAAGTGTCACTCAGCTTTGCGAAGATGCAGCAATATCTGCAAAATCCCTTGGCTATACACCGCTGATCCTGACAAATATGCTTGATTGTGAAGCCAAAGAAGCTGGTAAATTCCTTGCTTCCATCGCGAAAACCATTCAAAAAGACGGTCTGCCTCTGAAGCCTCCCTGTGCCATCATCTGCGGCGGTGAGACTATCGTTCGCATTACAGGCAAAGGCAAAGGCGGCAGAAATCAGGAGCTGGCCCTTTCCGCAGCAGAAGGCATCAGCGGTACGGAAAGCGTTGTGGTTGCCGCTGCAGGTTCTGACGGTACTGACGGCCCTACAGACGCTGCCGGCGGCATCGTTGACGGCAATACGAAAGCCATTCTGGAAAAGAAAGGAATTACTATCCCCGCTGTTCTGGCCGAAAACGATTCCAACCGTGCTTTAGCAGAAGCCGATGCCCTTATCCTGACAGGACCTACAGGCACCAATGTCAATGATCTGTATCTCCTGCTTTGCAAATAAAAGAAACCCCGACAATTGTCGGGGTTATTTTTATGATTACCAACCAGCACGGAATTTCATAACATCATCGGGAATATCACCATTCAGATAATCCTGGATGGATGCTTTGATGATTTCGAAGCCTTTTTTCAGATTTTCAGGTTTGATGTTAAGAGGGGGCTGGATTCTCAGGATATTATCTGCCAGGGAAATTACCAGCAGACCTCTTTCGTATGCTCTGTACAGGATCTTGTATGTACCTGTCGCATCGGGAACGTTGTTGCCGTTTTCATCTTTCTTTGTGATCACGATACCTCTGGAAGTATTGATACCTCTTGTACCTGTAGCAAGATCAGGGAATGTTGCCATAACATCATCCAGACATTCCTGCATCAGTTTTGTATTATCCGCCAGAATCTTCTGGAATTCATCAGACTGCATGTAGTCGAAAGCTGCTACGCCGGCTGCACAAGCTGTTGCGTTGCCACCCAGTGTGAACAGGTGAGCAGGTGCAGGCAGACAATCCATGATTTCTGTTCTTGCCATGAAGCCGCCCAGAGGGAAACCTGCGCCGATGGATTTACCCATGATGATACCATCAGGAACGATATCATAATGTTCGATACCAAAGAATTTACCAGTACGCCAGAAAGCCTGCTGTACTTCTTCAGAGATGAACAGGATGCCATTCTTTTTGCACAGTTCATACAGTTTTTTCATAAAGATGGGGTGTGCTGCAAGCAGACCTGCATCACCCTGTACGGGTTCGATGACCACTGCTGCAACTTCATCTGCAGGCAGGTATGTTGCGAATGCTCTTTCGATATCTGCGATACATTCTTTTTCGCATGTTTCATCATCATAAGCTGCATCATAGAAGGGGAAGCAGTAGATATCAGGCAGCATGGGGCCCATTTTTGCACGCATACGTGTTGTTACCATGGACATGGAAATAGAACCGTATGTGCTGCCGTGGTAAGCATTGATGAATGTGATGATCTTGCTTCTGCCTGTGTAAGCTCTTGCAAATTTCACTGCTGCATCATTGGCGTCGGAACCACAGTTACCGAAAACGATTTTTGCAGGAACACCGCCGGGATATACAGAAGTCAGTCTTTCTGCATATTCGATGCTCTTTTTGCCATATGTATAAGCGATTGTATACTGAGAGTAATTATCCAGCTGTTCTTTTACCGCTGCTGTTACAACGGGATGGCAGCTGCCCAGATTCAGGGAAGATGCGCTGGACAGGAAGTCGATGTACTGGTTGTCGTCTTCATCGTAAATTACGTCCTGATCGATCTTTTTGATTACCATAGGATAATAAGAAAGGTGCTGGCAGGGTGCTACGACCTTCTTATCTCTTTCAACCAATGCGCTGCATTTTTCAGTATTCAATGCCATTTATACCACTCCTCACTTTGTTCGTTGTATGACATCAATTTCTTTTGTTTTTCATGTCTTTAAATAAAAACAATTTAGAACCTATTATAATACTCTGAAATCATTTGTCAACAACAAATCAATCATTCCCGTTAATTTTTTTCACTCCTCAGACAAATCACAGTTTTTTCTCTGCTCCTTTTTTCCTTTTTCAGCGTTATACTGCATACACTACTCTTTTCCCTGAACGGCTTGTCTTTTTCAGGCGAATAGATCTTTACTAATTAAAAAAGCGCTCCCGAAGGAACGCAATTTCAATATACCTGCAGGATCATCAGTAATATCGTCATCACAACCATACTGAAAGGCAGCATCATTGAATTTAATACTGCAGCCACAGAGCGATTATATCCGCAGCGTTCCGTATAAATGGGCGCAACGCTGAGGATAGGTGAAAATACGATGATAGATAAGATCTGCCTATACATCAGCGGCACAGGAAGGAAATAATAGATCAGCAGCGCAAAAGCGACACCTAATCCCATACGCAGGCAAAATACCCCTGCCATATCTTTCAATTCTTCCCTGTTGATCTTAGGTTCGAAGAGGATACCGATCAACAGCATTGCCAGGAATGCATTAGCCTGTCCGATCATCCCCGCAACGGTATACACAGGCACAGGAAGCTGTACCTTAGCCGCACAAAGAATGATCATCACCAGATATGTTACAAAAGGCATAGAAGAAAACAGCGTTTTCAAAATTTCCTTTCCGTTGATACCTTCTCTTCCCTTGGATACCATTGTTGCAATAGCAAATGTAATACCAAAGCACATGATAGCATTGCCTACATCGAACATGCAGACCAGAGCCACCGCCTCTGCTGCAAAAAAGCTGGACATATAGGGCAGCGTACAAAGACCAATATTATAGCCTGATGTATTGATGATATAAAAGGCTTTATGGGCAGGAGATTTCTTTCGCGTCAGTAAAAGTACCACTGCGATCGCTGCAATATGTACCCCAAAACCAATTCCAATAGCCATCAGATAGCTGCGATTCAACTCCAGCCCGCGGAAATTGCTGATAATGGTCATAGGCAGCGTGATCTTCAATACCAGTTTGCTCAAAAGCCCACTGTCATTCAGGGAAAACAGTCCTATTCTTTTCAAAACAAAACCCAGAGCAATCATAAATAAGAAGCCCCCGGCCTTTACTAAAATCGTTTCCATAAATGCACCTCAAAAAAGAAAGGCTCTCATCCTAAGATGAAAGCCTTTGGTTGCATGATCTGTTATAAATTACAGAGCTGCTTTTGCTGTTTCAACCAGTTTTGTGAAAGCAGCAGGATCGGATACAGCCAGTTCAGCCAGCATTTTTCTGTTGATGTTTACGCCAGCTACTTTCAGGCCATGGATCAGTTTGCTGTAAGAGATTTCGTTCATTCTTGCAGCTGCGTTGATTCTTACGATCCACAGGCTTCTGTATTCTCTCTTTGTCTGTTTTCTGCCAGCGAAAGCGAATGCCATTGCTTTCATTACAGACTGTTTTGCTACTCTGTACTGTTTGCTTCTAGCGCCACGGTAGCCTCTAGCCAGCTTCAGTACTTTTTTATGTTTTTTTCTAGCGTTCAGCGCGCCTTTTACTCTTGCCATTGTAAAGTCCTCCTAATAAATATACTCGAAAAATAGTTATCCCAAGACTGCCGATTAAGCGTAGGGCAGCAGTGTCTTTTTCACTTTGTTTTCAACTGTTCTGTCAACTGTTGTAGCGTGTCTCAGGTTTCTTTTTCTCTTTCTGGACTTTTTACCAAGAATGTGCTGTGTGTTGGATTTGTTTCTTTTCAGTTTACCTGTGCCAGTGATTTTGAATCTTTTAGCAGCAGCTTTTTTTGTTTTCAACTTAGGCATTGTATTGTCCTCCTAAAAATGTTTTGTGATAGTTTCCTTCCGCTTTTGCGGATCAGTTCTTTGGTGCCAGGAACATAACCAGGCTCTTGCCTTCCATTTTTGGCTGTTTATCAACTACGCCAAATTCTTCAGTTGCCTTTGCAAAATCTTCCATGATCTGCATACCAACTTTGGAATGACCGATTTCACGGCCTCTGAAACGGATGCTGATTTTAACCTTGTCGCCGTCCTTCAAAAATTCGTTTGCTTTTTTGACTTTTACCTGAACATCATGTGTATCGATGCTGGGGGACAAACGCAGTTCCTTTACATCAACAGTTTTCTGTTTCTTTCTGGCTTCTTTTTCTTTCTTAGCCTGATCGAATTTGTATTTACCGTAGTCCATGATGCGGCATACGGGGGGTTTCGCTGTTGGTGCGATCTTTACCAGATCGAGCTTTCTTTCGTCAGCGATTTTCTGGGCTTCTCTAGAAGAAACGATACCAAGCTGTTCGCCGTTTTCGTCGATCAGTCTGATTTCTTTGTCCCTGATTTGTTCGTTAATCATTAATTCAGTAATTGTCAAGCACCTCCCAAATAGACTGTGTCCACAAGCGCTTTACAAAAAGAAAAGCGCCGGAAGAATCCGCCGCACACAGAAAAACAGAGTTTCACCCTGTTTCAAATACTGTATTAACCCTATTTGCTCATGCCATAAGGTGAGAAGCGGAACTTCTTCTTTGTTTACCGTAGTAGTATACCATGTGTATACATTATTGTCAAACCTTTTTTCTTGTTTTTTCAAACTTTTTTAATTTGACGTTATCTTTGATATTTTATCTGAAACACATGAGAAAGTCAATAAAAAAGGCAGAGATTCCTCTCCGCCTTTTTGATATCTGGATTAATCCAGAACTTTTGTTGCGATTTCTTCTTTGATTCTTACAATGAAATCTGCCAGAGCAACCTGACCTTCTTCGCCGTTCTTTCTGGAACGCAGGGAAACCATGTTAGCTTCCTGGTCTTTTTCACCAACAACGATGATGTAAGGAACTCTTTCGTTTCTTGCTTCTCTGATCTTGTAACCGATCTTTTCTGCACGATGGTCTGTTTCAACACGGATACCTTCTGCATCCAGTGCAGCTGCTACGCTGTTTGCATAGTCTGCGAATTTTTCGGAGATAGGCAGAACCTTAACCTGTACAGGAGACAGCCACACGGGGAACTGACCTGCAAAGTGTTCGATCAGGATACCAATGAAACGTTCGATGGAACCGAAGCATACACGGTGGATCATAACAGGACGTTTCTTTGTGCCATCAGCTGCTGTGTATTCCAGTTCGAATCTTTCGGGCATCTGCATATCCAGCTGGATTGTACCACACTGCCATGTTCTGCCGATGGAGTCTTCCAGATGGAAGTCGATCTTAGGACCATAGAATGCGCCGTCGCCTTCGTTGATTGTATATTCGATACCGTTTTCATCCAGTGCGTTCTGCAGACCGTTTGTAGCGATTTCCCAAGCTTCGTCGGAACCCATGCTGTCTTCAGGTCTTGTGGACAGTTCGATATGATATTTGAAACCAAACAGTTTGTATACGCCGTCGATCAGGCTGATAACGCCGGAGATTTCATCTTTGATCTGTTCTTCTGTCATGAAGATGTGAGCGTCATCCTGGTTGAAGCAGCGAACACGCATCAGGCCGTGCAGAGCACCGCTCTTTTCGTGTCTGTGAACCAGACCGATTTCAGCCACACGCATAGGCAGGTCTCTATAAGAGTGCATATCCTGTTTGTAAACCAGCATACCACCAGGGCAGTTCATGGGTTTAACAGCGTAATCTTCTTCATCGATGATTGTTGTGTACATATTGTCTTTGTAGTGTTCCCAGTGACCGGATCTGTACCACAGTTCTCTGTTCAGAATGATAGGTGTGGAAATTTCTACATAGCCTGCTTCTTTGTGAATCTGTCTCCAGTATTCCAGCAGTGTGTTTTTCAGCACCATGCCTTTAGGCAGGAAGAAGGGGAAACCAGGGCCTTCATCCAGAAGAGCAAACAGTTTCAGTTCTTTGCCCAGTTTTCTGTGGTCACGTTTCTTCGCTTCTTCGATCATGTTCAGGTATGCTTCCAGTTCGGATGCTTTAGGGTAAGCTGTACCATAGATTCTGGACAGCATTTTGTTCTTTTCAGAGCCTCTCCAGTAAGCGCCAGCTACGGATGTCAGTTTGATCGCTTTTACTGTTTTTGTGCTCATCAGGTGAGGGCCTGCGCACAGGTCTGTGAAATCGCCCTGTTTGTAGAAGGAGATAACAGCATCTTCGGGCAGATCCTGAATCAGTTCTACTTTATAGGGTTCATTTCTGTCTTCCATATATTTGATCGCTTCTGCTCTGGGCAGTTCGAATCTTTCAATAGCGATATCTTCTTTTGCGATCTTCTTCATTTCAGCTTCCAGAGCTTCCAGTTCTTCCTGTGTGAAAGCTTTTTCTCTGTCGAAGTCATAGTAGAAACCGTCAGCGATAGCGGGACCGATCGCGATCTTTGCTTCGGGGTACAGACGTTTTACAGCCTGAGCCAGCATATGAGATGCTGTGTGACGGAATGCGATCTTACCAGCTTCATCTTCGAATGTACAGATAGCAACTTCTGCATCTTCTTCTACTACATAACGCAGATCTTTTACTTCGCCATTTACCAGACCGGCGCAAGCATTTCTTGCCAGACCTTCGCTGATGGATTTTGCGATGTCCAGTACGGATACAGCGTTATCAAATTCTTTTACCACGCCGCCTTTTAATGTGATTTTCATAAGTCTTCTCTCCTTTTATAAAGATAAATGGTCTTGAAAGCTGAAGTGAGTTCCTCCTGAAAAAGGCAATAAAAAAACTCGCCCCACTTTCCTCTACGAAAAGGGACGAGAGTACATACTCCCGCGGTTCCACCCTAATTGTTTCAACAAACCACTCATTTCAAGACGATAACGGAGTCACCGGGCTGTATTAGAGCCGCTCAGAGGTGGTCTTCATACACTCTCCCTAGCAGGATGCTCCCACCCATTGGAACCGAAGCACCAAGGCATCCCTCTCTGTGGCATCAGGAAAGGACTACTGTCCTCATCAACGCATTATCTATATCTTGTTTGATATACATAAACTATTATATCATCTTGTAATTTTCTGTCAACAGTTTTTTCAAATTTGTTCAGCAGAATTTTACAGATGTCCACGCCAAGCAAACATCAAAACCATTTTTTCTTTTTGAAAAAGAAAATGATCCCAAGAATACATGCCAGAGAAACCAGCGTAACAAAAAGATATCCATGCTTCCAGTCATATTCCGGCATATCGAAATTCATACCATACCAACCTACGATGAGGGTCAGGGGCAGGAAAATGGTGGTCACCACAGTAAAGATCTTCATGGTAGTATTCAGACTGATATCCACTTCCGCTTCATAGCTTTCCCGCACCTGGGTCACTGCCTCCCGCAGGTTCAGCACATTCTGGAAGCGACGTTCTGTCCTTCTATAGAGCATCTTGAAGGAGCGAAGAGTCTTTCCATCAAAGATACCATTCTCATTTTCGATCAGGACATCCAGAACATTCAAAAACTGTTCGTAATATTTTTTCAAAACCATAAGCCGTTTCCGCAGGCTGATGATCTCCGAAACGCAATCTCGCTTTCCTGTGGCGATCAAGGCCTGCTCCAGATCCATGATTTCTTTTTCTATGCTGTCAAAGGCAACGTCATCCCCCTTTGTCTGCAATTCGAAGAAGGTATAAAGCACCCGTTCCCTGGTACATTTTTCCCCTAAAGAAGAAAAAATGCTTTCCAGTTCCTTTTCTACCTCCTCTTTGCGGGATGTAAAAAAGAAAGCCCTCTCCTGCTCCAGATAGACGATCACACTTCCGCGACTCAGAAGGATATTTTCGAAATCCAGCATTTCCAAGCTAACACAGTCAAAGGATTCGTAGGAATCATATCTGCCATAGCTGAACCGTCTGGCTTCCTCCAGTATTTCCAGGGAAATATGGTGCTTCTTTCCCGCCGCTTCCATTTCTTCATAGGAAAAAAGCCCAATGAAGCTTTCTTCGGGCGCCTCCTTTGTCCGTTTCCATGTGTTTTTCTGAATGATATAATACATATCTATCCCTCCTGCTCTATCTTTGCCAAAAGCAAAAGGTGATAATCCCATTTCCGAAATTATCACCTGATTTTTAACCCAGTCGAACCAGATTTTCGATGGCCAGGGAACAAACTGTCCCTCTGGCTTCTGTTTTCATGCCATGGTTGCTGTTGATGGCTTCCATGATCTCATTTCTCTTGCTGGAAGGAGACACGATGGCAATGATCTCCTTTTCCTGCTGTACAGTGATGCCATAGAATTCCTCTGTGCTTTCACTGCCTGCCCAGCGGGCATGGATAATGGTGCCGCCGCGGGCCCCTGCCTTTCTGGCTGTTTCCATGACTTCCTCTGTGAAGCCCTGATTGACTGTCACAAGGATCATGCTGTTTTCCATTCCTTCTTCCATCATGGTATCCTCCCTTCCTGTTTCATTCTGTACGTTCATCTGGATCGCCAAAGCCGTCACATGGGCCATGGCTGTCAGCTTCATATCAAATACAATACCCTTGGAGCAGGCGCTGCCACGCAGCTCATTATTCAGATCCCTCATCACCTGATTAACCATGGTACCTTTCCCAACGCTGAAAATCACATCTTTTTCCAAGCTATCCAGCCCCAACAGATCCATGATCTCAGATGTAGCTGTACCTGTTCCGATACACTGGAAATGGTGTGTGATCTTCTGGCCGGTAAAAAGATCGATCATATTTCTGCCCTGTCCACGCTCCACGATGGAAACAATGAGCTTCATAGGCTCAATTTTCAAATTTTTCATTCCTTCACCCCATCTCAGTCAAAATACAGGATATCGTCTTCCAGCTGGTTGAGCTGTACAGCGATGAAATGCTGCTTTGCTCTTTCCTTCATCTGTGTGATAAAGCCCATCATCTGGATCGTAATCAGAGGTGTCATGGCTACCATGGCAACGATACCAAAGGCATCCGTCATCACATTGCCGCCAACCGCTTCACAGGCACCCATAGCAAAGGGAAGCAGGAATGTTGCCGTCATAGGACCGGAAGCAACGCCGCCGCTGTCGAAAGCGATACCGGTGAAAATGGGAGATACATAGCGAGTCAGGATCAGCGCAAAGGCATACCCGGGGATCAGGAACCACAAAATGGAAATTCCCGTCAGGATACGCAGCATGGCGATACCAACGGAAATACAGACACCAACGGAAAGCGCCGTCTGCATCATTTTCGCCGTTACAAAGCCATTGGAGATCTCTTCCACCTGCTTTGTCAGAACGTGTACCGCAGGTTCCGCCGCAACGATAAAGTAACCGATGACCATACCAATAGGAATCAGCAGCCACTTGAAGGCACTGTCTGCAATGCCGCCGCCGATGATTTGACCAACGGGCATGAAGCCAACGTTTACGCCGCAAAGGAACATTGCCAGCCCAATATACGTAAAGATAAAACCAAAAATAACACGAAGCAGCTGATGCTTTTTATAACGCTTATACAAAATCTGGAATATGAAAAAAGCACCTGCGATGGGAACCAGCGCTACCGCCACTTCATGGAAATATTCGGGGATAGCATGGGCAAAAAGCATTGCCGCATCCCTTGTGGTCTCCACCTCTGGAATGAGTGTGGAAGAATACAAGGCAGAATCAGGCTCATAAAAGATACCCAGCAGCATTACCGCCAGGATAGGCCCGATGGAACAAAGAGAGATCAGACCGAAACTATCCTCACGGGAATTCTTATCGCTTCGCAGTGTCGCCAGACCGATACCCAAAGCCATGATAAAGGGTACCGTAACAGGACCGGTGGTCACGCCGCCGCTGTCAAAGGATACGGGAATAAAGGAATCCGGCGCGAAAAACGCCAAAATAAACACCAACGGATAAAATACACACAGCATCTTTGCCAGGGGAATATGAAAAAAGATACGGATCTGGGCGATCATCAGAAACAGACCTACCCCTGCTGCCACGGAAAAGATCAGAATATTATTGGGGATAGCAGGCACCTGCTCCGCCAAAACCTGAAGATCCGGTTCCGCAATGGTGATAAGCGCACCCAGAACAAAGCACACGAACAAAGGTGAACCTACATTTTTTGCTTGGCTCATCTGCATACCGATGCCTTCCCCCATTGGCATCATGGACATATCAGCACCCATAGTGAAAAAGCCCATGCCTACGATCAGAAGCAGCGCACCAAACAAAAACAGCACTAATGCCCCGGAAGATAGCGGCATCAGCGTGACGCTCAGAAGCAGTACAATAGCAGTCAGCGGCAATACTGATGCCAGGGATTCCATAATTTTTTCTTTCAAACGAATATTCTCTAACAGAAGAACTCCTCCCCTCTTGGATTTTTGACAAATCAGACTCGTTTCCTTCGAAATCCCCCAAAATCAGTCAGATTTGTCCTCTTCACACGGATAATTCCATATTTTCCTAGTAATTTACTAACAATTTTATCATTCCTTTAAATTTAGTGTCAATGTCTGTTAAGATATTTTAACAAAATGTTTTCATTTAATGTACTTTTGTTCATTCCGCATTCATATTTCTGTTTTCAGAAAAATACAAAAGCTCCCGGAAAGATCCCGAGAGCCTTTCTATTCCTATTATATTATTTCCCAGAAATAATAGTTCGTTTCTTTTCTGTCGCCACTTTCAGAGGCGGAAACATTCTCTTTCCACGGTTACCAGTGCCGCAAGATTTGCCTTTGTTTCATTTCATATTGCCATATTACGATTCCTCAGCATTTATTTCTGGTCTTCGTCACCGAAGGGATCCCCACATTCGGGGCAGAAACGAGGAGGTTTCGTGGGGTCTTCAGGTTCCCAGCCGCATTTATCGCATTTGTACTGCAATGCGCCTGCAGGCTTAGGCTTGCCGCACTGAGGACAGAATCTGCCTTTGTTCTGAGAACCACATTCGCAGGTCCAGCTGTTGTCCGCAGGTTTTCTGCCGCCACATTCTGTACAGAAATTACCTATATTGCCTGTTTTGCCGCAAGTGCAGTTCCAGCCATTCTGTTCAGGTGCAGGCTGCGCCGCCTGCTGAGGTTGCTGCTGTGCTGCCATCTGGAAAAACTGACCCGCATTCATGCCACCAGCCTGGGTCGCCATATTCATACCGGCAAAGGCCATCATAGGGCCTGTGCTTTCGTTGGCTGCCGCTTTTTGCATCGCTTCCGCCTGTGCATTCACCAGATGGGCTGCCGCCATGGAAGGATTCCGCAGGGTAGCATTTCTCTGCAGTTCCTTGATCATGGCTTCATCTTCATCGGAAGCCTTCACGCTGTTCACACCGATGGATGTGATTTCAATACCATATCTGATGCCCCATTTTTCTGCCAGCACTTCATTCAGAGCGTTGGAAAGCTCCATCGTATGACCAGGCAGCGCACTGTAGCGGATACCCATGGCAGAGATCTTGCCAAAAGCAGGCTGTAGAGCTGTCAGCATTTCACTTTTCAGCTGAGAATCAATGTTTTCTCTGGTATATGTATCCTCCACGTTGCCGCAGATATTTTTATAGAACAAAACCGGGTCTGTGATGCGGTAAGCATACTCGCCGTGGCAGCGGATAGAAATATCGATATCCAGGCCGATATTGGCATCTACCACACGGAAAGGCACAGGGTTGGCTGTGCCATATTTATTCCCCAGAATTTCTTTCGTATTGAAAAAATACACCCTCTGGTCGCCTGCAGTATCGCCGCCAAAGCCCACACGCTTACCAAACTGCTTGAAGCTGTCAACAATGCTTTTTTTCAGATCACCATAGAAAATACTGGGCTCTGTAGAGGAATCATAGATAAATTCCCCTGCTTCCGCGCAGACTTCCACTACCTTCCCCTGCTCCACGATCATCATACACTGTCCTTCATTGACCGCAATGATGGAGCCATTGGAAATAATATTTTCACTTTTCTTTGTATTGAAGCCTCTCTTGGACTGACGCTGTTCGCCCTTCTGCACAAGCACATCCGCTTCCATGGAATCGCAGTAAAAATACTCTCTCCATGCATCCGCAAGAACGCCCTGGGCTGCGCCTACGCCAACTTTCAAAATACCCATACTCATTTCTCCTTTCCTTCAGAAAAATATATGAAAACCCTTACCCCTTTCGGAGTAAGGCTCTGATTTTCTTACGCTTCGGGTTCTGCTTCTTCTGCAGTAATTTTCATAACGAAGCCTTCTTCCTCATCATCTTCGTCATCCCATTCTTCCCATTCTTCAAAATCTTCATATTCATCGAAATCATCTTCTCTTGCAGCTTCGATGCTCTTTACTGTTACTGCCACTGCAGACAGGAAAAAGCCTGCGCCAGCGCCGAAAGCCGCTGCATTTTTGTATTTATCAGGTACTAACATACCTACCAGCGCGCCCAAAGAACCTACGCAAAGGCCCATCAGACCCATATCTTTCCAATCACATTCGAAAGTTACACTTTCCAGAAATTCTTTACATTTGCAATTTGCCATAGTATTTTCCTCCTTTATCCTCTTTCCGCCAAACGGTAAGTAAAATCATTATCCTGTCCTTCAAATTGAAAGGAATCTTTCAGCCCTTCTGTTGCAACGACCTCTCCATCCGTCGTAACAAAAATCGCGTCAAAATCATTCTGGGTCTTCCAGTATTTCAGAGCATCATCCAGCCCCATAACGAACAACGCTGTGGAAAGGGCATCAGCCTTCGTGCCACTTTCGCAAACGATAGTCACAGAAAGCAAGCCACTTTCTGCAGGCCAGCCCGTAGCGGGGTCGATAATATGATGATACTGTTTGCCATTTTGTTCAAAATATCTCTGATAGCCACCAGAAGTAACGATACAAATATCGCTGACCTCCAGCAAACCAACATAATCATTGGCATCCAAAGGGTTCTGCACCGCTGTTTTCCAAAGGGAACCATCAGGCTTAGTGCCAATGGCGCAAATATTACCGCCCAGAGAAAGCAGTGCCGATTCCACGCCCTTGCCCTTCAGCAATTCTGCCAGCTTATCGGAAGCATAGCCTTTTGCAATGCCGCCCAAATCTACTGCCATGCCCTCTTTTTCCAGATAAACTGTAGAGTTTTCCACATCCACCGTTACATCATCCAAACTCGTCAAAGTCAGCAGTGCATCAATGGTTTCCTGAGCGGGTACGCTGTGTTCTTCTTCCGTGAAGCCCCAGGCTTTTACCACAGGCGAAATGGCGATGTCAAAAGCATTTCCCGTTGCCGCGCCCATCTCCTTACCGGCTTGCAACAAAGCAAGCGTGTCCGCAGATACCCGAACAGGCTCGTTCCCTGCATTTTCGTTGATTTGTTTTACTTCACTGTTGTCTATGGTAACAGAAAGAAGATTCTCCAGTCTACGGACTTCCTGTTCCGCATCGATCAGCAATTCCTCCCCATCCTCATGGATGATGGTGAATGTCATAATAGTATCCATAGCGAAGGAAGTAGATTCATATCTGTTTTCCTGTTTGCTGTTTTCCAACATTTGCTGCGCCACTGCCCTCTGCTCCGCACAACCGCTGAATAGGAAGCATCCGGCCAGTCCCAATGCAATCAATTTTTTCAAATTCATATTCCCTGCTCCTTTTTCTGCAGAATATATTACTTTGATTTTACCCTGCATGCACCACTTTGTCAAACCATTCGGCTTTCCCGCAAAAAAAGAAAAGCTCCCGAAAATACGGGAGCTTAAATTTTAAATCAAACGATAATATAAATTACCGCAATTGTCAGACCGATGCCGATCAGCAGTAAGCTTTGTGCAAAGCCTTCACGATACATTTCGTGGTCTGCTTCGTAGTCTGTGTATGCAGAGAAGTATTTATCTTCAGGAGGAACAACACGGCCGTTGTCATCATTGAAGATCAGCATACTCAGTACAGAGATGAAACCATCCAGCAGGTTGCCTGCAATACGGGCGAAGAAACCGCCGATATAAGGCAGAACACCCAGCAGCAGAGGACGATAGATCTTGTCTTCGATGTTGCACCATTCGGGCCAGCAATCTACGTAAACTACATTGCCGTTTTCGTCCTTTCTCATCAGCACCTTGCGGATGAAGAGGAAGTAAACCACAACACCAACACAGATGGAGATCACTGCGCCTTTCAGGTTCAGCCAAGCAAAGTAATTTACTGCATGGTCAGGTGTATGCGCATTCATAAAGTGTGCGCACATATCTGCCAGTGTATTCTGTGTCTGATGAGGGAAAATACCCAGAACAGGCAGCGCGATCGCAATCACACCCAGAATAACAGCCATCAGCTTGCTCATGTAGGGGCCTTTTCTTACAGCCTTAGGTGCGCCGTAAGGATTGTCTTCCAGGAAGATGCATACAAAGATCTTTGTCATATATGCCAATGTCAGACCGCCGGAGAACAGGAACAGTGCTTCTGCGCATTTCATAAATGCAACAGACT
>NZ_JAFUMA010000022.1 GCF_017483025.1 Anaerotignum sp. | reverse complement strand
TGGTTCGTTCAGATTTCATTATTTCAAATTATACCAATCCTGTGGGCAATTTGCAACAGAAAAGGCGCAGTCGTTGAAAAGAGAAAGAGCCTGTGGTAGTATTTGGGAAAAGGATGAAATGAATTTTGAAAAGGAAGAAGAATAAAAGAAAACAGGAAATAACAAACAGCCGCCGAAAAATTCGGGGCTGTTATTTTTTGTGTGGATATGGAGTTGTTTATTCTTCTTCTCTTGCTTCCTCTATTTCACAATTTTCCAATGCATATTCCAGAAACATACCGATCAGCTCATTTCTGCTATGCCCAGTTCTTTTGCAGATTTCTTCCAACTGTGTTACGATTTCATCTTTTACACGGATAGAAAATACTTTATGTCCATCTTCACCTTTGGCTTTCTTTGGTTTTACGATCAATTTTTCGTTTTGCATGAAATCGCCTCCTTGCACATAGTTTATGATTGCAATTTGGCTATAATATATGTTATATTTTATAACATAAAACATGTTTATGATTTGAGGTGGAGAAAATGGAATTATACCGTGATATATTATACAGAATATTGGAATTCGAAGAATTTGAAATATTGTTGCCAAAATGGAAAATGAACGTGGAAGAAATGATGGAGATGAAGTGCTATCAGGCGTTGCAGGAAATCAAGAAGATTTTAGAAGATGACGAATTGGACGATGCGGAATGTTTTGAAAGCATCGAAAAAATCATTTGCGTTTTTGAAAAATTGGGCAGCGGAATCAATGAGAGACATGATTTTGGTTGATTGCGGGGCGTTGCCCTGAAGCACTGCAAGCCTTTGAAAAGGCTTGACCGAAACTTTTATTTGCCTTCGGCGTGTAAATTTGAAGCATACAAAAAAAGCTCTATCGTCAGATAGAGCCTTTTTATTTTAAAAATTATTTGTTTTTCAGATATTCATCGATGGCTGCAGCCGCTTTCTTACCTGCGCCCATAGCCAGGATTACTGTCGCTGCGCCTGTTACTGCGTCGCCGCCGGCATAAACCGCTTCTCTTGTTGTCTGGTTTGTTTCTTCATTAACTACCAGACAGCCCTTTCTGTTTGTTTCCAGACCCTTTGTTGTGCTTCTGATCAGAGGGTTGGGGGATGTACCGATGGACATAACCACTGTATCAACATCGATCACATAGTTGGAGCCTTCCACGGGTACGGGGCTTCTTCTGCCGGAAGCATCGGGTTCGCCCAGTTCCATTTTCAGACATTCGATACCGCAAACCTGACCGTTGCCATCGTCCACGATCTTCACGGGGTTTCTCAGCAGGTGGAATTCGATACCTTCTTCTTTTGCGTGGTGAACTTCTTCCAGACGAGCGGGCATTTCTGCTTCGGAACGACGGTATACGATGTATACGTTTTCAGCGCCCATACGTTTTGCACATCTTGCTGCGTCCATGGCAACGTTACCGCCGCCAACAACGGCTACGGATTTGCTGTTGCGGATAGGTGTATCGTATTCGGACAGGTATGCTTTCATCAGGTTGATTCTGGTCAGGTATTCGTTTGCAGAGTATACGCCAACCAGCGCTTCGCCGGGGATGCCCATGAAGGAAGGCAGACCTGCGCCTGTGCCAACGAATACTGCGTCAAAGCCCATATCGTCGATGATTTCATCGATGGACAGAACTTTACCGATAACCATGTTTGTCATAATATTTACGCCTAGAGCGGACAGTTTGTCGATTTCTTTCTGCACGATGGCTTTAGGCAGACGGAATTCGGGGATACCGTAAACCAGTACGCCGCCGGCTTTGTGGAATGCTTCAAACATTGTTACTTCGTAGCCCTGTTTTGCCAGAT
>NZ_JAFUMA010000021.1 GCF_017483025.1 Anaerotignum sp. | reverse complement strand
GTTCCTTTTGGTCTGGTTTCTCTGGATAGCGGCAAGCTTTCCACTCGCCATGGCCATGTTGTCCTGATGGAAGACCTGCTGAATCAGGCTTGCGCAGAAACAAAACGTATCATCGAAGAAAAGAACCCCAATCTGGAAAATAAAGATGAAGTTGCAAAACAGGTTGGTATCGGCGCAGTTATCTTCAATGACCTGTATAATACAAGAATCAAGGACGTTGTATTCAGCTGGGAAAGAATGTTGAACTTCGACGGCGAAACAGGCCCTTACGTACAGTATACACACGCCCGTGCATGCTCCATCCTGAAGAGAGCAGGGGAATTGAATTTCGAAAATATCGACTTTACAACTCTGTCCGATGAAGCATCTCTGGATGTTTGCAAACTGCTGGAAGCATTCCCCGATAAGATCAAGGATGCCGCAGCAAAACTGGAACCCTCTGTGGTAACAAGACATCTGGTGGCCATTTCTCAGGCGTTCAATAAGTTCTACCATGATAACCCTATTCTGAACAGCGAACCCGAAGTGCGTCAGGCCCGTCTGGCGGTTGTTGTTGCAGTGAAGACTGTTTTGAAGGAAGGCCTGCGCCTGCTGGGTATTTCTGCACCCGAGCAGATGTGACGCAAAAGCGTTTTCAATAGCGGCGCAGAAAAATTGCTTGCAAGATTTTCTGCGTTGATATTAGAAAACCTAACGACATGAGTAAACCGAAGGTTTACGAATGACGTGCTTTTGCGAGTAAAAGCGTTTTCAATAAGTGATACAGAATGAATGCTTGCAAGATTTTCTGCGTTGATATTAGAAAACCTAACGACATGAGTAGGACGAAGTCCTACGAATGACGTGCTTTTGCGAAGTATGTGAATTATTTTTGTATAAATATCTCTTTTTGAAAGAAGGCATGTTTGTATGAAAAAGCTGAAATTGTTTTACAATCCTTTTTCTGGGAACAAAAGCTTTAAATTTGATTTAGACGTATGTATCGGTATTTTCCAGGAGGGCGGCTACGAGGTTCATCCCTTCCGCACCCTGCACCCTGGGGATATCGATGAACATATTGCCACCATGGACCCCAATTATGACATCGTTGTGGCTTCCGGTGGCGACGGTACCGTAAATATCGTCATCAATGCTCTGATGAGAAGGGGACTGCATATCCCTCTGGGCATCATCCCCTCCGGTACAGCCAATGACTTTGCCACTTATCTTGGCTTTAAGACCGGCGAGGTAGAGGATGTCTGCAAGACCATCGTTTCCACAGAACCCGTTCCCGTCGATCTGGGGCTGGTGAATGATGATATCTTTTTTATCAATGTTGTGGCAGGTGGTTACTTCACCAATGTTTCTCAGACAGTGGATAAGGATATCAAAAATGCCCTGGGCAGCCTTTCCTATTATCTGAAAGGCGTGGAACAGCTGCCTCAGTTCAGAAAGATTCCTTATCGTATCACCACCAGTCAGGGAATCATTGAGGAAGATCTTTACTTCTATATGATCTTGAATTCTGCGGGCACAGGCGGTTTTACGAATCTTTCCCCCGGCGCAACAGTGACAGATGGTCTGTTTGAATTCATCGCTGTGAAGGGCAGACCTTTGTATGAAATGACGCCCACCGTAGTGAAGATGCTGACCGGCGAACATATCCATGATAAGAACATCCTGTATTTGAAGGACAATTATTTTAAGGTAGAATGTCTGGATGATACCTTTGAAATCAAGGAAACCACTGTGGATGGGGAAATGGGCCCTGATATGCCTTTCGAAATGCGTGTTATTCCAAGCGCTATTCCTGTTTTCGGTAAATTTGATCATGTTGGCGAAAAGGCAGAACCTATCCTATCTAATCTCTTTAAGAATGCAGGGTTACCTACAAAGTTGTAAATAGAAGCAGAGAGGAGTTATTCCTCTCTGTTTTTTATGAAAATCCATTGCTTGTGCATTATAGGTCCCATAGTCTGGGCTTTGCAAGCTACGCATGCGCTTTTTTCACAAAGACATTTGGGAAAAATTGGTTTTTTTCGGTTTGCAATTTCTTTGGAAATTGTATACAATATATTTTGTGAGTCGGGGAGATTATCCCCAGAAGGAATAAAATATGTTGTGCGTACGAATACATAACATCGTTTATGAGAACCAGCACAGAATTTTTCAGATGAAAGATTCTGGACTGGTATTTTTTTGCGCAAAAATGAGAGGAGAAAAAAGAATGGAATACTACATGAAATTACCCAGAAACAAAAAAGAACAGGCTCTGTTTATGCTGATCATCTCCGTGATCTCTGTAAATATTATTGCCCCCGTAATCACAATGCTGGAAATGGGCTTTAGCCTGGAAGTATATAAAAATGCGCTGCATACGGTTCCTTTGATCTGGCCCGTAGTCATTGCTCTGGTTTTGCTGACAGAAAAGCCCGCTGGCAAGCTGGCCCACAAGATCTTAAAAGAAGGCGACAGCTTTGATGTTGTTATGTTGGTAAATGCAATGTGCTGCGTGCTGCTGATGTCCGTGATCCTGACAGTGGTTGGTACATGGATCGGCATGAGACAGATCTCTATGGCACCTTTCTATAGCTTCTTTAATAACTGGCCCAGAAACGCTGCCATTTCTTTCGCAGTTGAAGCAGTGATTGCACAGCCCATCGCCAGATTCGCTATGGAAAAATTCCACCTGGCAACAGAACAGAGAATGCCTTCCTTCTCCAATATGGTTGATTTCGAAGGTTAATGTTTCACGTGAAACATAGCGTGGTCGTTTTCATAATATAGTCACAAAAAGTGCTATCCGAATGACAGGCTTTTGTTTCGAGAAAATATAATTAAGAAATTTTTAAAGCAATGTTTCACGTGAAACATTGCTTTTTTTATGCTGTTGTATTATTATATATAAGGAAGTAATTTTATGTTAAGGAAAGGCGGGAAAAACATGAGCAAAGTAAGAGTCATTGCGGTGACGAACCAGAAAGGCGGCGTGGGCAAAACCACCACAGCCATCAATCTTTCCGCCTGCCTTGCAGCAGAGGGAAAGAAAGTCCTTGCCGTGGATGCAGACCAGCAGGGTAATACCACCAGCGGTCTGGGTCTGGATAAAAACGGCGTCCCTCTGACCATTTATGATGTATTTTTGGGAGAAGCCACCATGGCAGAAGTGAAACAGCCTACCTGTGTGGAAGGTTTGGAGGTCGTTCCTGCGAATATCAACCTGACCGGGGCGGAAATCGAACTGATTGGCAACGACAAGAGGGAATTTATCCTGCGGGAAGCCCTGGCGGAATTGAAGGATGAGTATGATTTTATCATCATCGACTGTCCTCCCTCCCTGAATATGATCACAGTCAATGCCCTTGTGGCGGCAGATACGGTTTTGGTTCCCATCCAGTGTGAATATTTTGCCCTGGAAGGCCTGGAACAGCTGCTGCATACGGTAAATCTGGTGAAAAAACGCCTGAATCCCGATCTGGAGATCGAAGGCATCGTTTTCACCATGTTCGATGCCAGAACGAATCTTTCTCTGCAGGTGGTAGAGGAAGTAAAACGTTCTCTGGGTCAGAATGTATATCGCACCATCATCCCCAGAAACGTGCGCCTTGGGGAATCCCCCAGCCACGGCCTGCCCATCAATCTCTACGACCCCAAATCCAAGGGCGCGGAGGCTTATGCATTGCTGGCAGAAGAAGTCATGGAAAAGGAGTGGAATTGATATGGCAGTGAAGAAAAAAGGCTTGGGCGCGAAGGGTCTTGGTATCAACGCCCTCATCAATACAGAACTGGAAGATATGCGTGTGGCGCAGCCTCAGGCGAAAAAAGATGAAGCTGTTGTGGAATTGGAACTGGATCTGATCGAACCTAACCGCAAACAGCCCAGAAAATATTTTGACGAAACGGCCCTGGAAGAACTGGCTGTTTCCCTGAAAACCTACGGTATGATCCAGCCCATTGTGGTGAAAAAATCTGGCGATTATTATGAAATCATCGCAGGGGAACGCCGTTGGCGCGCAGCGAAAATTGCAGGCATGGAAAAAGTGCCTGTCGTGGTAAAAAAATGGGAAGAAGGAGAAGCATTCGAAGCTGCTCTGGTGGAAAACCTGCAGAGAGAAGACCTGAACCCCATGGAAGAAGCCGAAAGCTATCAGCGTTTGCAGGAAGAATTCGGCCTGAGCCAGGAAAAAATAGCGGAAAAGGTAGGCAAAAGCCGTTCTGCTATCACAAACTCCCTGCGTTTGCTGCAGCTGGACCCCAGAGTCCGCAATTTCGTTGTGGAAAATAAACTGACAGGCGGACATGCCCGTACGTTGCTGCCCATTACCGATGGCGATGCCCAGTTCGAGCTGGCGGAACATGTCATCGAAGAGGGCCTCAGTGTGCGTGCCGTGGAAGCGCTGGTGAAAGCATATCAACAGAAGGCGGAAAAACCCGTCGAAGAAAAAGAAGAAAAGGCGAAGGTGGACGAAACTGCTTACCGCGCCATTGAAGATGACCTGAAATCTCTGTTTTCCACAAAGGTAAAACTGAAACCCATGGGGAAACGGAATAAAGGGAAAATTGAAATCGAATACTATTCCGAGGAAGACCTGGAACGCCTGCTGGCGCTCCTGAAACGATAAGGATTGAAGCATATGATCGAATTGACACAGGAAATGATGACGATAGCGCTGCTGGTTCTGGCGGTGGCGGTGGTCGTACTTTTTATCCTCTGCATCGTGCTGTTTGTCAAATTCAGCGGGCAGAAGAAAAAGTATGATTATTTTATGGGGGCCAACAGAAGACCTTCCCATAACCTCGAAATGAAAATAGAAGAATATTTTGAAACATCCAAGCGCATCGAAGAAAAATACACCAAGCTGCTGGATATGGTGACGGATATGGATAAAACAGATAAATCCAAGATACAGAAGGTTGGCCTCATCCGTTATAATCCCTTCGATGAAATGGGCGGTAACCTCTGTTTTGCGCTGGCCCTTTTGGATGGCAACGATAACGGCGTGGTGCTGAATGGTATCCATAGCCGTACCGGTTCCTTCACCTATGCAAAGCCCATCGAAATGGGCGTCAGCACCTACATGCTTTCTGAAGAGGAAATCAAAGCAGTAGAAATGGCGAAGAACAACACTTATCAGCCGGAACATGAAAAGGTCGTTAAGGTTCGCTTCAAGCCTACTTTCAAACGCAAAGATAAGGATACTGCCATGGATGAACAGATCACACTGGATCAGGTGGAAATGGTGGAAGTGGATGGAGCAGAGGAAAAGATGGCTGCGCCCAGAACTTCCATCGGCGACGTGACTCAGGCGGAAAAAGACCTTATTTTAAAGGAAGAAACCCTGGCGGGCAAGATCGCCGCGGCGGAATCCATCCTGAAAATGAGGGAGGAAGCCAGAGCTGCAGAAACAAAAGAAGCTGTGGAAGAAGAGGAGAAAACTGTGGATAACACAGAGGAAACAGAATCTGTGAAAGAATCAGAAATTCCTGAACCTGATTTCATGGAGCCTATGTTCCAGGAAGCCGTATTTATCGAAAGACCCGATGAAGAGGAAGAAAACGAAGAAGAATAAGCGAAAAGGGGCAAAAACAGCCCCTTTTTTCATATAAAAATGAACGTGGATACGCCATGGGAGGGCGGGAAAACACCTGCCCGAAACCCAAAAGTATGGGGAAAAGTCCTGTGGATAAGTTGAAAAATTGTCCACATTTTGTGGATAACTTGTGTAAAAGTGGAAGTTATCCATAAAGTTTTCCACAATATCAACAGGGTTATCCACAGGATATGGATAAGTATTTATGTAAACAAAGGAGGCCAAAATGGGCTATAAAATGGTATTTTCCGACATGGACGGCACATTATTATGGAAAGGAGTACGCATTTCTGTGGAAAACTCCACTGCTATCCGAAAAGCTGTGGATAAGGGTGTGGACTTTGTCATCTGCACCGGCAGGGGCGTTTTCGGTGTGGAAAAACATCTGGAGGAATTGGGACTGATCGGGAAAAAGGGTTATGTCATCTGCCAGAATGGTGCCGCTGTGTATGATTTGAAAGATATGAAGCTGGTCATCAAGGAGAGCTTTTCTACAGAGATGCTGAAGCCTGTAGCAGATTTTGCCCGCAGTCTGGGCGGTCTGGAGCTGTTCTATTATGATGACCGCAATTTCATGTGTGAAGGGCTGACGGATGTGGTGGCGGAATATTGCAAGGTGATGCGCACAAAGCCCCGTTTGGTAAACTGCCCCACGGAATATGAAGGGGAATTGACAAAATGCCTGTTCAGCGGCCCCAGAGAAAAGCTGGAAAAGGTAAAGGCCTACGCGGAGGAGATCCTCGGGAATCAGGTGAATCTCTTCTATTCTGCGGAGACCTATCTGGAATTCGTGAAAAAGGGCATCAGCAAGGGCAATGCCCTGGAAGCGACGGCGAAACAGGCAGGCGTGGATATTAAGGATACCATTGCCATTGGCGATGGCGATAATGATTTGTCCATGATTTTGAAGGCCGGCCTGGGGGTGGCTATGATCAATGGGGAAGAACATGTAAAAGCTGCGGCGGATTATATCACCGAACGGAACGCAGAGGAGAATGGCGTGGCAGAAGTTATTGAGAAATTTATACTATAAAAGAAAAAGGATGTCGAAAAATCGACATCCTTTATTTTTTAAGGGAAAGGATCAACGCCAGGGGAGACGTTGATCCTATGGGGTGTGCGCACTACCCCGGGGCATATTGTGGTACAGGAAAAGGGGTTTTCTTGTACGTTAATAGTATAGCACGGCAAAGTGGAATTTGGCTTTATAGAAATATTAAAAAATGATTAGAAAAAGGTCCTGTTTCGATAAAAGTTGAGGATCTCAGTGGGGCAGATCTGCCCCAAAACCGGGAAAAATAGGGGTTGATTATTTTTTTGATTATGATATAATGCAAATTATAGTGGAGAAGAATTCCACAAAATAAATCAAAATAGCGATGGCGAAAGCCTGAAGGAAAGCTAAATTTTCGAAGTCTCCTGCAGAGAGCCGATGGTTGGTGTGAATCGGCGGAGGATAGAAGATGTTCCACTTTCCAAGCTGCCGATGAAAGTCGGAAGGGTAAGCCCTTTATAGCTGTTCAAGAGGTTCGGATCTCATCCGAGCAATTTGGGTGGCAACGCGGGAAATTCTCGTCCCTGAATATGTATAGGGGATTGAGGATTTTTTTTATACAAAAAAATCCTCCAATCCAATGAATTACTCATTTATTCTAAGGAGGTCACAAAATGTTAGACATCAAATTTGTAAGAGAAAACCCTGAAGTAGTAAAAGAAAACATCCGCAAAAAATTCCAGGATCAGAAACTGCCTCTGGTAGACGAAGTTCTGGAACTGGATAAAGAAAACAGAGCCATCAAACAGGAAGTTGAAGCGCTGCGTGCGGAAAGAAATAAACTGTCCAAACAGATCGGCGCGCTGATGGGCAAAGGCGAAAAAGAAGAAGCGGAAAAAGTAAAAGCACAGATCGCCGCTGATGCTGCAAGAACAGAAGAACTGTCTGCAAAAGAAAAAGAAGTAGAAGAACGTATCAAAGTGATCATGATGACAATTCCCAATATCATCGATCCTTCCGTTCCTATCGGTAAAGATGACAGCGAAAACGTAGAAGTTGAAAAATTCGGTGAACCCGTTGTTCCCGATTTCGATATTCCTTATCACACAGATATCATGGCTTCCTTCGACGGTATCGATTTGGAAAGCGCAAGAAAAGTTGCCGGCAATGGCTTCTACTACCTGATGGGCGATATCGCTCGTCTGCATTCCGCAGTTCTGGCATACGCTAGAGATTTCATGATCGGCAGAGGCTTCAAATACTGCATCCCTCCTTTCATGATCCGTTCCAACGTTGTTACAGGCGTAATGAGCTTTGCTGAAATGGACGCTATGATGTATAAGATTGAAGGCGAAGACCTGTATCTGATCGGTACATCCGAACACTCCATGATCGGTAAATTCATCGATTCCGTAACAAAAGAAGAAGATCTGCCTCAGACACTGACAAGCTACAGCCCTTGCTTCCGTAAGGAAAAAGGCGCTCACGGTATCGAAGAAAGAGGCGTTTACCGTATCCACCAGTTCGAAAAACAGGAAATGATCGTTGTATGTAACCCCGATGAATCCCCCATGTGGTATGATAAACTGTGGCAGAACACAGTAGACCTGTTCCGTACAATGGATATTCCCGTAAGAACACTGGAATGCTGCTCCGGCGACCTGGCTGACCTGAAAGTAAAATCTGTTGACGTTGAAGCATGGTCTCCCAGACAGAAAAAATACTTCGAAATCGGTTCCTGCTCCAACCTGGGCGATGCACAGGCAAGAAGACTGGGTATCCGCGTTCAGGGCGCAGATGGCAAGAGATACTTCGCTCATACACTGAACAACACAGTAGCAGCGCCTCCTCGTATGCTGATCGCATTCCTGGAAAACAACCTGCAGGCTGATGGCACAGTAAATATCCCCGAAGTTCTGTGGCCTTACATGGGCGGTACAAAAGTTCTGGTTCCCACAAAAAAATAATTGAAATTTAAAAAGATTCCCCGCCTGCTTTGGCGGGGATTTTTTATTCCTTGTAAGACAGTAGTTTTTGTGATAAAATGAAACTATCAGAAATACATTTGTTCGTGAACTGAGAACAAGAAGAGAGATGGGGGTGCGTTTTATGATGCGTCAGAGAGAAGAAACGATCAAAGTTTGGTTCGAAATGTGGCTGGGTGAAGATATCACTCCTATGGCAGCGATCTTTGCTGATGATGTGGAATATACCGAATGTTGGGGCAACCAGTATCAGGGCAAGGAAGAGATCGGCAGATGGTTTGCCGACTGGCATAAGCACAACCAGATGAATGTTTGGGACGCAAAAAAATTCATTCATGCGGAAGATAAGACCATCGTGGAATGGCACATGGAAGCCCTGAGTATGAATGGCGGCGCCCGTTGGATGGATGGCATCTATGTGATTGAATGGGATGCAAATGAGCAGATCAAATCTCTGCAGGAATACGGCGCGAACAGCAGAAAAATGAGACCATACGAATAAAAAGAAAGGATACCGGAAGGTATCCTTTTATTTTTTAGAAAGCATAAGTAACGGAGATATTTGCTGTGATCTGGATCTTACCATAGCTGATGGTCGTACCGCTGTCGCCTGCAGCATCGGCTACGGCTTCTTCTGCTACCATCATTTTAGACAGATTGGCTGTTTCCACATAATAGGCATTTCTGGAAGTTTCCGTGACGTTTTTCACATCCCCCAGCTGTCTGCCATAGGCATTGGCGATGGATGTAGCGGATTTTTCTGCATTTTTCACTGCTACCTGCAGCGCCTGCCCATAATAAGCACTCTGGTCGGAAATAGAGAAATTTACACCGCCTGTGCCAGTTGCGCCGGCTTTCAGAGCAGTGTCGATATATTTGCCTGCGTTGTCGATATCTTTCGTTGTCACCTGCAGGTCTGTATAGGAGCGATAGCCGCTGACAGTACGGTTGCCTGTGTTATCGTCATATACGTACTGGGGATATACGGAAGTATAGGTCGTCACGATATTTTCCTTCGCTACGCCTATATCCTGCATGGCTTTTGTCACAGCCTGCAGAATTTTATTGTTTTCTTTCTGTGCCGCCTGAGAGGTCTTGCCTGTGGTTTCTACG
>NZ_JAFUMA010000020.1 GCF_017483025.1 Anaerotignum sp. | reverse complement strand
TCCAACAATAGCGTAGATAATATCCGCGAAATCCGCGAAGAAGTAAAATATCCCCCTACCCAGGGACGGTTTAAAGTCTATATCATCGACGAAGTGCATATGCTTTCCAATAGTGCCTTCAATGCACTGCTGAAAACATTGGAAGAGCCCCCCGCACATGTTATCTTCATTCTGGCGACCACAGACCCTCAGAAAGTTCCTGCGACGATTTTGTCCCGTGTGCAGCGGTTCGATTTCCGCCGTATCACGACGGAGACCATCGCGGAAACCCTTTCGAAATATCTTTCGAAGGAAGGGCACAGAGCAACGCCCGAAGCTATCCGCTATGTGGCACAGCTGGGGGATGGCTCCATGCGAGATTCCCTGAGTATCCTGGACCAGTGCCTTGCCTTTTTCAGCGGCGAGGAAGTGACACTGGAAAAGGTGCTGGATATTATGGGCGCTGTAGACCAGACCATTTTCTTCGAGATGACCGAAGCCCTGGCCCAGAAAAATGCAAAAAAAGCTATGACACTGGTGGAAGAAATGATGCTTTCCGGCAGAGATGTGAAGCAGTTCGTGACGGAAATGCTGCAGCATCTGCGGAATCTTCTCATGGCGGCGACCATCCCCGATGCGAAAAACGTACTGGATCTTTCTCAGGAGGATGCGGAAAAATTGCAGGCGGCAACGAAAGTCCTTTCTCCCGAAGAGATCATCTATTTCATCGGAAAATTCTCCGACCTGCAGAGCGAACTGAAATGGGCACCCAACGAAAGAATTTTGCTGGAAGTGGAGCTGATGAAGCTCTGCGCCCCCTGGACGGAAAAGGACATCACCACACTGGCGGCTCGTCTGGGCGAACTGGAACGGAAGGTTGCCGAGGGCGTACAGGTCGTTGCCGTAGCAGCGGAAAGCACCGCTGCGACACCAAAAGAAACGCCCAAGCCCAAGCGCAAACCGCCCGCATTGCCGGAGGATAGAAAACAGGTGAAGGACCAGTGGGCACT
Organism: Anaerotignum sp.; assembly: GCF_017483025.1. Taxonomy (GTDB): domain Bacteria; phylum Bacillota; class Clostridia; order Lachnospirales; family Anaerotignaceae; genus Anaerotignum_A. Next base: position 10,475 of record NZ_JAFUMA010000020.1, on the reverse strand, counting down.
GCTCCGCAACGATGTGGATGATGTGGTGCTGAAAAGCATGCTGGGTCAGGTGGATGTGGGCTTCAAGGAAGATGATTTCCTGTATCTCATCTGCGAATATCCTGCTCTGGCGGATATGGTGGAACGGGGCATCGATAAAATCTCTGCTGTTTTGGAAAAGGAAACGGGCAAGAGTTTCGAAATCCGCACCACTACCAAGGAAGAATACGATAAGTGGTATGAAGCGGCCTACGGCAAGCAGGAAGACGTTGCCACAGCGGAAGAAGATGCGGAATTTGCAAGCCTTCTGGGGCAATATTTCCCCGAAGCAGATGTTGAATAACCCCTTGTCATCAGGCAAGGATTCAGATAGAATATAAAAGATATGTAATTTAGAAAAAGATTTTAGGAGGAATGAAATATGGCAAAAGGCGGTTTCCCCGGCGGTATGGGCGGCATGAACATGAACAACCTGATGAAACAGGCACAGAAAATGCAGAAACAGATGATGGAAAAACAGGAAGAACTGCAGGCAAGAACACTGGAAATGACCAGTGGCGGCGGCGCAGTGAAAGTTGTTATCTCCGGTAAAAAAGAAATTCAGGAACTGAAGATCAACCCCGACGTTGTTGATCCCGATGATGTTGAAATGCTGGAAGACCTGATCATTTCCGCAGTCAATGAAGCAATTCGTCAGGTTGAAGAAATGTACAATGCTGAAATGGGCAGAATGACAGGCGGCCTGGGCGGCATGTTCTGATAAAGAAGGGATAGCATGAATTATTACGGCAACCCGGTAACAAGATTGATCGAAGAATTGGCGAGCCTGCCCGGTATCGGCGGCAAATCCGCCCAAAGGCTGGCGTTCCATATTATCCATATGCCCCGTGAAAAGGTGGCGGCCCTTTCCGAAGCCATTCTGGAGGCGAAGGATCAGGTGAAATACTGTTCCGTCTGCTGTAACCTGACGGAAGAGGATATTTGCCCTGTTTGCGCTAATGTGAAACGTGACCACAAGGTCATCATGGTGGTGGAAGACCCCAGAGATATGGCGGCCTATGAAAGAACGAAGGAATTCCATGGCGTGTACCATGTGTTGCATGGCGCCATCTCCCCCATGACAGGTGTTGGCCCCCAGGATATCCGTATCCGTGAGCTCATCAGCCGTATCGACGGCACGGTGGAGGAAGTCATCCTTGCTACCAACCCCAATGTTGAGGGCGAAGCAACGGCCATGTATATCGCAAAGATGCTGAAGCCTCTGGATGTGAAGGTGACTCGTATCGCCAATGGTGTTCCCGTGGGCGGCGACCTGGAATATGTGGATGAAATTACACTGTCCCGTGCATTAGAGGGCAGAAGAGAACTGTAAAAAGAAACCCCAACGAATTTTCGTTGGGGTTATTTTTTATACAAAATAAGACAATGTCATGCCGACGCCCCCTGCCAGTGAGCAGGCAACGACCAGGGCTTCCACAGCCTTGGTATAGCCGCTGATGAGGTTTCCCTCCAAAAGATCACGCATGGATTTGGAAAAGGTGACCCCGGGAAGCAGGGGCATGATGCTGCCGATAATGATATTATGGATATGGGAAGTGGGGAACAGAGGATGTATCCAGCAGGCACATTGGGCCGCTACGACACCGCCCAGAAATGGCCCGAAGAAATAGGGGACTTTTTTGGAATCAAGCCACAGATCCAGTACGCCCAGCAGCATCCCCACCAGAAAAGCAAGGAATCCATCCAGAATAGAGGGGACGGTGAGGTAAGAAAATCCTCCGGCAATGATGCCATAACCTGCGATATGCAGGAACGGGTGATATGCGGATTCATTGCGAATGGCTTCCACCTGCGCCAGGGCATTATCCAGAGAAATCTGCCCTGAGACGAAGGCACGGGACATGTTGTTGACAGCGCAGACCTTATGGAAATTGACCGTGCGGCTGTGGATGCCCCGCATCATGGAAAGGGGGCCTTTTTCCTCTCTGGGCAGGGTCACCATAAGGAGGGTGGAAAGGGCCTGGGCTTCGATTTTATCTCTGCCGGTAGTGGAAAGGATACGCTTCATGGTATCCTGCACACGGAAGGTTTCCGCTCCGTTTTTCAGCATGATCTCGCCGCTGTCCAATGCCAGATTGATCAGTTTTGTATCGTTATCCATTTCCGTCCTCCTTTCCGGGTATTTTTTCAATAAAAATGCTTACTGGTATAGTTTATCCGTCTTTTTCAAAATGTAAAGTAAAATAATTTTTACGGTAAGAGGGTTTTTTCGGCAAAAAAAGATCGGTGTTTTGGGTTTTTGCGGCAGTAGGGTCAAAAATAGACAAAAAGAAACCCAATGGTTTTTATGACCACTGGGTTTTTGTACGGTTTTCAGGCATCTTTTCGATTCAGATGGCGGGGGAAAAAGCTGAACCATTTCTGGGGCAGTACCAGCACGATAACGGAACCGATACCAATGGCGCCTGCCAGCTTAAAGGCAGTCAGGATATTGACTGTCGTATCCAGGGCGCCGCCCTCCATGGCAGAAGTGATGCAACGATATACGGCAGCACCGGGTACCAGAGGCAGGATGCCGGGGATATGATACACGATGGTAGGCAGCATGCGGTGATAGGAAAGGATACGGGCAAAGGATGTAGCCGCGCAGGTGGCCAGCAGGGTGGCAACGAAAGCTGTGCCGCCGTGGCGGATCACCAGCTGATAGGTCAGCCAGCAAATAAAAGCAGTCAGGCCGCTGTAAGGGATCTCTCTTCTGGGGGCGTTGCAGACGATGGCATAGGCCATGCAGGCAACGAATGCAATAAGAGGATGTACGATATAATAAAAGATTTGTTCATTCATAAGTTTTGACCTCCGATTCTTAGGACATATGGAAGATGGTCAGGGCGATGGCTACGCCGCCGGCAATGGAAACGGCATTGAGCAATACCTCCACGACCTTGGAATTGCCGCTGATGAGGTTGCCTTCCAAAAGATCTCGCATGGCTTTGGAGAGGGCAAGGCCGGGCAGCAATGCCTTCATGGTACCGATGATCATCTTATCCAGCTGGGTGCCGGGCAGGAAGAGATGGGCTCCGCAGGCCACCAGACCCGTTACCAGACCGCCCATGAGAGGGCCGAAGAAGAAAGGCACCTTTTTATCGCTCAGATAAACCAGTGTGGCGCCCATCAGCAGGGCAACGAAGAAGGAAACGAAGCCGTCCAGCACGCCGCCGCCTACCATGATGGCAAAGCCTGCGCCATTCAGAGCATAGGCCAGGGCACGGGTGCCGAAGCGGAAATTGGGGGCGTCATAGATGGCATGGCAGCGATCCAGCGCTTCTTCCACAGTGATCTGGCCGGAAACGAAGGCACGGGACATATCATTTACCGCGCAGATCTTTTCAAAGTTTACATCGCGGCTTTTTACGGCGCGGGCCATGGAAAGAGGCCCTTTTTCTTCTCTGGGAAGCGTTACGATGAGCAGGGTACACATGGCCAGTGCTTCGATCTTATCTCTGCCGGATACGGAGAGGATACGCTTCATGGTATCCTGCACACGGAAGGTCTCCGCCCCGGATGCCAGCATCAGCTCGCCTGCATCCAGTGCAAGGTTGATCAGTTGGGTATCATAATCCATATGGAAATTCCTTTCTTATTTTAAAAGCTTTTCAGGCATTTTGGTTGCACCCTATTAGTGTAGCTCTTTTCAAAAAAAAGTAAAGTATATTCTTTTAAAAACTTTTACACTTTTTTTATTCAAAATAGGAAGTTTTTTCGTTTGTCTGAAAAAGAAAGGATTTACAATGCCGGAAATAGTGCTATAATAGAAAAGAACTGAATAGTTTCAGAAAGCTGGGGGTGCTGCCGAGGAGCAGCTGAGAGGAATGTGTTTTCCAACCCTTTGAACTTGATGTGGTTAGTACCAACGGAGGGAAGCGAAATAAGAAAGTCAATCAAGACCTTTCCCGACGGGGAAAGGTCTTTTTTATGCCTTTCGCTTTTCCTTTCAGAAGAAAGGATGATGTTATGAAATTGACAGATAGATTGTATGAAGCGGCAAAGCCCATCTGGGATGGGTATTTGGATCAGCCCTTTGTGAAGGAACTGGGGGATGGGACACTTAGTATGGAACGCTTCCGCTTTTACATGATACAGGATTACCGTTATCTGCTGCAGTATGCCAAGGTGTTCGCCCTTGGGGTGGTGAAAGCGGAGGAGGAAAGGCTGATGAAGCTTTTCGCAGGCATGGTGCATGACACCCTGGATGGCGAAATGAAAATACATAAAGCCTATATGGCTAGGCTGGGTATTTCCGAGGAGGAGGTTGCCGCAACAAAGTCTTCCCTGACGAATCAATCCTATACTTCCTATATGCTGGATGAAGCCCATAAAGGCGGCGTGCTGGAAATTCTGGTGGCAGTGCTTTCCTGCGCATGGAGCTATCAGATGATTGGGGAGCATCATAAGACCATCCCCGGTGCCTTGGAGCATCCGATGTACGGCGAGTGGGTGAATGGCTATTCCTGCAAGGAATACTGCGAAAGCACACAGCTGATCATCGACCTTGTCAATCAGTATGGTGAAGGCATTTCCAAAGAAAGAGAAGAACATCTGAAAGAGATTTTTGTAAATTGCAGCCGATATGAGGCTGATTTCTGGACGATGGCCTACGAGTTAAAATATTAAGGAGTAAAACACTATGTTGGAATTTAAAAATGTGACATTCCAATACGAAGGGGACGAGGCCCCTATGATGACGAACCTGTCCTTTTCTGTGGAAGAAGGGGATTTTGTTTCCATCATCGGTGCCAGCGGCTGCGGCAAAAGCACCATTTTCCGCCTCATCAACGGGCTGGAACGGCTGCAGCAGGGCGAAATTCTGGTGGACGGCAAGCCTGTTTCCGCATTGAAGCAGTACAGCGCTTTCATGCCACAGAAGGACCTGCTGTTCCCTTGGCGCACTATCGAAAAAAATATCTGCCTGCCTATGGAATTGGCGGGCGTTTCCAAAGAAGAACAGGAAAAACGCTGTAAAGAGGTGCTGGAGCAGGTAGGTCTCTTGGATTATAGAAAAAAGTACCCCAAAGACCTTTCCGGCGGCATGAAGCAGAGGGTATCCTTTGCCAGAACGCTGCTTTCCGGTGCGGATATGCTGCTCTTGGACGAGCCTTTTTCTGCGCTGGATTTCCTGACCCGCGTGGATATGCAGGAATGGCTGCTGAAGCAGAGAGAACATTATCATAAGACGATTCTGTTCATCACCCACGACGTAGAGGAAGCCATTTTCCTTTCTAAAAAGATTTTTGTCATTCAGGACAGACCCTTTTCTTCTATGGAAATGGTGGAAGTGCCTCTGCCTGATAAACGAGATAGAAGTGACCTGAAACGACCTGAGATCGTTGAGTTAAAAGAACAGCTCATCGGCAAACTGAGAAGGAGCGTGAGCGTATGAAAAACATTTCTTCTCTGATTCTGGTATTCGTCCTGCTGCTCATCTGGCAGGGGGCAGCCATGGGTATCGATGCGGCATATATCCTGCCTTCTCCTGTGGAAATTCTGGTGAGATTGTGGGAACTGCGGGAACCACTGTTTCTGGAGCATCTGCCTGCGACCATGGGCGTGACTGCTCTGGGGCTGTGCATTTCCATTGTGTTGGGTATCATTCTGGCAATTTCCATGGACTGGAACCCCAGACTGGAAAAAGCATTGTATCCCGTTATCGTAGCATCCCAGACTATCCCCACGACAGCCATTGCGCCCCTGTTCATCCTGTGGTTTGGCTACAGCATCTGGAGCAAGGTTCTGGTGACCATCCTGATGACATTCTTTCCCATTGCCATCACCGTGTTCGATGGTCTGAAAGGGACAAAGCGGGAAATGGAAGAACTGCTGATTACATACGGCGCGACGAAAAAGGATATCTTTCTGAAATTGAAGCTGCCTACGGCTCTGCCCAATTTCTTCTCCGCCATCAAAATGGCTGTTCCCATGAGTGTCATCGGGGCTGCCATCGCAGAATGGCTTGGGGCACAGAGCGGCCTTGGCTATTTCAGTAAACGTATGATGACCCAGCTGGACGGTGCAGGCGTGTTCGCGCCTGTGGTGCTGCTTTCCGTGGTGGCGATGCTGACAGTTTGGGTAATTACCCTCATTGAAAATAAAATCATTACCTGGCGAAAGGAGCTCTAAGATATGAAAAAATTGTTTGCAATGATTATGACAGCCGTTCTGGCTTTTGGCGCAGTCGGCTGCGGCGGCAGCGAACCTGCAGCGGATGATGGCCTGGAAGATGTAACAGTTGTTTTGGACTGGTACCCCAATGCCCTGCATTCTTTCCTCTATGTGGCGCAGGAAAAAGGCTATTTTGCAGAAGAAGGTCTGAATCTGGTGGTAAATTTCCCTGCCAATACAAATGACGGTATTTCCCTGCCTGCAGCAGGTAAGGCGGATATCGGCATGTATTATCTGCAGGATGCCATCCTGACAGCGGTGGAAGAAGATGTGCCCATCGTTTCCGTTGGCTCCGTCACACAGGAATCCCTGAATGTTGTCATTTCCCTGAAGGAAAGCGGTATCGAAACAGCGGCAGATCTGGCAGGTAAAAAAATCGGCTACGCAGGCACAGCCCTTTCCGAAGCTCAGATCGAATGTATGCTGGAAAAAGCAGGCGTTTCTGCGGAGGATTGCGAATTGATCGACGTTGGCTTTGACCTGCTGACAGCAACGACAACCGGTCAGGTAGACGCGACCATCGGTAATATGGTGAACCACGAAGTGCCTCAGCTGGAAGAACAGGGCATCGAAATCAACTATTTCTTCCCTACAGATTTCGGCGTGCCTGAATATTATGAACTGGTATTCCTGGCTGGCCAGGATGCCGTAGAAAATAATCCCGAAAAAATCCAGAAATTTCTGCGTGCAGCCCAGAAAGGTTTCGACTTTATGCAGGAAAACCCCGAAGAAGCCCTGCAGATTTTGCTGGATAACCAGAATGCGGAAAACTTCCCTCTGTCTGAAACCGTGGAAACAGCAAGCATGAACATGCTGCTGCCCGTTATGGAAACAGCCGATGCGCCCTTTATGTCTCAGGATGTAGCCGTATGGCAGCAGAATGCAGATTGGCTCTATGAAATGGGCCTTCTGAGCGAGCAGGCGGATGTTTCCTTTATGGTGGTCGACCTGCTGGCTGAATGATAAAATAAAAAAGAAGCAGACTCTCTATTGAGAATCTGCTTTTTTTATGCTTATAATAAAGGAAGAAAATCGAAAGAAACCCTTCCCATGAAGCGCATGCTTTATGGCATTCGGGGTTCTAAGGGGAATGATTCCCCTTAGCGGAGCGCGAGGCAGCGCCTCGCACAAAGGAGGGTAATTATGAAAGCACTCATCACAGGTGCGACCAGCGGCATTGGCCGCGATATGGCCTTTATCCTGGCGAAAAAGGGCATCGACCTCATCATCGCCAGCCGCGATACCAAAAAAATGCAGCAGATCGCCCGCCGCCTGCCTGTAAACGTACGCACCATCACAGTCGATCTCTCCAAAGCATCCGACTGTTACTACCTATATAATGAAGTAAAAAATGAGGACATCGATATCCTCATCAATAACGCCGGCTTCGGCGCCTTCGGCCCCACGTGGGAAGTCCCTCTGGAAACGGAACTGAACATGCTGGACCTCAATGTCCGCGCCGTCCATATCCTGACGAAATTGTTCCTGGCAGATTTCCGCGCAAAAGACCACGGCTACATTTTGAATGTCGCCTCTTCCGCAGGCTTTCTTGCGGGCCCGCTGATGTCGACGTACTACGCCACCAAATCCTACGTCCTTCGCCTGACGGAGGCCATCCACGAAGAACTGCGCCAGTCCGGTTCCAACGTAAAAATCACGGCCCTTTGCCCCGGCCACGTGGAAACGGGCTTCGATAAACGTGCCAATGTGCGCCATTCCATCGGCGGTGTTTCTTCCTATAAAGTAGCCAAGGCAGGCATCAATGGCATGTTCCGTGGCAAAGTAGTGGTTCTCCCCGGCGTTTTGATGAAGCTGACCTACATCGGCGAAAAATTCCTCCCCGAATCCCTCATGCTGAAAGCGGCCTACGCGGCCCAATCCAAGAAAGGATAACGCTTATGCAAAAAACAAAAGAAATCCTCCAACTGACCATCAAAGGCTTCCTGGGCAAGGAAGTCGGCAAACGTGCCGCTTCTCTGACCTATTATCTGGTCTTTGCCATCTTCCCCTTCATCATCTCCCTGATCTCTCTTCTGGGTTTTCTTCATCTGCCCATGATCTCTCTGGAAGGGGACGCCGCGGCCTTTCTCCCTGCGGATGTCATCACATTATTAAACCTCACCATCGCCCACATGACGGAAACCTCCAACGGCGCCATCCTGACCTTCGGCCTGGCGTTCACCCTCTGGTTCCCCTACCGCGCAGTGAAAAACCTCACCGATGAAGTATCCGATATCTACGGCGAAGAAAAGCCCATCGGCCACACCAAACGAATCCTCATCCTCTCCTTTTTCATCCTGATCCTCATCCCCGTCATGCTGATCCTGATGATCATCGGGGAATCCGTTCTGGATTTCGTGGCCCAGTTCCTTCCGATTACAAGTCAATTCATCGCCATCTGGACGAAAGCCCGCTTCCTGCCCATGGCGATTGCCCTGATTTTGCTGATTTCGGCGATCTATTATTTTTCCCCGAATCGTCCCCCTGCGTGGGGGTTTATCCTTCCCGGGGCGCTCCTTTCCACGGCCCTCTGGATGGTTTATTCCTTCGGCTTTTCCTATTACGTGGATAATATGGGCAATTATTCCGTCATCTATGGTTCCATCGGTGCCATCATCGCCTTTCTCATCTGGCTGAACTGGTCCATGACGGCCCTCCTTCTGGGGGCGGTCTTCAATCAGGCCCTTCGGGAAGCAAATAAAAAAGAGGTCGAATGACCTCTTCTTTTTTTATGCATTTTCCCGCAGCTCGGGGTGGGCCGCAGCAAAGGCCTCGATATCCTCTTTGGCATATCCTTCCTCTGCCATCATCCATGCCGCATCCCAAACCCTGTTGGCGATGTACAGCTCCATATCGATGATGATTTTATCCCAGTTTTCATAGCCTTTCTGCTGTTCTTCCGTCAGGCTGTCCCAATCCAGCCCGGCTCTGCGCCAGCGTTCCGCCATGGCCATTTTTTCCTGCTGTTTTTCATCCAGTGCCTGAAATTTTTCCATCATTTCCTTTTCTCTTTCTTCCAGTGTCATAAAAAAACCTCCTTTATTTATTCTGTTTCAAATTCCACGATATCCTCTTCGCTGATCACGTCGAAGCAGATATCCAGTTGGGAAACCACCAATTTCGTGAGGGAATTGGTATAGAGTTCGAAATAATAGGTATGCCCCTTTGTGACGGGCAGGATAAGCCTTGCCTCGTTGATGTCATATCTCAGGCTGAAGCTGAGATAGCTTTCGCTTTTGGCGTAGTTCAGTTCGCCGGAAGCGGCAAAGGGTTCCAGTTCCAGATAGCTGCTGTCCAGGGCCTGATAGCAGGAAAGGGTATGGCTGTTGGTGGTGCTGGAAGCCGTGGTGGTATATTTCAGATGCAGCAGGATAGCCCCGGAATGTTTTGCCCGAAATTGGGCCAGCTTCAGCGTTTTGTAAGAAGAAGTGGTAGAAAGTTCAGCCAAAGCATATTGGCTGGTTTCTGTGGGTGCGTAGAGCTGTTCTTTCGCGGCGCCGCCTTGCAGCAATTCCAGCAGAGCGGCGTTGGCCTCCGCGGCTTCGGCCAGCTGGGCGTCGATGGTGTCCATGTTTTCGTTCCAATCCGCCACGTCGTAATAGTCCGCCTGATCTGGCTTGATCAGGCTGTAGTTTTCCGTAAATGTTGCCATAAAAAACCTCCTTTAAAACCTCTATAGAAATCAGTAGAAAATAAATTTATAGAAATAAGCGCTTATTTCTCTCCATTATAAAAAAGCCAAGTCTCCCACAGTCTCGATTTGTGAGAAATTGGCTTTTTTGCTTTTCTACTGATTTCTATTGTTTTTAGAGGTTTTTATGTTTTGGAGGCTCGCGCCGCTGCTTTGCGGCGCTCCTGACTTTTGTGTTCAGGTACTTAGCAGAATTCAATGATCCAGAGACCAACGATAAAAATATAGTTTAGACCTGGAGCGGTGAAAGTAACAGAATCTGTGTTTAGTTCATACTCAAGTTGTTCTGTAACAGTGCAGTCATCCTGCAGTCTTTCCAAAATGCAAAGGCATTTCGTTGGATCAACGGACTTGATTTTAATGGTTTTGGATGTTTTTCCTTGTAGATTGCCGCTAAGAGCTCTTTGCAGGGATTTGATTGCAGTAAATCCTGTACCGCTGTTGTTATTTGCCAGCAGAGAAAATAAAGTCTGTCCGTTTTCTGCAGGTGTCCCAATTTTGTCGCTGATTTCTTCTACCGCAGATTCATTTTCAGATAAGATACCGTCAAGTGTTTCAAAATTTTCGCTCAGCGGAGAAATGTCGTAAG
>NZ_JAFUMA010000019.1 GCF_017483025.1 Anaerotignum sp. | reverse complement strand
TGTTATCGATCTGGTAGCCTTCGGGAGCTTTTGTTTCCAGAATTTCGTATGTACCTTCTTCCAGTACCACGTTGATAACACCATTGATATCTGTTGTGTATGTGCCGATCAGTTTACCTGCAGGAGTGCTGCTGGAAACGGATGTGCTTGTAGATGCACCAGTCTGCCAGATCTGGAACTGTGCGCCTTTCAGAGGAAGTCCTGTCTGGCTATCTTTCTTGATAATCTGAACGCCCTTCAGTTCTTTATTATAGAAATCAACTGTGTAAGTACCTTCGTTATCGATCGTGATCGTTTTGGAATTTACTTCACTCAGTGCATAACCCTGGGGGGCTTTTGTTTCTGTAATAATGTATGAACCTTTTGCCAGTTTAGGCAGTGTGATTGTACCTTTTGCATCTGTTGTAAACAGGCCATTAGATTCACCTACTACTGTGCCGTTCATACGTTTTACTTCGAATGTTGCACCTGCCAGAGGTTCCTTAGTTGTTTCATCGAACTTTCTGATCACCAGATTGCCCAATGCCTCATTATAGAAATCCAGTTTATATGTGCCCTGTGTTTCCACTTTGATCACCTGTGTAGGATTTTCGCTCAGTGCATAACCCGCAGGAGCCTGGATCTCTGTTACTGTGTAAGTATCCGCCTTGATATCTCTCAGGGTGATCACACCACTTTCATCTGTAGTGAAGACACCATTAGAACCGCCGGATACTACTTTACCATCAGAAGATGTAATTCTAAATTTAGCACCAGCCAGCAGTTCTTTTGTATCCGCATCGAACTTACGGATCTGCAGATTTGCCAGTGCATCATTATAGAAGTTTACTTTGAACACACCATTTGTACCTACTTCTACAGTCTGAATGGAGTTATCACTCAGCGCATAGCCTGTAGGTGCTTTTGTTTCTGTCACTTTATAAGTACCTTCTGCCAGACCGGGGATAGAGATCGCACCACTATTATCTGTTGTGTATGTGCCGATCAATTTGCCGCCAAATTCAACACGGAATGTTGCGCCTGCCAGAGGTTCTTTTGTATCGGAATCGAATTTATAGATTTCCAGAGTACCCAGTTTTTTGTTATAGAAATCTACGGTATAAGTTTTACCTGTATCGTCGATTTCAATTTTCTGGGAAGGATTTGCACTTACTGCATAGCCTTTGGGTGCTTCGGTTTCTGTGATGATATAAGTACCTTTATCCAGTTCGGGCAGTGTGATTGTACCGCCTGCGTCTGTTGTGAAGATACCGTTATTGGAACCAACTACTGTGCCATCGGCATCAGTGATTTTGAATGTTGCACCTTCCAGAAGGGCTTTTGTATCCGCATCGAATTTTCTGATCTGCAGATTACCCTTCTTATAGTTATTGAATGTTTTTGTGATCGTAGAGCCGTCTGTGCCAACTTCTACAGTCACAGGCTGTGTGGACAGGACATATCCTTTAGGCGCAGCTGTTTCTGTAATCACATAAGAACCAGGAGCCAGATTACTGATCAGGATATTGCCGTTTGCATCTGTTTCATATTCGCCGGAACCAACTGCCGCACCTGCGGATGTGGTTACTTTGAATTTTGCACCTTCCAGGGGCTGTCTGGAGATACCGTCTACTTTATTGATAGAGATCGCACCATAAGGGTAGTTTCTGAAAATAACTTCCACTACACTTGTGCCGTCTGCTTTCAGGTTCACTGTCTGCAGATCTGTTTCAGCGATCACATAGTTCTGGGGCGCTTTGATTTCTTTTACTGCATAAGCACCAGCTGTAAGACCAGTGATTACAACAACACCGGATTTATCCGTTGTTACTGTGCAGATCAAAGTACCGTTCTGACCACTTGTTTCACCAGTTACTCTATAAACCTCGAATGTTGCGCCGTCCAGCATTTCGCCTGTGTTCGCATCGGATTTCTTGATAACCAGAGAGTTCAGAGGATAGTTCACGATATCGCCAACTTTAGCATAATCAGCACCGCTTGTGATGCTCAGTTTCATTGTAGAAACTTCCTGATTATTATTTGTTGTACCTGTATTACCAGTGCTGCCAACTGCGTTACCTGTAGACAGATAGGAGTTATCGCCAGCTTCCAGATGAATTCTTGTTACAGGGTTCGTAGGTTTCTGATAGCCCTGTGCGGGAATTGTTTCTGTAATAATATACCAGCCGGGTTCAACATAAGGCAGTTTGATACGGCCATCGGCATCTGTCTTGAATGTGCCGATTGTTTTGATACCGCCGTTGGCTGTTTCATACTCAACTTTATAAGTTGTGTTAGGGATGCCTTTATTTGTTGTGGCATCTGTTTTCTCGATCAGCAGTGTGGGGAGCATGATATTTTCGAACAGTAATGTCTTTGTATCGCCGCCCACCAGTTTCACACGCTGAGGTGTATCGTTCAGGATGTAAGGATGAGGTGTAGAAATTTCTTTAATTTCATATGTACCTGCAGCCAGACCGGGCAGAGAAATAATACCATCCTTGTCTGTTGTTACTGTTGCAGGTTCCACGCTTGTATCATCGACCAAGCCTACGCTATATGTAACGCCAGCAATAGGCTTTTTCGTTACTGCATCGACTTTCTTGATTGTCAGTTCGGGCAGTTTAATGTTATCTACTTTAACGATGATTTCACCGTCACCTGCTTTGGCCACGATCACACGATCAGGACTTGTCTTATCGGAGAACATATAGCCAGGAGGAGGATTCAGTTCAGTCACAACGTATGTACCGGGAACGATATAGCCTGTTGTGAACTCACCATTTTTATCTGTCATACCTTCAGCAACAGGTCTGGACAGATCGGACTGTTCATAAATTGCGAACTGCGCGCCTTCCAGTTTATCGCCTGTCTTTTCATCGTATTTCTGTACGGTGATCTGAGGTGCTTCGAGATTTGCAAACATCAGGGATTTTGTATCGCCTGCGTTCAGCTGGATATCCTGATGCTCGCCGGACAGTACATAAGGTTCGGGAACGAATACTTCTGTTACTGTGTATGTACCGGGTTTCAGGTAGCCAAGTTCGCTGCCTTTCATACCGATCGTAACTGTACCGTCTGTGCCGGTTTCTACTATGCCGATCTTTGTACCATCGGCTTTCTTCACTTCGAATTTTGTGCCGGGTACGGGATCACCTGTCTGTTTATCGATCTTTTCGATTGTCAGTACGGGTGCTTTCAGGTTATAAGCTACATACTGGATACTCTTATCTTTGCCCAGATATACTGTGCCGGGGCAAGAGTCCACTACATAACCTTCGGGGGCTGCCAGTTCTGTGATTTTATAAGAACCTACGGGCAGGTTCTTCAGATTTACTGTGCCGCCTTTTGTTTCTACTGTTGTTGCATAGTCACCATCGATCTGTTCCACTTTGAATGTTGCAGGATCTTTGATGGATTCACCTGTCTGTTTATCTACTTTTGTGATTGTCAGACCGGGATATTTGGAGTTTGTGAATTTCAGGCTAGGTGCCTGACCATTTCTTACTGTTACATACTGAGGTGTGGAGTCAAGGATATAACCTTCAACAGTGGATACCTCGCGGACCATGTATGTACCATCTGTCACATCGTCCCATTCGATCTTACCGCTGCCATCTGTTTTACCTGTTGCTCTCCAAGCACCCTTACCGTCGATCTGTACAATTTCATACTGTACGCCGGAGATAGGTTTGCCTGTTTCAGCGTCTTCTTTTTCCATGGAGACTGTCTGATCGGGGTAATCGCGGAATGTAGCAGTTACAGTTTCGTCATCAGGTACCGTGATCACTATTGTTGTAGGCTCTGTCAGCTGATAGCTGTCACCAGAATCACGTTCAACGATTGTATATGTACCTTCACCGGGGATATTGGGTAACCATTTACCGCTGCTATTTGTTGTACCAGTATCGATCAACTGACCTCTGGAGTTATAACAGTCGAATGTCACGCCAGCCAAAGGTGTTGCATTATCCCTTGCATCCAGTTTAAGAACAATTAAATCCCCGCTGCCAGTAGATGTATCTGGTGTATCAGGCGTTTCAGGAATACCTTCATCAGGTACATACTCCTGATTAATGGCAAAACCATCATAGGGGTTATCCCAGAAGTTACCCGCCAGAACATAACTCTGTGCAGCGTCCTTTGTACTTCTACCGTAAAGCAGAATCTTTTTCATCTGCTGTGCGTACAGTCTAAGATCGATCTGCGTGCCATCCGCACCGGGATCGGGAATAACTACTGTCACTTCTGTCGTCCCTTCGGGCAGCACAAATCTTTCATTCCCGCTGGCTGTTGTAATTGTAGATAATTCATCGCCATTTTCATCAACAACAATCAGTCCATCGGGGAAAGAACCTCCGCTGAGCATTTCGATATACATATCGGAACCGGGAACATTATTACCTGTATTGCCGATTGTATACACTACTTCATAATTACTGCCGGATTTTTTAGGCGCACCAGCAGTAAAAGTAACGTCACTCAGTCCGTCATGTGGTGTATGGCTACCAGCTTTGTTATAAATGCTTCTTGTTGCAGCCAGAACTTTATTCTTCAATACTGTAGAATAGCCACTCAGACCATCATTTACACTCCAGGAATTGATACTATAGCTTGTATGAATACCAGACCAAATGGCCATTTTGGTTGCCAGGTATGCACCGTATTCCAATTCATCCTGATCTACGCCATAAGAAGCTGCTGTACCTTCCAGCAATGTTTCCGCAGAGACTGTAGGATAGCCATAATTTACAGCCCCTTCCAGAAATGCAGAAATTGTATTTCCAGCAGTAGATTTATCGCCTGCTCTTTTGCCGGAACCGCCGGAACCGCCAGCGTCTACAATGCAGTCATTATCAAATTTTTCAATGTCTACACCATAGTCAGCTGTATCGCCATAACCAGGATAAGCAGGGTTGATGCAATATGCCTGATAAACAGTACTATTTGCAGGATTTGTCCAGGATACTTGCATAGGAACAAAGTTATCATAGTCTACTACGCCATTGAATTTCAGATACGGAATACGAGTATTTGTATCTTTCGTCAATTTCTGATTCGAATGATAAACAGTTCCGATGGTCATAATTCCTTCATTTGATGCCGCTGCTGCTGCAGGCAACAAAGAAGTAAGCATCACCAATGACATAGCCCAGCCAAAGAAACGCTTAGTGAATTTCTTTTTCATCACATATTCTCCTTTCTTTTTATTGTGTTGCTTTTTTGCACTTTCCATTTACTTCTTCTCCTCTTTCCCCCCTTCTACGACTGAATAAAGGCAACAAAAAAAGCAGTCCGATTTTTTTCGTCTGCTTTTTTTAGTTCATTATTTATTTTTCTTTTTTTAAGCATTCTTTGAATATATTTTTCAAAAAATCTAATACACCACCAGAAGCCTGTATCGTTGCTACCATCAGATTATCTGGATCAATCTGATCAAAATCCATAGAATATCCAATTTTATTGGAAAGAAGTCTGAAAAATAACCGTTGGCATCTTCCATTTCCTTCTCTAAATGGATGTAAGTAATTTATACTATTATACAAGTCTGCTAATTCTTCAATTAATTCATCATAGGGCAAATCAGAAAAATAATTTGCTTTCTGCAAATACTTAAATATGTTCTCCCCTGTCGCTTGTATTTGTTCTGTAGAACAAAAGCTAGTCTGCTTTTTGCTAATATTTATTGTACGGACTGTTCCAGCCCATTCATAAATATCTTCGAAAAGTA
>NZ_JAFUMA010000018.1 GCF_017483025.1 Anaerotignum sp. | reverse complement strand
GCAGACAGACGCTAATTTTTCTCTGGCAGGAAAGGAGTGTAAATAAATGTGGATCTATGAAAAGAAACTGCAATTTCCTGTAAAGATCACCCAGCCCGATGCTCGACTGGCAAAAATCATGATCGAACAATATGGCGGTGCAGACGGCGAATTGGCCGCTTCTTTGCGCTACCTGAGCCAGAAATTCACCATGGTAACCCCCGAAGCAAAGGCTACTTTGAATGATATTGCCACAGAGGAACTGGCTCATTTGGAAATGATGGGGACCATCGTACACCAGCTGACCCAGGGCCTGACAAAAGACCAAATCATCGCCGCAGGGTTAGACCCCTACTACGTCAACCATGGTCTGGGTGTATATCCTTCTTCCGCCGCAGGCGTACCCTTTACGGCAGCTTACGTGCAGTCCAAAGGCGACCCCATCACTGACCTTTATGAAGATATGGCCGCCGAACAGAAAGCACGCTCCACTTACGAATACCTCATCGACATGACGGATAATCCGGAAGTGCTGGCGCCCCTGCGTTTCCTGCGGGAACGGGAAATTGTTCATTTCCAGCGTTTCGGCGAATGTCTGGATTATGCCCGCGATTATCTGAACCAGCAGCATTATTTCTTCATGCAGCAGAGCGGCTGTAATACACGATAATAAAAATTGTTGTAGCAATTTCAAGTGAATCATCCAAAGAAAAAGAAATAAAATATTTCTTCTATGTCATATGCTTTTATGCAAATAACCCATAGGAAAATGATATTTTATACAAAACGATGGATTAACTGATTATTCCCTGCATTTTCTAGGGATATTTGTCCATTGCTTTTCAAATTTGCAATGATATGATAGAAATATCCTTTTAAAACAATGCAAAAAGGAAATGAATACGGAAAAATAAATACCGCATGGCTGAGTGATTTTACTAAACCATGCGGTATTCCTATTCAGCAAACGGGAAATTAAAAATGAAGCAAAACAACAAGCACAAGGGAGGAAATCGACAATGAAAAAGGCAGTAGTAACAGTACTGGGTCTGGACAAAGTAGGCATTACAGCAAAGTTATGTGCTGTTCTGGCAGACACAAATATCAATATTCTGGATATTTCCCAGACAATCGTTGGTGGTTATTTCAACATGATAATGGTAGTGGATATTGCTAATATGAAAGATACTTTCGTAGCAACAGCAGAAAAACTGCAGGCAGTAGGCGAAGAAATGGGCCTGGAAATCAAAATCCAGCATACAGATATTTTTGATGCGATGCACCGCATTTAAAAAGGAGGTCGTATCAAATGATCACAAGAAATGAAATCCTGGAAACCAACAGCATGGTCAGCGAAATGAATCTGGATGTCAGAACCATCACAATGGGTATCAGTCTTCTGGATTGTGCTGATGCGGATATCAATAAATTCAACGAAAAAGTTTATAACAAAATCACTACATATGCCAAAGATCTGGTAAGGGTCGGCGATGATCTGGCAAAGGAATACGGCATTCCCGTTGTAAATAAGAGAATTTCCGTAACACCTATCGCGATTGCGGCGGCTGGCTGCAAAAATGCTGACTCCTATGTCAGCGTTGCCCAGACATTGGATAGAGCTGCGAAAGAGGTTGGGGTAAACTTCATCGGTGGCTTCTCTGCTCTGGTACAGAAAGGCTACACCGAAAGCGATAAGATCCTGATCGATTCCATCCCCGAAGCACTGGCAGTGACAGAACGTGTATGTTCTTCCGTAAATGTAGGTACATCCAGAAATGGTATGAATATGGATGCAGTAAAGAAAATGGGCGAAATCATCGTAGAAACAGCAGAACGCACAAAGGATAATGAATGTATCGGTTGTGCAAAACTGGTCGTTTTCTGCAATGCAGTAGAAGATAACCCCTTCATGGCAGGCGCATTCCACGGCGTTGGTGAAGCTGACTGCTGTATCAATGTTGGTGTCAGCGGCCCCGGCGTTGTGAAAAAAGCACTGGAAGAAGTAAGAGAAGCAGATTTCGAAACGCTGTGCGAAACAGTAAAACGTACTGCCTTCAAAATTACCCGTGTTGGTCAGCTGATCGCTCAGGAAGCATCCAAGAGACTGAACGTACCTTTTGGTATCATCGACCTGTCTCTGGCTCCCACACCCGCAGTTGGCGATAGTATCGCAGAAATCTTCCAGGAAATGGGTCTGGAAGAAGCAGGTGCACCCGGCACAACAGCAGCACTGGCTCTCCTGAACGATAACGTGAAAAAAGGCGGCGTTATGGCATCCTCCTATGTTGGTGGTCTAAGTGGTGCGTTCATTCCTGTCAGCGAAGACCATGGTATGATCGATGCCTGCGAAAAAGGTGCACTGACACTGGAAAAACTGGAAGCAATGACTTGCGTATGCTCCGTTGGTCTGGATATGATTGCTCTGCCCGGCGATACTTCTGCGGCAACGCTGAGCGGTATCATTGCTGACGAAGCAGCAATCGGCATGGTAAACAATAAAACAACAGCCGTTCGTCTGATCCCTGTAATCGGCAGAAAAGAAGGCGAAAGCGTAGAATTTGGTGGTCTGCTGGGTTATGCTCCCATCATTCCCGTAAATCGCTTCAGCTGTGAAAAATTTGTAGCACGCGGCGGCCGAATTCCTGCACCTATCCATAGCTTCAAAAACTAAACAGCTATTTTTAGGTACCGTTTTTAACGGTACCTTTTTCGTCCATATCGCATCAAAACAGCTACTACCAAAAATACTCTCTAATCCCCCTCCAGAAACAAAGACCCTCACGGAAAATTCCTTGGGAGGGTCTTTTTGCTTATTCAAATTTAGGCCAGCAAACGGGAATTTCAGGATTTTCCACGCGAATAGGTTCGGGATATTCCACGCCAAACAATTCCAGTTCTACTTTTTCAACGACCTGTGGTTCCACAGGTTCATTCACTTCCACACCTTCAATAGGGAAATCTACAGGAATGGTTTCCACCTTTTCCAGTCTCCAAATTTCCTCCATCCCCTCCAGCACCTTGCCGAATACAGGATAGATGCCCTTATGATCGGGACAATCCCTCAGGGGGAAGAAAAATTCGCAGCTGGCAAGGCCAGCTTCGCCGTAGCCGCCCATGCAGACACAACCGGGGTGAGAATCCAGAGGCACCACATCAGGGTTCAGCTGAAATTCATTGGGGATCAGATACTGACATTCCTTATGACCGAAAGCAGTATAGCTCATATCGATCCAGTTGCCGGGCACGATACGTTCGATGGTATGGTTGTCCAGATAGCCGTTCTTTGCCGCAAAAATAAAGCTGTTTACGGTATTGGGGGCATGTTCGGGCAGCAGCTCGATCACTACTTTGCTGCCGTTTGCCATATATAACGTTGCTTTAGGGTTCATAGTCGCACCTCTCATTCGATGATTTCCAGTTCCTTGGAGTAATGGTTCAGCACTTCGCAGCCGTCCTCTGTAACCAGAACCAGATCCTCCACACGAACGCCTGTATCCCCTGCCACATAGATACCGGGTTCGATAGAGAAAATCATACCGGGCACGGCAGGTGTTGTATTCACGCTGGAAACATCGCCAAATTCATGCTCCGCCAGACCGATGAAGTGGCCCAGTCTGTGGTTGAACTGAGGGCCGTACCCCTTTTCTGTAATGAGATTTCTTGCTGTGTTGTCCAGTTCCATCAGAGGCACACCGGGTTTGATCTTGGCGATAGCCGCTTCATTTGCCGCACGGACGATATTATAGATATTTTTATGCTCTTCACTCACTGTTTTGTAGTAGAAGGAACGAGTCATATCGGAGCAGTAACCATCTTTGATACAACCTACGTCAAACAGGACAACATCCCCCTCTTTCAGCACTGTATCATCGGGGCCATGGTGAGGGTCTGCCGCATTAGGGCCAAAAGCCACCAGTGGTTCAAAGGAAAAACCATCTGCACCCAAGTCCAGATAGATTTTCAGCATCTGTTCTGCCACTTCTTTTTCTGTTACGCCTGCGTGGATAAGCTTTTTAAATTCTACCATTGCCATATCGTTAATATGGGAAGAAACACGCATTTTTTCCTGTTCTTCTTCATCTTTGATACCTCTTACAGTGTCAATAGCAAGAGAAGTATTCACAAAGCCTGTCGCTGCTTTCATTTCCATCAGGGGCAGCAGGAATCTTGCCTTCAGGTCTTTATCCACGCCCAGAGGGGCTGTGCTATCCAGATATTTAGCCACAATTTCCATAGCAGGGTCTGTATCGGAATACCAAACCTTTTCCACGCCCACTTCCTGAGGGATGGAGAACAGATTATTCAGGAAATAGGCATGCTTACCGTCTGCTCTTAACAGCAGTCCATAAAAACGTTCATGAGGGTCGTTGTATACCCCTGTCAGATAGTAAATAGACATAGGGTCAATGATCAGCATCTGGGAAACGCCCATTTCACCAAGGGCAGCCATGATGCGTTCCACGCGATTTTCTTTCATAAATATATACCTCCTTCTCAGAAAAACTTTTTGAAAAAAGTTTTATTCGCCTGCGGCGCTGTAAAAACGCAAAACCCTTTTTTGCAAAAGGGTTTTGTTGCTATCAATATTGAATTAGAACTGCTTTCTTAACTTTGGATCAAGCAGGTCACGCAGACCGTCGCCAATAAAGTTTGCACCCATGGACATAGTGAAGATCGCCAGACCGGGGAAGCCCGCGATCCAGAACTTATTGAAGTTATCCGCACCATCAGAAACCATCATGCCCCATTCAGGCGTAGGGGGTGCAGAACCCAACCCCAGGAAGCTCAGTGTGGAGAACATCAGAATCTGGTTACCCAGGTCAGTTGTAGCCATGATCAGCACGGAACTGATACTGTTCGGAATGATTTCCTTAATCAGGATACGCATTTTGGACGCGCCCAGCGCTTCCGCCGCCATAACGTATTCATTTTCTTTCACACTCAGCACCACACTTCGCATCAGACGAGCGTATGTAGGCCATGCTACGATGACCAGCGCAAACATGGTATTGAACAGGCTGGAACCCAGAACGGCGTTGATGATCATCGCCAGAATCAGAGAAGGGAAAGACAGGATCATTTCGGAAACACGCATCATGATCGTATCCACTTTGCCGCCAACATAGCCGGCGATAGCGCCATAGAAGGTACCAATGGTACCGGCGATGATAACCGTCAGACAGCCTGCCAACAGGGAATATCTGCCGCCGTAAATAACACGGCTGAAAATATCTCGGCCAAATTTATCTGTACCAAAGAAATGTTCTGCAGAAGGAGCCTGCAGTTTGATCGCCATATTCTGGGAGATCGGATCATAGGGCGCGATGGCAGGCGCCAAAATCGCCATCAGAATCCAGAAAATACAGATGATTACCCCAAAGGTAAATAAATAATTTGATTTAAATAATTTTTTAATTGCACGCAGCATCAGTTGCACCTCACTCTGGGATCAATGATACCATACAGAATATCAATGATCGTATTGATAACCATATAATTCAGCGCAACCAACAAAGATACGCCAATGATCGAAGGGAAATCCGCCGCCAGAACGGATTCATAGGCAAACTGACCAACACCGGGCCAGTTAAAGATCGTTTCTACCAGAACCATACCGCCCAGCAGGTTGCCCAGACCCAGACCGATAACCGTCAGCACAGGGATCAGTGCATTGCCCAGGGCATGCTTCAGGATCAGCTTTGTCTGGCTCAGGCCTTTTGCCCTTGCCGTACGGATATAATCTGTGGACATAACATCCAGCACATTGGAACGGGTCGTTCTTGTGATGAGGCCCATGGTAAAGGAAGCCAGTACCAGACCGGGCAAAATCAGATGGCTCAGGGCATCCATCGCTTTCGGGATATTGCCTTCCAGCAGGCTGTCGATCACATACAGACCTGTCACCGTCTGGGGTGCCGCAAAGCCTGTACTCAGGCGACCGGGGCCGGGGAACAGCTGCAGTTTATAATACAGCAGGAACAGCACCAACAGCGCAAACCAGAAGCTGGGGATGCTTACGCCGGTGACGGAAATGGCACGCACGATCTGATCGATGATGCTATTTCTTTTAATTGCACTGATCACACCAAACAGGATGCCAAAAACAGCCGCGATGACGATAGCAAATAATGCCAGTTCGATGGTGGCAGGGAAGCATCTCATCAGTTCTCCCAGAACATCTTTATTCGTACGGATGGATGTACCCAGATCCAGCTGCAGCAGGTTTTTCATATAAATGAAATACTGCACGATAACGGGCTTATCCAGACCATGCTTCGCGCGGTAAGCCGCTACGATCTCAGGGTCGCTGAGGGCTCTCTGGCTCAGGTTCGCTGTGGTACCATCGCCGGGCAGCGCCTTCGTCAGGAAAAATACCAAGGTTGCCACGCCCAAAAGCATGATGATCATATACACCAGCCTTTTGGCAATAAATTTTAACGTATCCATAAAACACCTCTCTCAAAATTGCTTGTTACTCGAAAACAGACACTTCCGTCAGTCCGCAGTTTTCTGCGCTCTCACGGAAATATCTGTTTTTAATAAACCCAAGGCAGGCAGAAGCCTGCCTCGGGAAAATCAAATCAAAATCAACCAACGATATTGATCTTTGTTACATCCAGTGTGTAAGGGTCGGAAATATCAACGCCTTCCAGTCTTGTGTTGTAACCGATGTGTGCGGGAGCCTGCGCGATCATAATGAAAGGACCGTTTTCATATGTCGCATCCTGGATCTGGCCCAGAATTGCAGCTCTTGCATCTACGTCTGTTTCTTCCATTGCTGCTGTATACATTGCTGCCAGTTCGGGATCCATATCAGCAGTCCAGCCAGCTCTCAGACCAACAATAGCGCCGGGCAGGAATTCCAGCTGTACGTTGGGGTCATTGTAGTCTGTGCCCCAGTACATTACTGTGAAGCCCAGTGTACCGTCACGGTATGCATCGCCGTAACCGCCGCCCCATGCCTGTGTTACGATGTTCACTGTGATACCGATCTGTGCCAGGTCATCAGCAACTTTCTGTGCCAGGTCTGTCAGCAGGATACCTTCCATATCCAGGTCGGATACTGTCATATCTACTGTGAAACCATCTGCATAGCCAGCCTGTGCCAGCAGAGCTTTTGCTTCTTCGATATTTGTGTAATCAGCAGCTCTTTCGCCTTTGTTGCCCATGAATGTTGTCTGAATGATGCTGTAAGGTGTTGCTGTGCCTTCGCCAACCAGATCTTTTACGCCAGCGTAGTCAACAGCTTTTCTGATCGCCTGCTGTACCAGAGGATTGGAAACGGGGCCGCCGTATGTTTCATCCATGTTCATCATAATGAAACCTACTGTGTTTGTAGCACCGTTGATCATTGCGATACCTTCTGTGCCTTCGATTTCAGCCATTGTATCGTCTGTCATGTTCATAGCAACATCCAGGTCGCCGCTTGCCAGAGTCATCATCTGTGTATTTGCATCGGGCTGGATCTGAACGATGTATTTATCTACGTTTGTGGATTCGCCCCAGTAGTTAGGGTTCTTTTCCAGAACGAATTCAGCGTCGGGTGTGTAGCTTGTCAGGATATACATACCGGAACCAGCACTTGCGGTATCCAGGTAAGCCTGTGCTGTGTCTGTTGTTGCAGCATCTTCTGCATCAGTACCGCCGTTTTCTTTCACAACTTCGCTATCCAGAATTGCGAAGGAAGGATAGCACAGTTTTGCTGTAATGGCAGAGTCGGGCTGTGTCAGGTTCAGTACAACTGTTTTTTCATCGGGTGTGTCGATGCTTGCAATTGTATCAGCCAAGAATGCAGGGTTGGACTGCAGGTTCTTTACACGATTGATGCTGAAAGCAACGTCAGCGGATGTCATGGGGTTGCCGCTGGCAAATACAATGCCGTCTTTCAGTGTCAGTGTCAGTGTTTTTGCATCTTCGGAAAATTCGTAAGTATCAACCAGCAGGGGTTCGGGTGCGCCGTCGTTTTCGAAGAATTTGAACAGAGTTTCGTAGCAAGCATTGAGCGCCAGTGTAGGATATTTTTCATAAACATAGCCAGGGTCCAGTGTTGCGAAACCGCCGCCAATGGCAACGACTACTGTGTTGCCTGCTTCTGCATCAGATGCAGTGTCTGCTCCGCCGCCGCATGCAGCACAACCCAGTGCCATCATAGCAGCCATAGCCAGAGCCATAAGTCTCTTTTTCATAGTAATTCCTCCTTAGTATTTTTTATATGAGTTACCGCGGGCTTCCGCGGCAAGGGACTCCTTAATCATATAAGTGACACGCTACAAAGTGCCCCACTTCGATTTCCTTGAATACAGGCACTTCCTGTCTGCATCTGTCGCAGGCTTTGGGGCAGCGTGTGTGGAAATGGCACCCGCTGGGTGGATCGGAGGGGCTGGGCAGCTCCCCTTCCAGATGGATGCGTTCTGTTTTCTCGCCGTCCACCTGAGGGATGGCGGAAAGCAATGCTTCCGTATAAGGGTGGCTATGCTTTTCATACAGCTGCGCGTAATCCGCAATTTCCACAATACGACCCAGATACATTACCGCAACGCGGTCGCTGACCTGATAAACCACGTTCAAGTTATGGGAAATAAAGAAATAGGTCAGACCCAGCTTTTCCTTCAGTTCCTGCAGCAGGTTCAGCACCTGCGCCTGTACGGAAACGTCCAGAGCGGAAACGGCTTCGTCGCAGACAATGATCTTAGGGTTCAGCGCCAACGCTCTGGCAATGCCGATACGCTGTTTCTGGCCACCGGAAAGTTCATGGGGATAACGGCTCAGGTGGTAAGTATCCAGACCAACCAGCTGCAGCAGCTCCAGAATACGTTCTTCCACGTTCACGCCGGGTTCCACCCCGTGAATTTCAAAGGGTTCCATCAAAATCTGTTTGATGGTTCTTCTGGGATTCAGGCTGGCAGAAGGGTCCTGGAAAATGATCTGGGCATCCTTACGCATCTTTTTCAGTTCTTCCCCCTTCAAAGAGGAAATTTCCTTGCCTTCCAAATAGACCTTTCCTTCTGTAGGGGCCAGCAGGCGCACCAAAGTTCTGCCAAGGGTAGATTTCCCACAGCCGCTTTCGCCTACTACGCCAAAGGTCTCGCCCTTCATGATTTCAAAGCTGACATCATCAACGGCTTTGACTACGCCGGATTTTTTCGTTTTTCCTTTAAAATGTACTTTTACATGGTCGGCTTTCATCAGCACTTCTTTGTTCTGGGCTGTCATAAGCTAACCTCCTTGCTTTCTTCTGCGGCATACAGCCAGCATCTTACCTGTCGCTCCTCGCTCACTTCTACCATGGGAGGCGCGTCTTTTTTGCATTTTTCTGTTGCCTTGGGGCATCTGGGCCAGAAGGAACAGCCTTCGATCTTTTCTGTAGGATTGGGCACCATACCTTCGATGGTAGAAAGGGGCTCTCTTTCCCTGGTGATCTTAGGAATGGCGTTCAGCAGACCGATGGAATAAGGATGCAGAGGCTGTTCAAACAGCGCCTTTACGGAAGCCTTTTCCACAATACGGCCTGTGTACATAACGATAACGGTATCGCAAAGTTCATTGACAACACCCAGATCATGGGTAATAAACAGGACGGAAGTACCCATTTCCCGATTCAGATCACGGATCAGGTCAAGGATCTGCGCCTGAATCGTCACGTCCAGGGCAGTCGTAGGTTCATCGGCAATCAGGATCTGCGGCTGACAGGCCAGGGCCATGGCGATCATCACTCTCTGTCTCATACCGCCGGACATCTGATGGGGGTATTCATGGGCGCGGGCTTCTGCGTTGGCAATACCAACGGCCTTCATCATCCTGATAGCCTCTTCCATGGCTGTTTTCTTATCCAGTCCACGGTGCAAACGCAAAGTTTCGGCAATCTGCTTGCCGCATTTGATGATAGGATTTAAGGAAGTCATGGGCTCCTGGAAGATCATGGAGATCTCATTGCCGCGGATCTTCTGCATTTCCTTTTCGCTTTTTTCCACCAGATTTTCACCCTTATACAGAATACTGCCATTGGTGATCTTCCCTGGGGGATTGGGGATCAGCTGCATGATACCCAGAGAGGAAACGCTCTTGCCGCTGCCGCTTTCGCCAACGATACCCAGCTTTTCCCCTTTATGGAGGGTATAATTCAGGCTATTGACTGCGCGAACAGTGCCTTCCACCGTCTGGAATTCCACACAGAGATCTTTTATTTCAAGTATGATATCGGATGGATGCATCATTTCACATTCTTTCTATGGTCAAAACCAATTCTATTCTTTCCTGGACAAAATCACGTTACCACTGTCATGTATAAAAGTGCCATGGACAGATTTATCGACTATCCAGTATGTCATAATATCTAACATTATCACATTTCCCCATGAAATTCAACATTTTGACGGGATTTTGTTTTTATTTCCGCACCGATTTCTTCCTTACTTATAATGGAAAAACGCCGCATCCTTATGCGGCGTTCTTTTCTTTCGATTTATCCTTTTGTAAAATACTGCAGGTTTTCTGTATCAGCAGTACCCCTGGCAAGGGCTTTCCATTCCTCTGCCAGTTTTTGCAGTTCCCCTTCTTCTTCTGCCACGCCATCCGCCAGCTTCCAGCCTTTCAGCTTTCCACTTCTGTAGAGCGCAAAGGCATCCTGCAAAGCAGCATAGCCTTCCTCCACGGTAAAAACATCGATCTTCCCGTCGTTGCAGGCAAAATGCAGGCCGGAAATCGTCTCCTCCGAAGGTGTTTCTGTCATAGCTTCATATTCATCGTATCCCTCGGTATAGTAAGCATCGATCTCATCCATGGTCATTTCTTCCAGATCAAACTGCATCAGTTCATCGCAGATCTTTTCCAGCTTTGCCGCTACATCTGTCAGTTCCGCCCCATAGTACAGTTCCAGTGTTTTATCATATCCATCAAATAATTCAGCTAACGCATACCACATGATGCTTCCTCCTTTTTTTACAGCGCACAGCGGCGCAGATAATCGATAACGATACGCATAGGCTCAGATACCCATTTATCTCTGTGATGCAGAAGCTGTGTCCAAATCTCGATATTCACCTCCGGCACATTGAGATAGCGCAATGCTCCTTTTTCCACATAGGGTCTGGTGACATAATCGGGCAGCAGGGCGATGCCTGCGTTCTGCACCACCAGATCAGCGATCAGATCCGCATTGCCGCTGACGAATACCGGCTGGATCTCCAGAGAGCGGGCTGCCAGCTGCTCATCCAGCAGGCGGCGGTAGCTCATCCCTTTTTCCGTCAGCAGGAAAGGCTGCTTTGCCAGTTCCTCCAGCTGGATATGGTCTCTTCCTGCCAGAGGATTCCCCGCCGCGGAAACAAAATGCACCCCAATGCGGGATTCCTGCAGGATCACATAATTCGTATCATAAATATGATTGTCCAAAGTATAAACGATATCCACCTCATTCTGGTTCAGCAGGCGAAACATTTCCTGTGTCCCGGCTGAAATACATTCCAGCGTGATGCCGGGATATCTTCGGCGCAGCTCCGGGAAAATACGGCGGATAACCTCACTGCTCAGGGAGTCCGCCATGGCGATGCGCACCTGCCCCCTTACTTCCGTTTCCCCTTTCGTCTCCTCCTGAAAACCCTGCAGCAATTCATTGATCTTATAAGCCGAGCGCAAAAGACGAGCGCCATGCTCCGTCAGGGTAACGGTACGGTTGATACGCTCAAACAGAGGAACGCCCAATTCGTTTTCCAGCTGGCGGATCTGAAAAGACACTGTGGACTGGGAATATCCCAGTTTATCCCCCGCCTTGGTAAAGCTGCGCAGCTCCGCCACATGTATGAAAGTGATCAGGTTTTTGATATCCATAAATATTCCTCTTTTCATCGGAAAATCCAATGTTATTTTCATTTTCATCGATTTTATAAATCTTACACCTAATATACCTGAAAAAGAGACAGAACGCAAGGACATATCCGACAACATAAAAAAGGCCATCCTTTTCATCAGAATGACCTTTCGTTTCCTATTTTGTATATGCTTCCTTCAAATCGAAGGCATGGTTCATGGGGCCGCTGCCTGCGCCCAGATCCAGCATAGCCGCCAGTGCGCCGGAAATATATTCCTTTGCCCGTTCCACCGCCGTTGCCAGATCGTTGCCCTTCGCCAGGTTGGATGCAATGGCGCTGGAAAGGGTGCAGCCTGTGCCGTGGGTATTGGGGTTATGGATGCGTTTCCCCTTAAACCACTGGTATTTGCCATCATAGTACAGCAAATCATTGGCATCATTCATGCTGTGGCCGCCTTTGCAGAGAACGGCACAGCTGTATGCCTTGCTGATCTTTTCCGCCGCCCTGATCATATCTTCAGGGCTTTCGATCTTCATATCCGCCAAAACCTCTGCTTCAGGGATATTAGGTGTTACCAGCGTTGCCAGAGGAAGCAGTTTTTCCTTCAAAGTAGAAACAGCATCTTCATTGATCAGCCTGGAACCGCTGGTCGCAACCATCACAGGGTCTACCACGATATTTTCCGCCTGATAGGCTGTCAGCTTTTCCGCAATGACAGAAATCAGCTCTGCGGAAGAAACCATGCCGATTTTTACCGCATCGGGGCGAATATCTGTAAATACGCTGTCGATCTGCATCCCCAGAAATTCCGGTGTCACTTCAAAAATCCCCTGTACGCCTACAGTATTCTGGGCTGTCAGAGCGGTCAAAGCACTCATGGCAAATACGCCGTTCATGGTCATGGTTTTCAGGTCTGCCTGAATGCCTGCGCCGCCGCTGCTATCGCTGCCCGCAATGGTCAATGCTGTTTTCATACTTCATTCCTCCAAACTTTTTTCCTGCTGTAAAAAGGCTCACGCCTTTGTCATCTCTTCGGAAAGGGCTTTCAGTTCCTTACATTCTGCTTCGATGTTTTCCGCACCGAAAATAGCAGAAACCAGAGCCACACCGTCTACCCCTGTACCTTTCAGTTCCAGCATATTTTTCTTATTGATGCCGCCAATGGCAACCACAGGGATATCCACTGCATCTGTAATTTTCTTCGCCATTTCGTGGGTCACTTCGCGGGCATCCAGCTTTGTTGTGGTGCTGAACATAGCCCCAACGCCCAGATAATCGGCACCGGCTTTTTCCGCCGCAATGGCCTGTTCCATGGTCTGGGTGGAAACACCGATGATCATGCCTTCCCCCACCAGCGCGCGCACGTTGCCCGCTTCCATATCCTTCTGGCCCACATGAATACCGTCCGCCTTGCATTTGATGGCAATATCCACATTGTCATTGACGATGAAAGGCACGCCGTATTTTTCGCACAGCGCCTTCATTTCGATGGCTTCCTGCAGGAATGTTTCTTCGTCCAATTCCTTTTCTCTCAGCTGCACGCAGGTAGCACCGCCCTTCAGGGCATCCTCCACCTGTTCCATCAGGGTCTGCTTGCCTGTCCACATGCGATCTGTTACCGCATAAAGCTGCATGGTTTCTTTTTTACATTTCATATCCATCTCTCCTTAGATGATTTCGTATTTTGCACACCGTTCCAGTTCCTCCCCTGTCAGGTTGAAAATGGTGTCGATGATATAATTTCTATAACTGGAGTTTCCGTCCTCAGCTGTCAGCCTTGCATGGGCCTTCTCGCCGCAGATACCCATGGCGCAGACTGCCGCCGCTGCCGCTTCCAGAGGATTTTCGGGGTTCGCTGTCACATAAGCCGCTGTCATGGCAGAAAGCTGACAGCCTGTTCCGGTGATGCTGCTCATCATGGGATGGCCGTTATAGATGCAGAAGGCTTTTTCGCCATCGGCAACAATATCGATAGCCCCCGTGATAGCAATGACTGCACCTGTTTTCTTAGCAAATTCTTTGGCAAAAGCCACCGCCTGGGGAAGGTTTTCCTTTGTCACCTTATCTGCCACATCGGCATCCACGCCCTTTGCGCCGCCTGTGCCCAGAGCCAGTGTTTTGATCTCGGAAATATTGCCGCGAATAACAGTGAATTTGATAGCTTCGATCAAATCCTGCGCTGTTTTTGTCCTCAGCTTGGATGCACCCGCACCAACGGGGTCCAGAACAACGGGATGGCCCAGTTCATTGGCTTTTTTGCCCGCCAGATGCATGGCAGGGATGGTGCGCTGATTCAGGGTGCCGATATTGATATTCAGACCGCCGCAGATGGAAGTGATCTCTTCCGCTTCATCCACATCATCCGCCATGATGGGAGAGCCACCGCAGGCCAGCAGGATATTCGCACAGTCGTTTACTGTCACATAATTGGTGATATTATGTACCAGAGGGCAAGTTCTTCTCACATTATCAAGCATTTCCTTCAACATATCCAATTCCTCCTTCAATCAAACTTTTTCCATGACGCCTGTTTTTCGCAAAGTCCCCAGCAAAATACCGGAAATGATGGCCCCGCCTGCCGTAGAGATCAGGAAAGGCACCACATAGGCATAGAATGCGATCTCCCCAGCCTGCATCCCCATAAAGAGGATGGCAATAGGATAGGCACACAAACCGCCCAGAACCGCTGTGCCAAAAACTTCAGCAATCAATGTCAGAGGGATATTTTTTGTTTTCCAAAAGGCAATGCCGCAAAGCAGCGCGCCGATCATGCTTCCGGGAAAGGCCATCAGACTGCCGATGCCCAGAAGATTGCGGATGACGCTGGCACAAAATGCCACGGTCACCCCGTAAAAAGGCCCTAAAATAACAGCACATAAAATGTTTACCATATGCTGCACGGGTACACATTTGCTCCCGAAAACGGGAATATAGAATAAGCTGCCGACCACTGCCACCGCGCAGAGGATGCCGGCGAAGCATAATTTTCTGGTTTGCGTATTTTTCATATTACAAGACTCCTTTTTATCATTCAGAGAGAACCACGGATATAACAGCGCTCTCCCTGAAGGTTAGACTTCCCCCTTGCGGGGATCCATTCAGAACTGTCGGTCGAAACTTCATGGCTTCCTCTCACGCCGGAACACGGCTTCCCATCGCTGTTATATCTCTGCAGGACACAAGGCGCTCCCCTTCTATCCTCCCGCCGCTGCGGGCCGTCCCTTCCAAAAAAGATCCGATCAGAAATACACTCACCTACTATTTACTTTTCTCAAACATGCTTTTATTTCAAAGCCTTTAAAAACCGGTCTGCATCCTTACATCGCATCAGCCCGCTCATGATGCAGGCACCTTTTGCGCCCACCAAGACCGCAAACAGCAACTATGCTGCCCTTTGGGGACGATTTCGCCGTTTTTTCTACCGCAATACGTTTTGGGTCATACTGGGTAGCTGAAAGATATTCTGCCAAAGTTTTGCCTGCCATATCAAGGAATTCGCCATTGATCTTTACCATTCTATCACCTCCTTTGCTCCGCAATTTTCCCTGCGGTACAAGCACTGCACCAATCAAATCCAGTGCCTGTACCACAGAAAACTTAAAAAAAAAGAGGAAATCACCTTGATTTGGTAATTTCCTCGTAATGTCTTGTTTCCAGGCTTCCCTACGTTGGCATTATCCAAATCAGGTATATGGGTCGAAGGTTTATACCTTCCTCTCAGCCTGTCACACAAGCTCCCCGCTGTTTATTCACTTGCAGATTCATTATATACCTGCCCTCCCAAAAAGGCAAGTCTGTTTTTACATCAATAGCCCAGCAGCTTATTTACGAAATAAGGGAACTGGATGAGCCACCAGGGCCAGTCGTGGTTCACATCTTCGCCCCAAAGGTCTACCCACGCAGGCACGCCCAGACGGTCGAACTGTTCCTTCAGGATGCGGGCATCGACCTTTGCTTCATCTTCCCACGCGCCCTGACCGCAGCAGATGATGATGCGACCCTGACGGAACTGTTCCACCAGAGGGTGATCATAGGGCATCTGAGGCAGATAATCCACGGGGGAATTATAATATACATCAATATCATTGTAGCCCTGGAAGAAATAGCCTGCATGGAACAGGCCGCTCAGAGACAGGCAGCCGCCGAAAATATCAGGTCTTCTCAGATAGAAATTCACTGCGTGATAGCCGCCCATGCTGGCACCGGTCAGAATGACCTGGCCATGATAGGAATGGGGGTCTGTTTCGCCGTGGATCTGATGCAGACGGGGCATAAATTCATCGCAGATATATTTGAACCACTGTTCATGCCACATGATGCGGCCATGGTGGTCGCCCCAGCTGGCACTCCATGTTTCCTGATCCACACAGCCAATGCAGAACAGCTGCAGCTGTCCGCTTTCCAGCTTATCTGCAACGGTATTGATCATACCACGGTCCTCAAAATCATAGAAATTGCCATCCTGACAGGGAAATACCACCATAGGCAGGCCCGCGTGGCCATATACCTTGAATTCCATATCACGATTCAGATTGTAAGAATATTCTTTGTAATAACAAGTATGCATAACAGTTAACCTTCCTTTTTCTGTACTACAAAATCCAAGAATGCAAACATTTCTTCATCCGTTTCAAATCTCGCCATATAAGCATAATCGCCCATGGCACCTGCCAGTACCTCCGGCATTTCTTCATACATCACGATATAATCATCATATTTCGCGATGATATCAGCGTGGCTATGGGCATAGGCCTTGCCCTTTCTCTGGGAAGCGTATGCCGCAGCATAGGGTCTTTTTTCTGCATCAAAATTGCCCTTGTCATAGCATACCATATTTGCCCAAATCTGGTAAACATCAATATCGTTGGCATAATTCATCATATCAGGCGTATAGCCACCGGGCGGTCTCATGTTTACCTCCAGGCCAAATACATCGCCCTTCTTGCCCAGGCCTGCTTTATCTTCATTCAGCAGGAAAAATTCACAGTGGAAGAAACGGGAATTGCTGTTGAAAGCCTTGATCGTCCTTCTGCCGGCATCTTTCAGGTCTGCGGGGATCTGTTTTCTGGAATAATAGCACAGCTCCAGCCCTTTGTTTACCACATCCATAACAGACTCTGTGAAGAAATGGCAGGTTTCAAAGATGATGTCTCTGTTGGAATCGCAGATACCATCATAGGAAACGATAGAGCCATTGATGAATTCTTCCATGATATACTGCACTTCGGGCAGGTTTGCATAGAAATCCCGCAGCTGTTCTTCGTTTTTCAGCTTATATGTAGCCGCGGCGCCAACGCCGTTGTCAGGCTTCACGATAACAGGATAGCCCGCTTCTTTTACGAACGCCAGACCTTCTTCCAGTGAGTTCACAAGATGATATCTTGCCGTAGGAACGCCTGCCTTGGCATAGTATTCCTTCATTTTGCTCTTATATTTGATGCCGTCGATGCTATCGTTTTTCAGGCCGGTATTGATATTGAAATCCGTCCTCAGCTGCGCATCCCGCAGCAGCCAGTATTCATTGTTGCTTTCCAGCCAGTCGATGCGCCCGTATTTGAATGTAAAAAACGCCATGGCTCTATATACTTCGTCGTAGTTTTCCAGGCTGTTTACCTTATAATATTCCACCAGAGAATCACGACATTCCTGGCTCAGCTGATCGTAGGGCTCATCGCCGATGCCCAGTGTTGTCACACCGTTGTTTCTTAAGCCCTGTGTAAAATGATAATACGTTTTGGGAAAATTAGGTGATAAAAATACAAAATTCATAAAATCGCCTTCTCTCTTGTATGTCATGGTACGATTGTATCAGAATTTATACAAAGATGCAAACTTTTGGGGCAATTTTTTTCAGGAAACGAAACTTTGTCCCACGCAGTCATGCAACAGCTATAAAAAAAGCCCTGAGAATTTCTCAGAGCTTTCTTTTGATCAAAGCATCAGATAAGCAAAGTAACCGCCATAGCAAAGCAGCATGATGGCCCCATGCAGGCGGTTCAGCACTTCCTTGCGGCATACGCACAGAAGCAGCAGAACTGCCGCCGCAACCGCTACAACGCTATCCACCAGGAAAGCAGGGTCATACACTACAGGCGTAATGATAGCTGTGATGCCAACAACGAACATGATATTGAACAGATTGCTGCCGACGATATTGCCTACGGCGATATCAGAATTGCCCTTTCTTGCCGCTGTTACGCTGGTCACCAGCTCCGGCAGGGATGTACCCAGAGCCACGATGGTCAAGCCGATGAAGCGTTCGCTCATACCAAAGATGCGGGCGATGGCAGTTGCCGCATCTACAGCAATATCGCTGCCCCAGACGATGGCTACAATGCCGGCGATAACCAGAAAGATGAGCTTGCCCATGGGCGCTTTCTGCGCATATTCTTCCAGTTCTTCATTCTCCACAGTTCCCCGCTTCGCCAGACGCAGCAGATACATCATATAAACTACCATACAGGCCATCAGAATGATGCCTTCCAGTCTGCTGACCACATTGTTCTGCAAACCCATTACAGCCAGAAGCACTGTAATGCCAATAACCATAGGAATCTCATAAAAAATGGTCGTTCTCTGGACCTTTACTGCACAAATTGCAGAAGTCAGCCCAAGGATGATGAGGATATTTAAAATATTACTGCCCACCACGTTGCCAATGGTGATCTCCGCGCTGCCCTTCAGGGCCGCAGAAATGCTGACCGCCGCTTCCGGCGCACTTGTGCCCATGGCTACGATGGTCAGCCCGATGACAATCTGAGGAATACCAAATTTATCTGCAATACTGGCTGCACCTTCTACGAACCAGTCTGCACCTTTCACCAGCATTGCAAAGCCAATGACCAATGTTACGATTTGAATCATTAATTCCATAAGTATCTCTCCATTCCCAGTTTTTCCAATACATATTATCTCGATTATACCTTGTTTTAAGAGGAAAATCCACCATATCCCTTTTCCTTCCGGCGAAAAACAACCATTGCCGAGCCTCTTTTTCGTGCTATAATGGAAATAAATACGAAGGAGGTCGATCTTATGCAGGAAGTATATGAATTTTTGAAAAAATGCGGTACCTATTATCTGGCAACGGCGGAAGCAAACGGGCATCCCCGTGTACGCCCCTTCGGCACCATCGATTTATTTGAGAATAAGCTGTATATCCAGACAGGCAAGGTAAAAGAAGTTTCCAAACAGATCGCAGCCAATCCCAAAGTGGAACTCTGCGCTTTCGACGGCCAGAAATGGCTCCGCGTGGCAGGTACACTGGTACGGGATGACCGCGTGGAAGCAAAAGAACACATGCTGGATAATTACCCCGCTCTGAAAAAGATGTATTCTGCTACTGATGATAACACAGAAGTACTGTACTTCAAAGATGCAATTGCAACATTTTCCTCTTTTACAGAAGTACCTAAAGAAATCAGATTCTAAACAAACAAAAAGAGCATCTCTCGATGCTCTTTTTTTATTTCTTTTATTCTCCCAGCAGATTGCTCATGCCCTTCAGGCTGATGGCCAGGGTAGAGGCATTATGGAACATTGCCGATGTGGTCGGCATCAGAACACCTGCCACGCCCAGTACGATCAGGCTGGCATTGATGCCAACGATCATGCGGTAGTTCTGCTGGATGCGTTTCATCAACAGATCGCTCAGAAGTTTCAGCTTCACGATCTCATTCAGATCATCTGCCGCAATGGTGATATCTGCGATTTCACGGGCAATTTCCGCACCATCGCTGATGGCGATGCCTACATCTGCCGCAGACAGTGCAGGAGAATCGTTGATGCCATCGCCGATCATAATGACTTTATTGCCTTTTTCCGTTTCCTTCCGGATAAATTCCGCTTTATCCTCGGGCAGCACTTCGTAATAATATTCATCAACGCCAACCTGCGCCGCGATGGATGCAGCTGCATGCTTATTGTCTCCCGTCATCATTACGATTTTCTCAAAGCCTGCCGTTTTCAGGTTTTTGATGACATCCACTGCTTCTTCCCGCAGAGGATCTTCAATGCAGATAACCGCTGCCAGCTTGTAATTCACTGCCAGATAAAGACGGGAATATTCTGTAGGCAGGGTGTCGAATTTTTCCTGATAGGAAGGATCGATGGTACAGCCTTCATCCTCGAATACAAAGTGATAGCTGCCGATGATGACTTTCTGGTCTTCGATCGTAGTTGCAATGCCATGGGCAACCATATATTCCACCTTAGAGTGGGTTTCTTCATGTTCCAGACCTTTTTCCAGGGCTGCTGTCACGACCGCTTTCGCCATGGAATGGGGGAAGTGTTCCTCCAGACAGGCAGCGATCCGGAGCATTTCGTCCTCACTCTTATCACAGAAGGAATAAACCTCCCGCACCGTAGGTCGCGCCTTCGTCAACGTACCTGTTTTATCGAATACAATGGTTTTGGCCTCTGCCACCGCTTCCAGATATTTACCGCCTTTTACGGTGATATTATGCAGGCTGGCTTCGCGAATAGCAGAAAGCACGGAAATGGGCATTGCCAGTTTCAACGCACAGGAGAAATCTACCATCAACACCGCCAGTGCCTTTGTTACATTTCTTGTGATGGCATAAACCAGACCTGTACCGATCAGCGTATAAGGCACCAATCTGTCCGCCAGATGCTCCGCGCGGCTTTCCACTGCGGATTTCAGTTTTTCGGAATCCTCGATCATGGTAACGATTTTTTCGAAACGGGTAGAACCACTGGTTTCTTTTACCTGCAAAATGATCTCACCTTCTTCTACTACCGTTCCTGCGTAAACATAGCCATCTCTTTCTTTTCTGACAGGCATGGATTCTCCTGTCATGGAAGCCTGATTGATCATGGTTTCCCCGCTGCGGATGATACCATCGAAAGGAATGACATTGCCCATGCGGACAACAACGCTGTCGCCGATTTCGATATCACTGGCAGAAACCAGAATTTCCTGCCCATCCTGCAGCAGCCAAACTTTACTTACATTCAGAGACATGCTTCTTGCCAGGTCATCCACGGATTTCTTATGGGTCCATTCTTCCAGCGTTTCCCCAATGCCCAGCAGGTACATGACGGAGCTTGCCGTATCCATTTCCCCACGGAAAACGGAAACGCCAATGGCAATGGCATCCAATACCGCTACTTCCATTTTCCGCTGCAGCAGACAATGGAATCCTCTGTAAATATATTTCACAGATTTCAACGCCGTAAGAACCGCGCGCACAGAATAGGGAACAAACAGCTTCTTGCCAAAATGGATGGCTGTCTGCTGGATCAATTTTCCCTGATATTTGGCATTCAGTTCCCTGCCGGAATGTTCGCAAAGGGCTTCCGGCACTTCCACTTTCGCATAACAAAAGCGTTTCAGACTGCGAATCACGTCGTCTCTTTCGCAGTTATAGCAAATCACTGCATCTCCCGTTTTTTCATAGACCTTTGCCAGAGTTACCCCGGGCAGATTGTGCAGATAATATAACAGGGCATCGGCTTCCCCGCAGGTCATACGATCCTGCATCAGGTGCACGCGGAGTCTCCCTTTGATTTCATGCTTAATTTTAAAATCCATTCCTTCACCCCCATGGAAGAAAAAACGGAGCCATCGGCTCCGTCAGAAAGTTCTAAATTATTCTTCTACTGCTTCTTCTTCTGCAGTTTCCACGGAGTTTTTCTCCATTTCATAACGATCTTCGTTGATCTGCTTTGCTTCAGCCAGGATATCTTCTGCGTTTTCCTGAACCATTGTTGTGGTCTTCATTACGCAATCCTTCGCACGCAGCACTGCCGCTGTACCATGGGTATATACCTTTTTCGCATCTTTGCTGCCCAGAACTTTCAGGCCTGCCGTGCCAAACAGCACGCCGCCAACGAAAACAGCTACTTTATCTACTTTGATATTTGCCAGGCAATCTAAACATTTATTTAACATATGTAAAACCTCCTTAAGTGTGTTTGTAACCAGTTAACATTGTCATAAAGAAACAGAACACGCACAGCCATGCCCATGTTTTATGGTTTTTCATGTACGTTTCCCTCCATTCTTTTTTATCCATAATATGCAAAAACCCGAAGGTTTTTGTTGCCCTTTTCTTGTTTCCATCTTAGCAACCAACCTTCGGATTAGTCAATTCTAACAGTTCTATTTGATACTTTTTATCAATTATGCCCCAACAGCGCAACCGTTTACCACAGAAACGATTTTTTCTCCTTCCAGATAACCGCAGGCCTGCATACCTGTCTGCAGCACTTCGTTCCATTCCTCGGAAGTCAGCTGCAGTTCTTCTCCATCTTCCAGGGTAATGATGACCATATCGCCGCCGTTTTCTGTCAGATCAGAAAGTTTATAGAGATTCCGCCGATTGATGGCACCGATCTCTTCCAGCATATTGATGGTGCGGTAAATGGTGGCTGCGCCAATTTTTTTATTGATTTTTGCTGTTTTATAGAAGATCTCCTTACAGCTGCCACAATCATTTTCCAAAATGATATCAATGACAGCAGTGCGCTGCTTCGTGATGCGATATCCACCCTCTTTCAGCTTCTGCAGGATCATTTCCCGCTGCATCTGGATACGAAATTTCTCCAGATCCATAGGATCTTCTTGTTGTGCATTTGTTGCGTGTTTCACTTTTATAGCCCCCGTTCACCGCCTTTGCGGTTAGCAATAACTAATTGTACATAGGTTAGTATAAACTAACATCGGTTAGCTGTCAATAACTTGTCAAGATTTGAAACAGAAAAAAACGACGATTTTATCGTCGTTTTTTTCTGTAGAAAGAGGTATATATGCTTGCTTTAACCGAATGGCTCATTCGGAGGTATTACGATTTGTCACTTCTGTCACCGTATAGCCTGCTCTGTGCAGGATGCGGCCAAATTCTTCATCTGTCACATTTCTTTTCATGCGTACGAAGGCAGAATTGCTTTTCAGATTCGCCTGAGCCCAGATGCCTTCCTGTTCGTTCAAGGCATTTTCCACATAGCGGACACAGTTTTCACAGGTCATGCCTTTGATATTCAGAACTGCGTTGTAGGGATAATTGGCTGCATCTTTATCTGCAACCTCAACTCTTCTGCCTGCTGTATTACTGCCACCAGAACCGCAGCAGCCATACTTCATATTTGATTTATACTTTTTGACCGAATATACTGCCAGTACAGCAATGATCAAAAGAATCATGATTTCCATGGTTTCATCTCCAATAGTTAGCCTTAACTAACGATTATGGACATATTATATCAATCAAAGCCACCCTTGTCAATCACGTTCCTTTTCTTCTATTGATTTCTTTTTCTCAATAACCTTCCTGCGTTTCTTTTTCTTTCTACATACGAAAAGACGGGCAAATTGCCCGTCTTTTCGTATGTAGAAAGTGTTTTTGATGGTTTTCCGATTGGCTCGTTCGGATTTTGTAGAAAGTGATAATTCTTACTTGTTAGCCTCAGCTAACTTACAAGTTTATTATAACAGCACCTTTCCTACCTGTCAACTGGTTTTTCAAATTTTTTTATCTTTTTTAAAAAAAAGAAAACCGCAGGTGGTTTACCTGCGGTTTAAAGGATTCTGAGGATTTCAGAAGGGCTGAATTATTTCAGTGTTACTTTAGCGCCAACTTCTTCCAGTTTAGCTTTGATTGCTTCAGCATCTTCTTTGGAAGCCTGTTCTTTCAGTACCTTGGGAGCGCCGTCTACAGCTTCTTTAGCTTCTTTCAGGCCCAGACCTGTTACTTCACGAACAACTTTGATTACTTTGATTTTTTCGGAACCAACTTCTGTCAGTTCAACGTCGAATTCTGTTTTTTCTTCTTCAGCTGCTGCTGCGGGGCCAGCTACTACTGCTACGCCTGCTGCTGCGGATACGCCGAATTCTTCTTCTGCTGCTTTTACCAGATCATTCAGTTCCAGTACTGTCAGTTCTTTTACTGCTGCGATGATTTCTTCGATTGTCAGTTTTGCCATTGTAAAGCACCTCCGATAATATTTAGGTTTAATTTTCTCAATAATTTATTGGGTTCACCGCCCTATGCGGCGATTATGCTGCTAATAAGTCGATTATTCTGCAGCTGCGTCTTTCTTCGCGATCTGATCGATAACACGAGCGAAAGAGGACATGGGGGATTTGAAGCTGCCCAGCAGTTTGGAGAGCAGAACTTCTCTGGAAGGGATGTCAGCGATCAGCTTCATACCAGCTGCATCGTATACAACGCCTTCAACTACACCTGCTTTGAATTCCAGTTCTTTAACATCCTTTGCTACTTTGTTCAGGATGCTTGCACCTGCTGTTGCATCTGCATAAGAGAATGCGAATGCGCTGGGGCCTGCCAGATATTCATCCAGGCCTTCAAACTGTGTGCCCTGGATAGCGAAGTGTACCATTGTATTTTTGTAAACTTTATAATCAACACCTGCTTCTCTGAGCTGTTTTCTCAGTGCAGTGTCCTGTTCTACAGTCAAGCCTCTAGCGTCAACCATTACTACGGATGTTGCTTTTTCCAGCTTTTCTTTGATTTCGTTTACGATAACCTGTTTCTGTTCGATTTTTGCCATTGTTTCCTTACACCTCCTTGGAATCCTACTTTTGTTTCATGTCATTGAAAAAGCCTCTTTGCACATAGACAAAGAGGCTCAAAAGCTCATTAGCAATTTTTCCTCGGCAGGATTTACGCGGCGAACCACACCTGCTGTCTACGGCAATATACGGTTTTTCTATCAACTCGTTTATTTTACCCTATAAACAAGCTCCTGTCAAGGATTTTTCCAAAGATTATTCGGAAATTTTTGCAGGGTTTACTTTTACGCCAGGGCCCATTGTTGTTGTCAGTGTTACGCTCTTCAGGTACTGACCTTTTGTAGCCTGGGGTTTTGCTTTTATTACTGCACTCATCAGAGTCTGGAAGTTTTCTGCCAGTTTTTCGGAACCGAAAGATACCTTGCCTACAGGCACATGAATGATGTTTGTTTTGTCCAGACGGTATTCGATCTTACCAGCTTTGATGTCGTTGATAGCCTTTGTAACGTCCATTGTTACTGTACCAGCTTTGGGGTTGGGCATCAGGCCTTTGGGACCCAGCACACGACCCAGTCTACCAACAACGCCCATCATATCGGGTGTTGCTACTGCAACGTCGAAACCGAACCAGTTTTCATTCTGAATCTTGGGAATCAGATCTTCTGCGCCTACGAAATCCGCGCCAGCTGCCAGAGCTTCTTCAGCTTTTGCACCTTTTGCGAATACCAATACACGAACTGTTTTACCTGTACCGTGGGGAAGAACAACGGCACCACGAACCTGCTGATCGGCATGTCTGCCGTCAACGCCCAAACGAATATGCGCTTCTACTGTAGCGTCAAATTTTGTTGTAGATGTTTTCTGTACCAGATCGATTGCATCTGCTGCATCATACAGCATTGCTCTATCTACGAGTTTAGCTGCCTCGCTATATTTTTTACCTCTTTTCACTTTCGTGACCTCCTTATGTGGTAGTATCGGGAGAATTCCCTCCCACTTCTATACGCCGTAATTTATTTAAGATTCTGTTTGAATGAAAATTTCGGCTTATTCTTCAACAACGATACCCATGCTTCTTGCTGTGCCGCAGATCATGCTGTAAGCAGCTTCAACGCTTGCTGCATTCAGGTCGGGCATTTTCATTTCAGCGATTTCCATTACTTTTGCCTTAGGCAGTTTTGCAACTTTTGTTTTGTTGGGTGTGCCGGATGCGGATTCGATACCAGCTGCCTTTTTCAGCAGAACTGCTGCGGGGGGTGTTTTTGTAATGAAGGAATAGCTTCTGTCCTGGTAAACTGTGATTACTACAGGGATGATCAGACCAGCCTGAGAAGCTGTTTTTTCGTTGAATTCTTTGCAGAAGCCCATGATGTTCACACCATGCTGACCCAGTGCGGGACCAACAGGAGGAGCGGGTGTTGCCTTCGCTGCGGGGATCTGTAATTTAATATAACCTGTTACTTTCTTTGCCATGATGGCACCTCCTAT
This sequence comes from Anaerotignum sp., assembly GCF_017483025.1. Taxonomy (GTDB): domain Bacteria; phylum Bacillota; class Clostridia; order Lachnospirales; family Anaerotignaceae; genus Anaerotignum_A. The sequence continues at coordinate 9,550 of NZ_JAFUMA010000018.1, read as the reverse complement.
AAATGTGGTAATTAGCGGGGATTGTCCCTCCCACTCGGCAGAACTTTCTGCCGTTTAACAAACAATTGACTAAAATTTGTAAGCTATTAAAGCTTATCGATCTGAGCGAAATCAAGCTCTACCGGTGTCTCTCTGCCGAAGATGGAAAGACTTACGACCAGCGTCTTCTTATTGGCATTGATCTCCTGGATCTGGCCAACAGATTCCGCAAAAGGACCTGTAGCAACGCGAACTGTGTCGCCAACTTCTACATCCAGATTTTCCACCTCGCCGCCGATACCCATCGCGCGCACTTCTGCGTCTGTCAGGGGAACGGGTTTGGAGCCCGGACCAACGAAGCTTGTTACGCCTCTTGTGTTACGAACGACATACCATGTCTCGTCATTCATGATCATATTCAGCAGTACATAACCGGGGAAAACTTTGCGCTGTACTGTTTTCTTCTGGCCGTCCTTCATTTCAACAACGTCCTGCAGGGGAACGCTCACTTCAAAGATCTGATCCTGCATTCCTCTGTTTTCCACTGTTTTTTCAATGTTGGCTTTTACTTTGTTTTCATAGCCACTGTAGGTATGAACAACGTACCATCTAGCTTCAGCAGATACTGCTTTGGTTTCCTCAGCTTTATTGATTTCTTCAGACATTTTAAACCATCCTTTTTCTATTCTTCTCGCTTATTAACCTAAAATACCGATGATCGCGCTGTAACCGGCTGTAAACACCGTATCCATGCAGAAAATAATTGCGCCAATGATCAAGGATGTAACAATAACTGTCGCTGTGCGCTTCACGACTTCAGGGCGTGTAGGCCACACGATCTTTTTGAACTCTGCTTTATAATCCGCGAAAGTGTCTTTGTCATTGTCTTTCTTTTTTGCTGTTTTTGCCTGAGGAGCTGGCTTCGTTTGCTTCACTTCGTTCGTTTGGTTTGTGATGTTCTTTTCTTCCAATACGTTCACTCCTTAACTACGGAATGTCTCACGCACTTGATTATTTTGTTTCTTTGTGCAGTGTGTGAGCTTTGCAGAACTTACAATACTTTTTGATTTCCATTCTGTCAGGCATAACTTTTTTGTCCTTAGTTGTGCTGTAGTTTCTCTGTTTGCACTCTGTGCAAGCCAAGGTAATTCTTGTTCTCAAGATTTTCACCTCCGTCTCTGATGAATGTTTTTTACATTTTAAATTTTCGCCTGCCGAAAAGTTCGGCACACAAAAAAAAGACCTGCGTCTTCCGATATAGAATATCACAAGGGGGGTCTTCTTGTCAACAAAAAATCTCAAGAAATCCGCAATTTTCTCGAGAAAATCAACTGTTTGGCGTCTGTAGATAAATGTCCGCAGACGGTTATACTGTCTGCGGACATCATAAGTGTTCCTTATTGATTCTTCAAAAATTCTTCCAAAGCAACAGCCAGCTGGTCGGGGCAGCTTGTGTTTCTTCTGCCGCAAGTGATGCCTTTCAGTCTTTTTGCCGCTTCTTCGGGAGTCATGCCTTCCGCCAGGGCAGCAATGCCTTTGTGGTTGCCGTCGCAGCCACCCAGAAAGCTGATGTTTTTTACAACGCCGTCTTCCACATCAAATTCCACGCGAACAGCGCAAATGCCTTTTGTATTATATGTTACATGCATGATTCTATCCCCTTTCTCTCTACATAAGAAATAAGATAGCACAATTTTCGATAAATCTCAACTTTATTTGCGGCTCTTGCCGATAAAATAGGTCACGAAGAACAGCACCGCCGCCGCCAATACCATGGTCGCCCCTGCGGATGTGCCAAAGCTATAGGAAATCCCCAAGCCCACTACGGAAGACAAAAGACCAAATACCGTCGCTGTCCAGTGGTAGCTTCTTGTGGTTGTGGTGATATTTCTTGCCGCCGCCGCTGGCAAAATCAAGAGAGAGTTGATCATCAGTATACCAACCCAGCGGATGGAAACCATAACAGCCACTGCTACCATCATTACGAAGATATTTTCCACCAGCATGACCTTCACACCACGGCTTGCCGCCAGGGAACGATTCACGCTGACCAAAAGCAGCTGATTGTACAGCATGGCCCACAGGATATAGGCAATGATGAGAACGATGGCAATGACGATAAGGTCACGCTGTCCTACTGTCAGGATATCCCCTATTAAATAGGAAGAATATTTCGCAAAGCCGCCGCTGGCAGAAAGGATGACAATACCCAACGCCAACGCCGCAGAGGAAAATACACTGATAACTGTATCAGAAGAAACCATATTGGCAGATTTCACCTTTGTAATAACTAAACCCAGGAAAATACCAAAGGCCAGCATCGCCAGCAAAGGATCATCCATGCCCAGCAGCACACCTAAACCGATGCCTGTAAAAGCACTATGCCCCAAAGCATCAGAGAAGAACGCCATTTTGTTGTTTACAGCCATGGTACCCAAGAGCGCAAACAAGGGCGCGATCAGGATAGACGCCAGAAAGGCATTCTTCATAAAATCATACTGGAACATGGAAAAAGGCAGTATCTCTAAAAGATTATAAATCATTTCCATTCTGCCACCTCCTCAGGAGAGAAGCCAAAGGCTTCCCTGAAGGCTTTCGTTGCGAAAACTTCATCAGCTTCGCCTTCCGCCACCACAGTCTTGTCCAGCAAGACGACCTTATCCGCATACTGACGGATCAGACCCAGATCATGGGAAACCAGAAGTACCGCCATATGCTGTTTATCTCTCAGTTCCATGATGCGTTTATAGAATAAATCCAACCCTGCCATGTCCACACCGGAAACAGGCTCGTCCAACACCAGCAGGTCGGGAACAGGATCTGTTGCAAGGGCAAGCAAAACCCTCTGCAATTCGCCGCCGCTTAAAGCACCCAGTCTGCGGTCTGCCAGATAGCCGCAATCCATATCATCCAGCATTTTCCGGATATTTTCTTTCATCTTTTTATTTTTGCCAAACCAAACGGCTCTGCCGCCCTTTGCTGCCGCAATAAAATCGGAAACAGAAACGGGCATGCTCTTGTCAAAATCCAGATGCTGAGGTACGTAACCGATTTTGGGTGTGGGCAGTACCGTGCCATGGTGGTCTGTAAAGGAAATGTTTCCTTTATAATGACGTTCCCCCAGAAGAGTGCGCAGCAATGTGGTCTTGCCTGCGCCGTTTTTGCCGATGAGAGCTGTCAGTTCGCCGCAATGGAAGGTCAGATTGACGTTATCCAATAATGTATCCTCGCCGCTGATGACGCTGATATTTTTCATTTCGATACTGCAAAGCCCGCAGCTATTGTGAATACCGCTCATTCTGCTACCTCCTTCCAATGTCTTTCTATTGTTTCAATGTTTTTCTGCATTCTTTCCATATAAGAAAGGTTTTCTTCGTCTGCCGTTGTCAGCGGGTCCAGCAGAACGATTTTCTCGTCCACTTCCGCCGTCAGTGTTTCTGCATAAATTTTGCCGGTATCATCCGCCGTCAGGAAGAAACGGATGTCATGTCCTTTGGCTTCATCTGTGGCCTCAGCCAGTTCCCTGGCAGAAGGCATCTGATATTCATCGGCAAAAATGCCGAATACGTTTTCCATGTGGAACAATTCCGCAAAATAGCCAAAGCCTTCGTGGAACACAGCGGAATGCATTTCTTCGGGGATACCGATTTCATGGGCCTGCTCCAGCAGGGCTTCTGCTTCTGCATGGAAATTCGCTGCGTTTTCTGCAAAAATTTCCGCATCTGCTTTGTCCAGTTCGCTCAGGGCTGTGCAGATGTTTTCCACCTGCTGGGCTGCCCTTGCAGGGGAAAGCCAGATGTGGGGGTTCCCTTCATGGGAATGACCATGGGCATCTTCTTCATGGGAATGTTCTTCTTCCTCCTCCAGATGTTCCTCTTCTTCATGCAGATGTTCCTCTGCAGTTTCTTCCTCATGTTCGTGAGCTTCCGTTTCCTCCCCATGGTGATGGTGTTCCTCTTCCTCCAGCAATTCGATGCCTGCGGAAGTATCTACCACCTTCAAATCGGGATAGCGCTCGATGGCCTGTTCCAGAAAGCTTTCCATGCCGCCGCCATTGACGATGAGGACATCGGCTCCTTCCAAGAGTTTCATGTCGGAAATGGTCAGTTCATAATCATGGAGACAGCCGGTCTGGGGTTGGGCCATATTTTTCAGCACAACATTTTCCGCACCTTCCACCACTTCCTGCGTCAGCAGGTAGATGGGGTAAAAGCTGGTTACCACCGTCAGTTTTTCGCTGTTTTCAGTTGTATTGGTTTCTGCGCCGCATGCCGTCAAAATCATAGACAGCATCAGCAGCAGTGAAATGATCCGTTTTTTCATTCTTTCCTCCCAAACGCAAATGCAACGCATTTGCAAGTAAGATGCAAATAGAATTGTATACAATCCTACCCCTCTTGTCAAGATTCTCCTTTCCAGATATGATATTCTTAGGAGAATATGCTATGATAAATGAGATTCTTCTTCAGAAAGGAGCATTTCCATGATCCGTAAATATAAAGACCTGATCCCCAAAGTTCCCAAATCCTGTTTCATTTTCCCCACAGCAGAAGTCATTGGCAGTGTGGAAATGGGTGAAGATGTCATCGTTTACCCCGGCACAGTCGTACGCGCTGGTTACGGTAAAATCACCATCGGTGACAGGACCAACCTGCAGGAAAACGTGACCTTCCACGTAGAAGTGGGCTATGATATCAACGTAGGCTCCGGCGTAACTATCGGCCACAATTCCATCATCCATGGCTGTACCATCCATGATAATGTCCTCATCGGCATGGGCGCCATCATCCAGGAAGGCGCTGTGATCGAAGAAAACTGCTTCATCGGCGCAGGGGCAGTGGTAAAAAGAGGTATGCGTATCCCCGCAGGCCATATGGCATATGGCATCCCCTGCCGTGTCATCCGCCCCATCACCCAGGCAGAATATGACGAGATCCGCGTTTCCACCCAGGAATATCAGGATTATAAGGCTGAATATGAACGCCAGGAACGAGAAAACGACAAATTAATGTGATTTGAGAAAAATACATCATTTACATAAAAATCCTTTATTTTCCTCTTTTTGATGTTTTTTTCTCATAAAAATAAGAAATACACCTTGCAAATTACATAGTTCTGAGATAAAATAGGCTTGTAGAAAGAAGAAGGAGGTGTTTCCAATGGCTCATAAAATCGGTCCCGAATGCATCGGTTGTGGCGCTTGCGCAGGCGGCTGCCCTACAGGCTGCATCAAAGAAGATGGCGGTGTTTACGTTATCAACGCTGCTGAATGTATCGACTGCGGTACATGTGCTGGTAACTGCCCTACAGGCGCTATCAAAGCTGAATAATTCTTACTTAAAAGAAAAAGTGAGTCATATCCATGGCTCACTTTTTTACGTCCTGCAAAAAATCAAGCGCTGTACCCATTGGATACAGCGCTTTTCTTCATTTTTCCTGTCGATTCATCACAACTACAGAGGAAAGCACCAGCACGATACCCGTCAATTTCATCATCGTTACCCCTTCATGGAACACCACAATGCCCAATATCGCCGCCACCACAGGCTCGATGGTGGCTGTTACGGAAGCCTGACTGGCAGGCAGACCGCTAAGCCCCTTCGTATAGCAAAGATAAGGCACGACTGTCGTCAAAAGGGCAAAGGAGATGGCTAGAGGCCACTGTCCCATTTCCGTGATCTGGCTGATAACCGCCGTTGGTTCCACACAGAAAATGGTCATAAAGATGGTTGCCAGCAGGAAGGTGAAAAAGGAAATGGACAAAGAGCCATAGCCTGCCTTGATGGCATAGATGCCAAAAATGCTATACAGCGCATAGCTGATGCCGGAGCCAAGACCCATCAGAATACCCTGCCAGGTAAAATTGGCGCCGCCTTCCAGCATACCTGTTACCAGAACACAGCCGAAAAAGGTCATCAGAAGCACGATCCCTTTTGTTTTTGTCATCTTTTCATGGAACAGCAGGATCGAAAAAAGCATAACAAAAGTCGGCGCGGTGTAAAGCAGCACCGCCGCAACGCCCAGGCTGGTCAGGTTGATGGCCTTCATATAGGCCCAGCTGAAAAAGGTGAAGCTGCAGATGCCCGTAGCAATGAAGTAACGGATATCCGTCCATTTTTTCAGTTTCAGCTGACTTCTGTCCTTAAAAAGGGTAATGAAAAACAGCAAGACAGTGGCTAATACCCCTTTGACGAAAAGCATCTGCATTTCCGTAAAACCCAAGGCATCAATGGCCTTGGTAAAAATACCGATCAGCCCCCAGCTGACCCCTGCGATCAGCACCAAAATATATGACATCTTTTTTCACCTCTTATCCCAAAGGAATCGCCTTTCCCATGGCAAAGGAATAGATATACGTTTCCTTCACGGGCAGACCAAGGGCACGTTCCAGCGCTGTGCGATAGAGCTGCAGCTGAACATGATAGCGCCCGATCAATTCCTCTTCATCATAGACCCGGTCGCTCTTATAGTCAATCAGAATCACTTCATTCTTTTCGATGAAAAAACAGTCGATGATACCATTTACTAATATTTTATCTTCCACATCCTGATATTCTTCGCCAAAGAAAAGCTCCTTCGGCTGCATCAGCAGGGAAAAGGTCCGTTCTGTTTCTATTGTATCGGCAGCACGCAGCCGCTGTGCCAGTTCGGATTGGAAAAATTTCAATAATTCTCTTTTTCGCAAAGCCTTGGCCTCTTCCGCTGCCAGCCTGCCCTTCTGCACCAGTTCCGCCGAAAGGGCTTCGATCTCTTCCCTGTCGTATGCTTTTCGCAAATCGGCTTCTTCCATAAAGGTATGCATGGCAGTACCCAGCTGAGCGCCGCTGAGAGCGGCCTTCTCTTCTTTATTGGGCAGTTTGATCTCCTTATGGGCAGATGCCACCACTTCCCCGGTCATTTCCTCCTGATATTTTCGTTTGATTTCCGAAATAGAAAGCTTCGCAGGCAGTTTAGTTTCTTTTCCGTAAGGATACTGCCAGCTAAGGATACGGAATACCTCTTCTCTTTGTTTTGTCATTTCTTCGGGGCTTTCCCAGCCTCCAAAGTAATCTTTCTGTTCCTCGGCAATTTTCTGTTCTTCTGCCGTTTCCTTCAGCACTTCTTCCTTATTAAGGAGAGACAAACTCCAACGGGAATCTTCCCCAATGAAGGAATATTCTTCTCGCTCTTCCAGTTCCCATTCCCAATCTTCGGGAAATTCCACGCCAACGGGATGGCGCAGATAGGCAGGCATGATCCAGTCCAGATAATTCCGTCCCCTCCGCAGGCGAGATACGGGCAGATTTTCCGTGCTGCAATCGGCAGTAGCATTCCATTTCCAGAAAGCTTTTTCAAAATTCTTCACCGCACCTGTCAGGATGAGTTTCTCCTTAGCGCGGGTCAGGGCAACGTAAAGCACACGCATTTCTTCCGCCAGGTTTTCCTCCTTGATGGCCTCTGCCAGGGCGCGCTTTGCCAGAGTGCGGTAAGACACCCTTTTTTCGATATCCATATAATCCATGCCGCAGCCCCATTTCTGGTGGAAAATAACTGCGTTGCGGGAATCGGTCTCATTGAAATTTTTGCCTAAGTCCGAAGCGAATACCACGGGGAATTCCAAACCCTTGCTCTTATGGATGGTCATTACGTGGATGCGTTCCTCGCTTTCCGTAGGCAGTTTTGCAGAGGTAGTTTCCGCCTCTGCCGTTTTCATATCTTCCACGTAGCGGATGAAATAGAACAGGCCCTTATGGCTGCCTTTTTCATACTGTTCCGCCTTTTCCAGCAGAAGCTGCAGGTTCGCCTGGCGCAAGGCACCCCCTGCCGTCATGCCTAAGTAATCATAGTAGCCTGTTTCTCTGTAAAGCAGGCGCAGCAATTCATGCAAGGACAGGTCTCTCATTCGGCTTCTCCAGCTTTCCAGGTCTCCGAAAAAGGCTGCCAGCTTGCCCCGCAGTTCCTCGTTTTCCCCTTCCTGCAGGTAGATGTGCATACAATCGTAATAGGCCCCTTTGCCGCCGCCCAGACGAACCTGCATCAATTCATCGGCACTCAAGCCATAGATAGGCGAATGGAGAATGGAAAGGAGGGGAATATCCTGTCGGGGGTTATCGATCAGACGCAGGATATGAAGCATAGTCTCCACTTCCGGCACATCAAAATAACCCTCCGAAGTTTCCGCATAATAGGGCATGCCCTCCCTGCCGAAAACATCATCCAGCACGCTGCCCCAGTTTTTCATGGTTCTGAGAAGAACGGCAATATCCCCATAGCGCAGGAGACGATATTCTCCCGTTTTCTTATCCAGAACCTGATAGCCGCTGTCCATCAGTTCTTTGATGCGCTTTGCAATGGCTGTGGCTTCTACCTGCCGTCTGTCCAGCTCCTGCAGTTCTTCGGAAAGTTCAGAATCTTCCAGTTCTGCCGTTTCAATAAGCATAATTTCATTTGCGCCGCCGTGGGGGCCTTCGCAAGGAGGGAATGGAGCCCCTTCGTAAAGAGCCGCTTCCGCATCATATTCGATGTCGCCCATGTCTCTCTGCATGATCTGCCGGAAAATGAAATTCACGCCGTCCAGAATATTTTTTCTGCTGCGGAAGTTTTTGGAAAGGATGATTTTTCGTTCCTTCCAGCCGGTGGTGGTGGGATATCTCTGATATTTCGCATTGAACAGTTCCGGCATAGCCTGACGGAAACGATAGATGCTCTGCTTCACATCCCCAACCATAAAGCGGTTGTTTTCCCCGATGCTTTCCCCGGAAACCGCCGACAGCACCAGTTCCTGCACGATGTTGCTGTCCTGATATTCGTCGATCATAATTTCATCGTAACGCTGGCGCAGTTCTTCCGCCGCTGCCGTGGGCGTACCATCCTCATTTAAGAGGACTTTCAGGGCGAAATGCTCGTAATCGTTGAAATCAATGATATTCTTTTCTCTTTTGGCTGCCGCAAAGGCTTCCATAAACAGCTTCGTCAAACGGAAAAGTCCCCTGGCAATGGGGTGCATTTTCCGCACCAAATCTGCCTGATGTTCCGGGCTATAGGCAAAATAGACTTCGCCGATTTTTTTGATGGCATCCTTAGCTTCGTTGCGCAGAGCTTTAATGCGTTCTGCCGTTTCCTTTTCCGGTCCGCGATAAGCAGGCAAACGGGCGAAATCAATAGCCATATAAGCCAGCCGCCAGTCGGCATAGGGCAGCTCTAAAGCCGTCTGAAAGTTTTTCAGCATAGCCATTTCGTTTGTCAACAATTTATGATAGCCACCAAATTCCCCTTCATCCGCCAGAAACCAGGCTTTCTGCAGCTGATAGATGGCATATTCCAGGGAAGTTTCCACCCCCTGACGGATCATAGGGAACCAAAGGCAATTGTCCACAGTTTCCCCCTCTTCCAGGGCGAACCCTTTTTCCATTTCATCCAGCATGGCTTCGGGATGGGGGCTGCCCTGGGCGAAGGTATAGGTCTGCAAAACCAAGTCCTTCAAAGGGGCATCCTTGGTGGACGTAGAGAAAGTCTCTAACAAATCGAAAAACCATAGGTTTTCTTCATCGGCATACAAATTTTCGAACAGTTCTTCCAGCACTTCCTTCTG
>NZ_JAFUMA010000017.1 GCF_017483025.1 Anaerotignum sp. | reverse complement strand
GCCATGTATTTAGCGTGCATCATAAACATAATCAGACACAGGTCGGGAACATTCCCTTTGTTGATTTCGTCTTTTGCTATTTCCACCATGCCGTGTTCTTCCTCTTCCAGAAATTCATGCAACAACTTGAAATCCATATATCTATCATTCCGCACGATATCCGAAACAAAAAACCACAAAATATTTTCACGCAAATACTGCACAATTTTTTGATATTCGCCTTCCCACTTTTTGAAAGCTGCTTCATCCTTTTCCTTCAGGTCTTTTGCCTTGCCTTTTCGCTCTACCTGTTTCAGAAAATAATCCTTTTCCTCTCTGGTCATTCTTCTTCTTGTTGCCATGTATACCACTCCTTAGAACGGACATTCCGCATCATCCTGCAGGGCCTCAAAGCCTTCTGGTGCGGTTTTGTTTTCCCAGCCGTATGCTTTTTTGGGGTTGTCGCCTTCCGCAGTGATTCTCTTGCAGGACTGGCTATATGCTGTTTTAATTGGCTTTTTACCAGTCAATTTACCAGTCAGACGGTTCTTTGTAACAGAAATCAGGCCGCCCAGATCCTCATCCTGTCTTCTACTATAAAAAACCACAGTATCAACTTTATTTGTGATATCGCCGGAACCAGAAACGTCATCATTGTTCATTTCGCCATCTTTGGTTTTTCTGGGATGTGCTACCAACATGATATGTACGTTATATTTCAAAGCAATGGTTTTCAGCTGCCAAACAAAATTACTCTGCGCCGTATATAAGTCTGTTTTGTCACCAGTCAGATCAATGGCAGTCATCAGATTATCGATACAGATCAGGCGGATACCATACTGCTTGATTGCTTTTTCAATCGTCTGAATGATTGTTTCTTCTTCCTGATTCTTCGCAGGGACATAAGCGTTATCGTAAATATATGCTCTCCCTCTATACCATTCGTTGATCTGGTCACGGACATTCTGAGGGATGGTATAAATCGCATCCCCATATTCGTTTTTCTTTTCTTCCAGATTTGCTCTGCCAGCTAACTGTAAATCAAACCACAGTTTAAAGTGATAATCTGGCAGTTCCCCGGAATAAACCAGAATGTTCCAATCCTGATTCAAGGCCTCTGCCATAATCTGGCTTGCAAGAGTGGATTTGCCTTCGCCACGCTTACCAGACCACAGGGAAACCTGCCCCAGATACAGACCGCCAATAACATCATCCAATTTGGTCAGTCCCGTTCTGATTTTCGGAATCTTTTCGAGGTCGATTTCTTTAACCGCATACAGGTCTTTCACATTTTTCATTTTTGGCACTTCTGCGTTCTGGATAGCATTAAAAACTGCCGCTTTCCCATATTTGCGGAGAATATCATTTGCATCTTTTTCGCCCAGATAATCTTCCACTCTTACAGCCTTTACCTTCTGGGTCAGTCTGTTCTGCAGTTCGTCTACCAAAGTGATTTTCCCATCTTCGCAGTCACCAAATACAATTACTTCATCGAACCTCTGCAGCCATTCTTCGCAATGCTGAAACCATGTGAAGCCCAATGCACCGTTTGGCACAGAAACAACGTTCTGGAAACCACATTCCGCCACAGACAGGCTGTCAATCTGGCCTTCAGTAATGATCAGAGAACCACTTTCTCCACACTGAGGCATACCGAACAGAATAGGCTTTGTGCCCTTTTCGGACCATTCTTTGTTTTTGTCCTTTTTGCGGTCAAAATTTGCTTTGCGGTATTTTACAAACTGCAGAACATTGTTTTCGTCATAAAATGGGAATACCAGCACATTCTGGTCATTTTTTGCTGTTGTGATGTGGTATTTCATACAGATCCCTTCGCTGATACCTCTGCCTTCCAGATATGTAATGGCGGCAGGTCTG
>NZ_JAFUMA010000127.1 GCF_017483025.1 Anaerotignum sp. | reverse complement strand
TGAGCCTTGCGCCGCCTTTTGCACCGACAGCAAGAAAAACAGTTTGCAGCAGGGCAGCGAAGAGGGGGAGAAGGGTCACATCCATCCCGCTGGCGGCGGCGCTCAGCCCAATGGCGAAGGAATCCATGGAAAGGATGAAGCCCAGAAGCAGCGCTTCTTTCGGCTCGATGGAGAAGGATGCGTCTTTGTCGCAAAGGGAAGGAGACTGCAGGGGCGAATCCTCCTTCTCTTTTTTTTTCCCCGTGCCTTGCAGACAAAGCCACACCCCGAAGGAAAACAGGATAGCCGTAGAAATCCCCTCCGCCAGCCCCGCAGGGAAACAGGCGGCGAGTAGCCGCCCCACCCCTAAAAAGGCTTCCATCATCAGAAAGGTTTCTCCCGTCAGAAGCAGCAGAGAAGAAGGGGGAAAGCGAATACGCCTGAGACCATAGGAAAGGCCAATGCCCAGGGCATCTACGCTGAGGGAAAGGGCCAGAAGCAGGGGAAAAACCATGGGGAACACCTCCTGCTATCCATCCTATGCAGCAGTTCTAATTTGGGGATTGTCCACATACATTGAAGCAGATGGACAACTTCGAAAAACAAAAGATGGAGCGTGAGGATATGGAATGGTGGAGCATGCAGCTTTCGGCAGTTTTGAAGACCCTGCGGACAGATGAAACAAAGGGACTTTCTGCAAATGAAGCAGCCAAACGGCTGGCAACGGACGGGAAAAATAAACTGGAACAGGGCGAGGGGCGAAAAGGCTTTTTCTGGCGGTTTCTGGCTCAGTTCAATGATTTTATGATATTGCTCCTCATCGGGGCGGCGGCGGTTTCCTTTGCTGTTTCCTGGTGGAATGGGGAACGGGATTTTGTGGATTCGGCTATCATCATTGCCATTGTGGTTCTGAATGCCCTTTTGGGGGTTTTACAGGAAAGCAAGGCGGAAAAGGCATTGGAGGCATTGAAGGAACTTTCCGCGCCAAAGGCAAAAGTTCTGCGAAATGGGGAAGAAAAAGAGATTCCTGCGGAGGATGTGGTACAGGGGGATATCCTTCTGCTTTCCGCAGGGGATTACATCTGTGCTGATGGGCGCATCTTGGAAAACCACGGCTTGAAAACGGAAGAAAGCGCCATCACGGGGGAATCCCTCGCCATTGAAAAGGAGGTTTCTGTTTTGCCCGAAAAGACTCAGTTGGGAGACAGAAAAAATATGGTTCTTTCCGGCAGCTATGTTCTGGCGGGGAAAGGAGCAGTAGCTGTTACGGCAACGGGAATGCATACGGAAATTGGTCACATCGCTTCCCTTCTGGCGGAACAGGAGGACAGCGAAACGCCCCTGCAGAAAAAGCTGGGGGCAACGGGGAAGATGCTGGGTATCGGCGCATTGGGCATCTGCGGCATCATCTTTGTTATGGGTATCCTGCGGCAACAGGAACCCTTTCATATGTTTATGACTTCCGTCAGCCTGGCGGTAGCGGCAATTCCCGAAGGCCTGCCTGCTATCGTTACCATTGTCCTTGCCATCGGCATGCAGCGGATGTCCAAAAAGAATACCATCATTCGCCGCCTGCCTGCGGTGGAAACTTTGGGCGGCGCGGAAATTATCTGTTCCGATAAAACGGGCACTCTGACCCAAAACCGCATGAAGGTGACCAAACTGGCGGCAATCGGGAAAGATTTGGAAAGGAATGAGGAAAAAAGGCGATTTATTCTGACTCTTTTCACCCTCTGCAACGATGCCAAACGGAAGGGTACAAAAATCATCGGCGAGCCAACGGAAAAAGCCCTTGCGGAAGCGGCGGAGGAAGGCGGGGTTTCCCTGAAAGGCCTTTGGCAGGAAATGCCCCGTATCGGGGAAATCCCTTTTTCTTCGGAACGGAAACTGATGACGACGGTACACCCCAGCGGCGGGAAATGGATTTCCGTTACCAAAGGCGCACCGGATATCCTCTTTGAAAAATGTACCCGTTGTCTGGATGGTTCCGGGCAGGCACCCTTCGATGGCAGGCGCAAAAGCGAAGCCCGCCTGAAAAACGGCGAAATGGCAGCCAATGCCCTGCGGGTGGTGGCGGTGGCCTTTCGGGAATGGGAAGAGGAACCCTTGTTTTTTACACCGGAAAGTTTGGAACGGGATTTGGTTTTCGCAGGCATGGCGGGAATGATAGACCCACCCAGACCAGAGGCGAAAGAAGCTGTTCGGATTTGTAAAGAGGCGGGTATCCGTCCTGTGATGATTACCGGCGACCATGCCCTGACAGCCCAGGCCATTGCAGCAAAGCTGGGTATCTACGAAAAGGGTGACCGCGTCATCACTGGGCAGGAACTGGCACAGATGAAGGATGAAGAACTGGAACAGGCAGTGGAAAACTGTACGGTTTTTGCTCGTGTTTCCCCTGCCCATAAAGTCCGTATTGTGAAAGCCTTTCAGAAGGACGGACGAGTGGTTGCCATGACGGGGGATGGTGTCAACGATGCCCCTGCTCTGAAAGCGTCGGATATCGGCTGTGCCATGGGGAAAAACGGCACGGAAGTGGCAAAAGGCGCGGCAGATATGGTTTTGATGGATGATAATTTTGCTACCATCGTGGAAGCGGTGCGGGAAGGCCGCAGCATTTATGATAATATCCGCAAGGCGGTACACTTTCTCCTTTCCAGCAATATCGGTGAAATAATCACCATTTTTGCTGCCATGTGCTTTGGCTGGGCAACGCCTTTGCTGCCCATCCAGTTGCTCTGGGTCAATCTGGTGACGGATTCCCTGCCTGCCATCGCTTTGGGCGTAGACCCTGCGGATCAGGATATTATGGAGCGTCCGCCCAGACGGGAAGCTTCCCTTTTTGCTGGCGGTATGGGCAGCCGTATCGCCGTGGAAGGGATGATGATCGGTATGCTGGCGCTGTTGGCTTTTGGTATTGGTCATATTTATTTTGACGGCGGGAAGGAATATACCACAGGGCGCACCATGGCCTTTGCGGTGCTTTCTCTTTCTCAGCTGGTCCATGCTTTCAATATGCGGACGGAACATTCTCTGTTCCATATTTCTCTTTTCAGCAACCCTGTGCTTCTGGGGGCATTTTTCGTAGGCTGCCTGTTGCAGGCAGGGGTCATCATGGTGGAACCTCTGGCGGCGGTATTTAAAGTTTGCCCGTTAGACAAGATGGAATGGCTCATCGTGGCGGCGCTGGCGTTGGTGCCTCTGCCCGTGGTGGAGCTGGAAAAATGGAAGGATCGTCTGTTGAAAAAACGGATGGAGAAATTTTGAGGAATTTTTAAAAAAATTTCGGTCATAATTTTTACTTATCGCTATTGTGCGACCTCTTTGGATTTTGTATAATAAAGAAAACAAAAGAAAAGGGAGGCAACCCCATGAAAGTTGATGTTTCTTTAGATCTTTATCGCATTTTTTGTGCCGTTGTCCGCACGGGCAATATGTCCGCTGCGGCAAGGGAATTATATATTTCACAGCCTGCTGTCAGCATGTCTATCCGCCAGCTGGAAGACCGCATGGGCAGTCCCCTGCTGGTGCGTACCGCCAAGGGCGTATACCCCACAGCAGAAGGGAAACTGCTTTATACCTATCTGGAACAGGCTTTGGGCCTGATTCAGGCGGCAGAAGAAAAATATTATCAGATGGTTCATATGGAAATGGGCGAATTGAAGATTGGTGCCAGTGACACGGTTATTGCCAATTTCCTGCTGCATCATCTGGAGCAGTATCATAAGCTCTATCCCGATATCAATATCAAGGTCACCAATAAGACTACCTATGAATCTCTGCGCCTGCTGCGAAGCGGCAGCGTAGATGTCTGTTTCATCAATCTGCCCATTGCCGATAACGAAGATCTGGAAGTGACTCCTTGTATCGAGATCCACGACGTACTGGTAGGCGGGGAACGCTATCGCATGTTGGCAGAAATGGGGATGCAGGTGAAAGACCTGCCCAAGTATCCTCTGCTGCTGCTGGAAGATCTGAGCAACTCCCGCCGCTATATCGACCGCTATGCGGAGGAAAACGGCGTGGTGCTGAACCCTATTCTGGAACTGGGCAGCAGCGATCTGCTGGTCAGCTTTGCGGAGATCAATCTGGGGCTGACTTATGTCATCAAGGAATTCACCCAGAAAGAACTGACAAGCAAACGCCTGTATGAAATTCCTGTAGAGCCTCCCGTGCCTAAGAGAAGCATCGGTATGGTGCGGCTGAAAAATGTTGCCATGCCCCATGCCCTGCAGGGTTTCATCGAGTTGATAGATTTTCCCAATAAGGAAGATTGACAGAGATCGTACGATATGTTAATATATGAACAGATATTCATATGAGAAAGGAAGCAAAGCTATGAAGGAAGACCTGATGCAGGAAGAATTTGATATGGAAAAAGAACTGCAGAAGGAGTTCGTTCAGGAACTGGCAGAATTTTTCAAGATTTTTGGCGATGGCACCCGTATCCGCATCCTGCAGATCCTGCTGGAAGGGGAGAGAAACGTGGGCGAATTGGCAGAGGCCCTGGAAATGAGCCAGTCTGCCGTGTCCCATCAGCTGCGGGTTTTGCGTCAGAATGACCTTGTGAAATATCGCAAGGAGGGCAAGACGGTGTTCTATTCTCTGGATGATGAACATGTACGCATGGTCATCGAACAGGGCATGACCCATCTGCGCCATAAACGTGGATATCACGAATAAAAGAAAACTAGGCTGTATATCATTTACAGCCTAAATTTTAAAGGAATATATGAATGATTATTCATGTGAACAAATAAAACGAGGTGAATCCTATGTCTGAAATGAAGGTATACCTGAAGGGGCTGACCTGTGCCCACTGCGCAGGCAAGATCGAAGACAGCCTTTCCCGCATGGCGGAAACGGAAGAAGTTTCTATCAATCTGATGAAGCAGGAAATGACTTTGGACTTGAAAAATGGTGTTTCTGAAGAAAAAATGCAAGAGGTCATCGAAAAGACGGTACATAAATTCGAATCGGATGTGGAAGTGCTGTTTCAGCAGGCTACCCATGTAACGCAAATCCATGAAGAAGAAAGCTGCTGTGATGATGATTGCTGCTGTTGCGGCCACGACGACGATTGCGGCTGCCATGGGCATGAAGGGCATG
>NZ_JAFUMA010000126.1 GCF_017483025.1 Anaerotignum sp. | reverse complement strand
AGCCCTTTTGCACCGAGGATGTTTCGCACCAGACAGACCAGATTTGTGGCCATCCCGGAATATCCCTTAAGAAGGAGATTCGCTAGGATCACAAATGATGTGTTCGCCACCTGCCATTTCAGCATATTCTCTTTTCTTTTTCCAAACGTGCTATAGCATAAGCAGCAAGCCGATAAGAGAGAAAAAAACAGGCCTATCATTTTAACGCTGACTCCCTTATGAATGACACAGCGCCATTACACTCAATACAAGAGCTCAAATTCTATTCTCTCTAAGCGCCCGCAACTGAGCCTTTTCGGGCGCATAAAGTTACATGATCATATTCATAAACTGGGAAATGTTTTCTGCAAACTTCTCCGGCTGCTCAAGGGCCGTGAAGTGCCCGCCGCGAGGCATCTCGGTGTACATGATAACGGGATAGTTCCGCTCTATCCATTCCCTCGGCGCAGGGAGAACATCATGGGGGAATGCGGCAATTGCGGTTGGAACCGTAACTTTGCCAAGTGGTGGCAGTGTGAAGCGATTCCCATGATAGGCACGGATAGAGGTGCCGGCCGTATTGGTCATCCAATAGAGCGTCAAACAGTCAAGAATGTCGTCCATCGTCAACAGTGACCAGTCGCTCCAGGCGTGATACTTCTCTGTTATCCAAGCCGCCATACCAGCGGGAGAATCGCTTAGCAAATATGCCAGCGTCTGCGGCTTTGTGCTGTGAATGTTGATATAGGCGCCCTCCATACGCTGCCATTCAATGGCCTTGCGCTTATAGGAGAGCTCAGCAGGCGCCAGCTTCTCGTCCGACGCAGAAACAAGTTCCCCTACCAATCCCACGTCGGTGAGATGGATTCCCTTGACTTCCTGCGGATAACGTGTGGCGAGGTAGCAGGTTACGCCGCGGCCCATATCACCGCCTGATGCCGCATATTCTTTGTATCCCAGCACCTCTGTCATCAGTCGGTGCCATATTTCGGCAACTTCAGCATTGTTTAGAAAGCCCTTCGGTGGCAGCGTTGAAAATGCGAAGCCCGGCAGCGATGGCACCACAAGGTCGTAATCTGAAAGCAGAGGGAATACCTTTGCATAGCGCAGGAAGCTGTCAGGCCATCCGTGCGTCAGCAGCAGCGGCATTGCGTCTTTGCGTGAACCGGGAATGTGAAAGAAGTGAACGGTAAGTCCGTCCAGTTCACATGTGAATTGGGGATACTGATTCAATTCTCGCTGCTTACGCGACCAATCATATCCATCGCGCCAATAATCAAGAAGCGTCTGCAAATAATCGCTGTTCGTTCCTAAAATCCAATTCTCATTGTTCAATGATCTTGGCAATCTGGTAGATCCTATACGCTGGCGAAGTTCTTCCAGCTGTTCTTCGCCAAAATCAATGCGGAATTCTTTCATACTGATGAGCACTCCTTTCTTCAGCAAATTCAAATTTTATCTTACTCTTTTGTTGAGTGAAGTATATCAGAAATATGCAAAAAGTTCTACCGCCTACTCAAAGAAACGCCCGAAGAAGGTCGGGCTTCTTCGGGCATACTAAATACTGTTTTGTGGACGCCCATCTATGCAGGGGGGGCTTTTTTTATTTCCGAAAGAGGAAGGAACGGAAACTTTATTCTTCTACATACAGATCAGCGATGGAATACAGCACTGCGGAGCCGGCCAGTGTTACTCTGTCGCCATTCAGATTGCAGTGCAGTGTGCCGCCGCGTTTGGAGGCCTGTCTTGCAATGATCTGATTTTTGCCCAGTTTCTGTGCCCAGAAGGGAACGATATGGCAGTGACCGCTGCCGCAAACGGGGTCTTCTGTGATAGCCAGTTTGGAGCAGAAGGAACGGGATACGGAATCATAATTTGTGCCTTTGGCTGTCACATGCTGCAGCAGACCATCCAGTTCTGTGATTCTGCCGTGATCGGGTGCCATATTCACTACATCGGCTTCCTTTTCAAATACACAAAGCAGGTCACGGCCCAGCCATGCTTCCACGGGTCTTACACCAAAGATTTCTTCCATCTGGTCTGTCACGGGAACTTCTTTCAGTTCATATGCGGGGAAGTCCATTTCCAGCAGGTCACCTTTTTTCACAACGGTCAGAGGGCCGCTCATGGTGTTGAAGGTGATGGATGTTGCTTCCTTTTCAAAGAAGGAGAACAGTACGTAGGATGTACCCAGAGTGGCATGACCGCACAGGTCGATTTCACCGCCGGGGGTAAACCATCTCAGGTGATAGTTTTCGCCTTCTTTTACGGCGAAAGCGGTTTCGGAGAGATTGTTTTCGATGGCAATTTTCAGCATCAGCTCATCGGAAGGGTATTTGTCCAGCACGCAAACCGCTGCGGGGTTGCCTTCGAATACTTTTTCAGCGAAAGCGTCAACATGGTAACATTTCATACTAAATGACCTCCTTATATGTAAAATACGATTTTTTCTGATTTAATCATAGCACAATAGTAGGCTACATACAATTCGAAAATTGTCTGTCATACACTTTCGTTGCAAGAAAGTCGAAAATATAGTATGATAATGCGGACGGAGAGGAGAGGTCATATGCAGTCTATCAGTGAAATCAAAGAAATTTTGAGCAGTTGTTCCATGGAAACACTGCCGGAACAGATGAAACAATTTGAAGCAGACAGCCGAAAGGGCGTCCAAAACCTGCTGACCTCTTTTCGGAAGAAATATGACAAGCATCTGCAGGAATTGGAGCGTCTGGAAGAAATCTTGACCTACGAGCGTGGTTGTTGGGATGCAGGTTATGAACTGGTTGCCGGTATCGATGAAGTGGGCAGAGGCCCGCTGGCAGGGCCGGTGGTGGCGGCGGCGGTGATTTTGCCGAAAGGCTGCAAAATCGAAGGAGTCAATGACTCCAAGAAGCTTTCCGCCAAAAAGAGAGAAGAACTCTATGATATCATTCTGGAAAAAGCTGTGTCCTACGGCATCGGCGTCGTTTCCAATGAGCGTATCGACGAAATCAATATCCTGCAGGCAACCTATGAGGCCATGCGGGATGCTCTTTCTCAGCTGAGCCCCAGAGCGGATTATATCCTTGCCGATGCGGTGACCATCCCTATGGTCTCTACACCCCAGAAAGGCATCATCAAAGGGGATGCCAAGAGCATGTCCATCGGGGCGGCCAGTATTATTGCCAAGGTCTATCGTGACCGTATGATGGAAGCCTTCGATGAGGTTTACCCCGGTTATGGCTTTGCGGCGAATAAAGGCTATGGCTCTGCGGAGCATATTGAGGGCATCAAAAAACTGGGTATCACGCCCATCCATCGGAAAACCTTCGTGAAAAATTTCCTGCCCCAGGATGGAGAAACGACGACGGACAAGGGTCATCGCGGGGAAGCCATTGCGGCAAAGCAGATGGAGAAAATGGGCTATGAGATTTTGGAGAGGAATTTCCATGCCCTGAAAGGCGAGATCGATATCATCGCCAAAAAAGATACATATATCGTTTTTACGGAAGTAAAATACAGAAAAAATGAAGAGATGGGAACGCCTGCAGAGGCGGTGAACCACTGGAAACAGCAGCACATCA
Organism: Anaerotignum sp.; assembly: GCF_017483025.1. Classification (GTDB taxonomy): domain Bacteria; phylum Bacillota; class Clostridia; order Lachnospirales; family Anaerotignaceae; genus Anaerotignum_A. The sequence continues at coordinate 2,011 of NZ_JAFUMA010000126.1, read as the reverse complement.
TCCGTGCGGCGAAGGCCTATATTGCCCAGAATTGTCTGGAGCAGCTGGGCTACGATTTTCGCTTTGATGTGGCAGAGGTACTGAACAATGACGGCAAGGTATACTTCCGTTATACAGAGGATGCATTCCAGCTGTAAGATACCCCCAGCAGGAGCTCAACCCCTGCACCCCGTTGCGGCAAGGGCGCTGGCCAAGTGAGGGACGGAGTCCATCGAAAAAGGAGAATAAAATGGCAATTGTTAAAAAAGGCGATTTAGAATACATTACATTTGAAAACTTAGAGAAAACAGGCATGGTGCGTCATTGTTTCACCACCCGCCACGGCGGTGTCAGCACAGAGCATTGGGCAACCATGAACATGGGGCTTTCCCGTGGAGAAGCAAAGGAACCTGTATGGGAAAATTATCGTATCCTGGCGGATGCCGTTGGTTTTACGGCAGACAACTATGTGACATCTCAGCAGACCCACACCACAAATGTGCGCAGAGTGACAGCAGAAGACAAGGGCAAGGGTGTCTGGATCGACAGAGGCTATACGGATGTGGATGGTCTTATCACAAATGAAAAGAATATCCCTCTGGTGATCTTTGGCGCGGACTGTGTGCCTGTGTTCCTGCTGGATAAGAAAAACAAGGCTATCGGGGTGGCCCACTGCGGCTGGATGGGCACAGGCAAGCGTATGGCAGAAAAGACCCTGCAGGCCATGATGGAAGCCTTTGGAACAGACCCTGCAGACGTGACAGCGGCTATTGGCCCTTCTATTGGTAAATGCTGTTTCCAGATGGACGAACCTGTGTTAAACTTATTTAAAGAGAACATTGAATGGACAGATGACATCGTGGAAGTTGACCCTTCTCAGGAAGGCAAATATAAAATGGACCTGTGGGAGTGCAACCGCAGACTGCTGGCGGAAATGGGCGTGAAGGATATCGAAATCAGCGGCCTTTGCACTAAATGCGATCAGGTACGTTTTTATTCCCATAGAGGCATGGGCGAAAAACGCGGTGTTATGGCAGGTATTATGGAACTGATTTAAGAGAAGAATGCAGAAGGAAGTGCAAAAAATCTTGGCACTTCCTTTCTTTTTGTGGTATACTAAACAGAATGGAAAATTGGGCTCTTATGCCCATCTGTAAAAAATTGTAAAATAACTGCAAAGCAGGTTGGAGGTATTATACTATGAGCAAACCTATCGTAGCTGTGGTAGGCCGCCCCAACGTAGGGAAATCTACCCTGTTCAACAGACTGGCAGGGGAAAGAATTTCCATCGTGCAGGATACACCCGGCGTAACCCGTGACCGTATCTATGCTGACGTGGAATGGCTGGACCGCAAATTTACATTGATTGATACCGGTGGTATGGAGATCGGTTCCGAAGAGATCATCCAGAAACAGATCGTGCAGCAGGCACAGATCGCCATCGAAACAGCAGACGTTATCCTGTTTGTGACAGACGTAAAAACAGGCGTAACAGACGATGACATGAAAGTAGCAAATATGCTGCGCCGCACAAAGAAACCCGTTGTTCTGGCGGTAAATAAAGTAGACAGCGTAAAACGTGACAGCATGGCTGTTTATGAATTCTATGAACTGGGTATCGGCGATCCCATGCCCGTTTCCGCGGGACAGGCTCTGGGCCTGGGCGATATGCTGGATCAGGTTATTGCACACTTCCCTGAAAAAGATGCTTCTGAGGAAGAAGACGATGCCATCCGCGTTGCCATCATCGGCAAACCCAACGTAGGCAAATCTTCCCTGATCAATAAGATTTTGGGGGAAGACAGACTGATCGTAAGCAATATCGCCGGCACAACAAGAGACGCCGTAGATACACCCATCGAAATCGATGGACAGAAATATATCTTCATCGATACAGCTGGTATGCGCCGCAAGAGCAAGATCAAAGAAGAAATCGAACGTTTCAGTATCATCCGCGCCGTTGCTGCGGTGGAACGCTGTGACGTTGCCATTCTGGTGATCGATGCCAACGAAGGCATCACAGATCAGGATA
>NZ_JAFUMA010000016.1 GCF_017483025.1 Anaerotignum sp. | reverse complement strand
TGCTTTGAATATCCATATCTACCGTAAGAGCAACACTGTTACCCTGCAATTCTGTTTTCTTTATAATACCACTGACACGCTGAAACAATTCATTATGCAGACGCATCAGTTCAAAGTTTTCCGCCGCTTCCACGCCAGTCTTGCCCACACTGCTGTAACCAGTGATGTGAGCCGCCATACGGGCACGTGGATATTCTCTGCTGTATGTGCCGTCATTCTGCAAAACACTGGTGGCGAGAACTTCGCCATCCCTGTCCAGAATGTCACCACGTTTGATGGTTTCATCTACATAACGCAGGCGGCTGTTATAGGCATTACCGGAAATCTCTGCTCTGTCTACGATAACCAGTTTCCCCAGATAGCCTAATAATAGGAAGAAACACAACGCCAAAAGCCAGAAGACGCGACGCATGCTTCGCTTCATATTACTCATGTCTGCCACCTCCCATCTGCAGTTCCGCCATTCTCTGCTGTTCCATTTCCTGCTGGGCATGCTGCTCACAATAAACACATACCCACTGCAGCAGTCCGATCATCATCAGACTGACCAGAACAGAGCTGCCGCCGTAGCTGACGAATGGCAAAGTCACACCTGTCAGAGGGATCAGCTTGATGACGCCGCCCAGGATAATGAAAGCTTGGAAGGAGATCATAGTCGTTACCCCTGCGGCAAGGATACTATAATAACGGCGGTTGCAGTCCAAAGCAATACGCACGCCGCGGTACAAGATCATAATAAAAATACCGATAACACCTGCACCAAAAATCACACCAAATTCCTCGCAGATCGCCGCGAAGATCATATCGCTTTCCACAACAGGAATACTCTTGGGCATACCTTTTGTCAGGCCGCTGCCGAACAGCCCCCACGTGGTAATGGCAAAGAGGGAGCTGACGATCTGATAGCCGCCCGCATCAATATCCGCCCAAGGGTTCTGCCATGCCGCCACACGAACCTGCACATGAGAGAACAGCTTATAGGCGCCCATCGCCGCCACGCTGGCGGCACCCATCCCCAGAAGGAACAAAAATTCATTGGATGTAGCGATATAGAGCATGACCATATAAGTCATAAAGAAGATCAGCGCACTGCCCAGGTCTTTCTGCAGCACCAGCAACAGCACCAAGCCTGCACTTAAAATGGCTGTCGTCAAAAACTGCTTCCACTCTACCCTTTTGCGGAACACGCTGGCCAGATAAAAGATAAACAGGAATTTAGCAATTTCCGAAGGCTGGAAGGTGATGGAACCGATGGCCAGCCAGTTGGTGGAGCCGCCCTTTGCAACACCGAAAAATCTGGTGGACAGCAGCAGTACATAACAACCGATGATATACGCCCATTCGAAGACCTCGAATCTTGGAATGAGCCGGAAGAAGGTTGGCAGGAAAGACATTCCCACCAAACCAATGCACATCCATAGCAGCTGTCTGTGGGCCAGACTAGGTTCTACCCGCTGCAAAACGATTAGGCTTAGGTCCATCAAAAACAGCATCCCTGTCCAAACCAGGGGGCAGCCTTCGTAATAGAACCTATCCAGAAGTTTCACTGCAAACAATATAAATAGGAAGGAAACCGCGCCGAAGATAAGTGTGGTGATATCAAACATGTAGGTTTCCCGATTATATCCAAGGATCAAAAATGCTGTCACGTGCATCAAAATAATGACCCGCCGCTGCATGGACACCGCTGTATAGGGGCTGCCCAAAAAGCCTCCCTGCTCATAGGCGATATAGACGATGCCCTGCCACAAAAACAGGACGATATAGAAGATGAACAGATATCTGCTCAGCATGATGATCAAATCAAACATTCAAATCACTCCACTCCGCGGAAGAAATGTCCTTTTGTACTGCCTTTTTCGCTCATTTCTCCCAAAAGGTTACGGGTCGCAGGGCTCATGCGTTCCGCATCCGCTGTCATTTCCCCATAAGCTTTCGCAATTCTTTCGGCTCTGCCGGGGCCTTCCTTTGTAAAGTCCAGACGAACCAGACCTGTGGTGCTCTCCAGGATTTCATCGTAGAATTTCAGCGTAAACAAAGGCTTGCCATTCAGGATGGTGCAGACGCAGCGTTCGCAGTCTGTCATCAGAGGGAATTTCACGCCTTTTCTGTCACGCAGGAAATACAGGTCTTCATTATTTCTTTCAGAACAATATTTATGGCCATCCTTGCCGCCGGCATAATTACCGATAGGGCACTGCTGTGTTTTCATCAGAGGCAGATAGCCGTAAACTACCATTTCGCAGTCCTTATCGCCCATCTGGTTGATTTCCTGCAGATTTGCTTCTACAGACAGGCAAACATTATCTGCGCCCTGTTCTTTCCAGTATTCCACTGTCTGGCGGTTCATGGCATTCAGGTTGTAGTCCACAACGATTTTTTTACCGCTGTTTTTCACCTGATCGAACTGCCCTGCAGAGCGAACCAGGAAACCATCGATATCACTGTTGATGAGATTGTCGATCATAGGCTGTTCCTGTTCCGCATTCCACTCTCTCGCCACTCTGGGCAGGGCTGCATACAATGTAACATCCTTCTTATGACATTTATCCACGATTTTTTCCAGATTCTTTTCCAGGTCTGCAGATGCTTCATAATATACTCTGCAGATGCCTTTTGCCTGCAGCACTGCATCCAGCTGACCCAGTGTCATAACGACCGCTGTCAGTTTTTTGCGCAGCTGCATGGGCTGTTTTTCCGCTTTTGCATAAACCGCATCGCCTTTTGCCTTACGTTTGGATTTTTTCAGGATAGCAGCCTCCAGTGCTTCGCAGGCCTCACGGCGCACACGGTTTACTTCGCTGACATTCACATAGATATATTTATCGATATCTGTCTGCAGGTCTTCCAAAACGAAAGGAGTCGCCCCCATTTTGCTGATGTTTTCGCGCAATTTCATGGGCAGCATTGGAGAACTGCCTGCAGGTTCCACCACTGCACCGCTGACAAATACGCTGTTGCCGCCATTATCCCACAGCTGCAGAGAAATGGGTTCGCCCTCTTTTACACGGAGCATGCCATAAATAGGCAGTTTTCTTGTATCCTTTTCGTAAGTCTTTTTCAGTTCATCGTTCAGCGCCTTGCCAAAGGTACGATAAACCACGTCGTTTTTATTGATATCCCCTTCCATGGTGATCGTGATAACTTCACCAGCCTTGGAATGTTTGGAAACATTTGTCCCAACATGGGGTTCTTCCTGTGTCCATATTTCCAGACCATCGCCGGGCACCAGTGGTTCTCTGGTACGGATGGTCACCTTTTTATGCTTGGGCAGATATTTATCAACGATACCTACCTTCAGCCCCCAGGGCTTAGGACGTTCGATACTCATCATATTTCTGCCCGCAAAGGAAGTATAATAGCCATCTGTGAAGCCGCCGCGGTTGAACAACTGATTCAGTGCTTTGATATCGGCTGATTCCACTTCGTAATTTTCAGGATCTTCGAAATATTTATCGATATATTTTCTATAAATACCAGTTACCCCTGCCACGTATTCAGGGCTCTTCATTCTGCCTTCAATCTTCAGGGAAGCGATACCTGCTTCGATCAGCTGAGGCAGGATATTGATGGTCATTACATCCTTTGGAGAAAGCAGATAGCCTTCTTCAATGTTTTCATATCCTTTATATAATGTATAAGGCAGACGGCATGTCTGGGCACAACGACCACGGTTACCGCTTCTGCCGCCAAGGATACTGCTCATGATACACTGACCGGAATAGCAAACGCAGAGCGCACCATGGACGAAAGTTTCGATTTCTGCATCCACGTTTTCTGTGATGTGTTTGATTTCTTCCACAGAAAGTTCACGGCTCAGAACAATTTTGTTAAAGCCCTGACTTTCCCAGTATTTTACGTCAGCAAGGGAATTACAAGTCATCTGTGTGCTGGCATGGAGAGGGAAATCGGGGAAGTGTTCCTTCACCAGTTTTGCTGCCCCTGCATCCTGCATGATAAGGGCATCCACGCCCATTTCATACAAATGTTTGATATATTCCACAAATCCTTTCAGTTCTTCCTCTTTATAAACAGTATTGACTGTTACGTATACCTTTACCCCTCTCAGGTGGCAGTAATCGCAGGCTTCTTCCAGTTCCTTCAAATCGAAATTACCTGCATACTGTCTGGCGCTGAACTGTTTGCCGCCCAGATAGACCGCGTCACAGCCACAATTTACCGCCGCTTTCAGGCTATCCATAGAGCCTGCGGGAGAAAGCAGTTCCGGTTTATTCATTACGGACATAGTAGTCTCCTTTCTTTTTTCAAACTATTATATTTAAACGAAAAGAGCAGATTTGACCGTTTTTTACGGCATTCCACTCTTTCCTATGTATTCTCGTTTATTTTTTTCCTCTTCTTGTTTTGGAAGAAGTCATCTGCAGCTGCACGCCACTGCCATTTTCCATGGCCAGCGTATATTCATCCAGTTTATTTTCCGCTTCATCTCTTGCTTTTTCTGCTTCTTCCAGCTTTGCAACCAGTTCTTCCACTCTGGCTGTCATGCCGATAAGTCTGCCTTCCAGTTCTGCGGTATAGGCTTTTTCCTTGAAATAATCATCTGCCACGTTGATGGAAGTCAGCACATAGGCAAGGCTGGAATCCAGCGTAACGGCAATGGCTTTTTCGCGCACCTCCGCCATTTTTTCATCGATATAAGATGCCACCTGACGCATATGTTCTTCAGATTCTTCGCCTACCAGTGTAAAGCTTTTTCCGTCGATGGAAATCTTCACTCTGTTTTTCATGTATTGCACTCCCCTTCATGGTTTTTCACGATTACATACTTATTTGTAAGTATACCACAAATGCAATTTATAAGAAATAGCGAAATCATTTTTTATATAGAAAAACCCTCCGGAGAGTTTCCTCCAGAGGGTTATGTAATGCATATGAATTTGGATTACAGATTTTTAGCAAAATTGTAGCCCAGTTCGAAAGCTTTTTTGTTGTCGGGGATGAATTTTGCTTTGCCGCCTTCGAATACATGTGCAAATGTATCGTCCATGCCTTCCAGTTTCACTGCGTTTGTAGCGTAAACTACAGCACCCAGCATAACCAGGTTAGCCAGTTTGGAACCGCCAAAGTTTTCCGCAGCGATTGTGTTAGCGGGAATAGCGTATACTTTAACGCCTTCTTTTACTTCGCCAGCTGTGCACAGGTCAGCATTGATAACCAGAGAGCCGCCTACTTTTACAACGTCAACGAATTTATCCAGGGAAGGCTGGTTCAGTGCTACGATGCAGTCAGCATCTTTTGTAACAACGGGAGAACCAACGTTTTCATCGGAAATGATAACGTTTACGTTAGCTGTACCGCCACGCATTTCGGGACCATAAGAAGGGCACCAGGATACTTCTTTGCCTTCCAGCATACCAGCGTATGCCATGATTTTACCCATCAGCAGAGAGCCCTGACCGCCGAAACCTGCAATGATAGAAGAAAATGTACTCATATTATTTGCCCTCCTCTACTGTAATATCTTTGAATACGCCCAGAGGATAGTAAGGAATCATTTTTTCTCTTACAAATTCCATAGCTTTCACAGGTGTTACACCCCAGTTTGTAGGGCATGTGGATACAACTTCTACAAATGTGAAGCCCAGACCCTGTTTCTGGATTTCGAATGCTTTTCTGATTGCTTTTTTCGCCTGTGTAACCTGAGCAGGTGTGGAAATGGATACTCTTTCGATGTATGCGGGACCTGTCAGAGAAGACAGCATTTCGGAAACACGGATAGGGTTACCGTTGATCTGAGGGTCACGGCCTTTCTGAGCTGTTGTAGCTTTCATGCCGGGCAGTGTTGTAGGAGCCATCTGGCCGCCTGTCATACCGTAGATACCGTTGTTGATAAAGATTGTTGTGATCTTTTCACCACGAGCTGCTGCATGGATGATTTCGCATGTACCGATGGAAGCCAGGTCACCATCGCCCTGGTATGTGAATACCAGCTGTTCGGGACGAACTCTCTTGATACCTGTTGCTGTTGCGGGAGCACGACCGTGTGCGGACTGGATCGCGTCGATATTGAAGTAGTTATTAGCGAATACGGAACAACCTACGGGAACTGCTACGATAGAGTTACCCAGTTCGCCCATTTCTTCCAGAACTTCTGCAACCAGTCTGTGTACGATACCGTGACCACAACCGGGACAATAATGCAATTTCGCGTCTGTTAAACCTTTTGTTTTTTCAAATACAACTGCCATTATTTGTCACCTCCCATGATTTCTTTACCAAATGCAACCACTTCATCTACAGTAGGAACGTTACCGCCTGTTCTGCCGTGGAATACAACTTTATTTTTATCGTTACATGCGTAAGCAACGTCCTGAACCATCTGACCCATGGACATTTCTACATCCAGGTACATTTTAACCTGTGCATCCCATTTGTCGAATGCTTTCTGAGGGAAAGGCCACAGTGTTTTAGGTCTGATCATACCTACTTTGTAACCTTCTGCTCTCAGGTAGCCGATTGCTGTTCTAACAACTCTGGAAGCTGTACCATAGGATACGAATGCATATTCAGCATCTTCCATCAGATAATCTTCCCAAGCTTCTTCATTAGCCAGGATCTGTTTGTATACTTCAAAGTGCTGGTGGTTCCAAGCTTCACATTCATCGGGTTCGATAACCAGGTTTTTAATGTTGCTTCTTTCAGCACCCCAGTGACCAACCAGAGCCCATTTCTTTTCAGGCAGGTTAGGTCTGGGAACGTAATTGAATTCTACGGGTTCCATCATCTGACCAATCAGACCGTCAGCCAGAACGATTACGGGAACACAGTACTGGTCAGCGATATCGAATGCTTCCATAACCATGTTAACAGCTTCCTGTACGGATGCGGGAGCCAGAACTACGTTGTGGTAGTCACCGTTGGAGCCGCCTTTTACTGTCATGTTATAGTCTGCCTGACCGGGCTGAATTGTACCCAGGCCCGGGCCGCCTCTCATCATATTGATGATGACTGCAGGCAGGCCAGCGTTTGTGATGTAGCCAATACCTTCCTGTTTCAGAGCGATACCAGGGGAAGAAGAGCTTGTCATAACTCTTGCGCCGGCTGCTGCTGCACCGTATACCATGTTGATCGCAGCAACTTCAGATTCAGCCTGAACGAATGTGCCGCCTACTTTAGGTAATTCATTGGATAAATATTCAGGTACTTCGGACTGAGGAGTGATGGGGTAGCCCATGAAAAATCTGCAACCTGCCTCAATAGCCGCTTTACCAACTGCTTCGTTGCCTTTCATTAAAACTTTTGCCATTGAAAATTCCTCCTCTCTAATTAGTCCAGTTTTTCAACTACGATCGCGCAGTCAGGGCACATTTTTGCACAGCTTGTGCATGCGATACAATCTTCGCTTACCATTTCTGCGGGATTGTAACCTGCGGGATTGATTTTTGTTGTGGACAGCGCGAGAACGTTTTTAGGACAAACGGAAACGCAAAGACCGCAACCCTTGCAGATTACTTCATTGATAGTTACTTTACCTTTTGCCATTCAAAATACACCTCCATAAATATTTGAATTTACATCCAGGTTTCTCTCATATTAAACTCCATAGGGAACAATTCCCCAGAAAGTCCTTCGGGTACGTCTTCTGTCAAAAGTTCTTTGACATAAGCAACGTATTTCACAGGAACCCCTGTGCGTTTTGTAACTTCCTTCAACACCTCATCCCCGTGGAGCAGACAGTCCACTGTCGTTTCTCTTACCAGGTTTGTGTTATTGACGAAGCCTGTCACTTTCAGCCCCGCAGCATATTCCAGAATTTCCATCTGTTCGATGATGCCCTCAGGTGTAGAGGTATTGGGGCGATATGCATTGACTACCATAAGGAAGTCTGTTTCGGAATGATCCAGAACAGGTTTGATCCTGCCCAGGACCAGCGTGCCAACGTCGTTGCCGCCAAGGTCGATCACATACTGATATTCCTTGTTGATAACAGGCATTGTCATTGCGCCGGAAACAGCAGGCACATCGGCAACCGCAGTATCCAGATTGGATGCAATCACCTGAATGCCCTTTTCTTCCAGTTCCGCTTTCTTTTCACGAGAACGGAAATAAACATTTACGATATCCAAATCGGCAATAGCGACCTTACCTTCCACGCTTTCACGCAGCTTTTTTACATAATTGACTGCAAACTCAGTCTTGCCGCTGCCGTAGTGACCTGTGATGATTCTTACTCTTTTGTCATCTGTTACCATGTTTTTCGCCTCCTAAAAGCTTCTTTCGTTCTTTTTCTCATACATCATATTTATGCATTTTTTATAAATCAAGTATGACAAAAAGGCTTTTATAGAAGATTTAAATAAAATAACGCTATATTCCTAAAAATTTTTATATATTTTTTTCAAAACCAATTCATCTTGTATGTACACATTATAACGCAACTTTTTTGCACTTGCAAGAAAATTAACATATTTTTTCTCTGGTATCCAAAAAAATACATAATTTCTGACATCAAAAATTTTAAAAATGTTGCTTATTTCGTAAGTTCTTTGTTAGAATGTTCTATTTTTTTCTCAAAAATCCCATCACTTTTACTTTATTTTGCCTTTTGTCATACAAATAAATCAAGTGCGTTCCGAAAGTCAAACAAGCTAAAACCACGAAAAAACCCCCGTTTCCGCCAAAATTCTTTTTGGAGAAACGAGGGTTTGTTATTTATTATTTCTATTTTGTCTTACAACATGATCAGATGTTGAACAACAATTCACCGTATGTAGGAAGAGGCCATGCCTTTTCATCCACCAGCATTTCCAGTCGATCCGCAGGTTCTCTCAATTCCTTCATAGTTTCGAATACATAATCACGATAGAAGATTGCTTGAGACTTACTGTCGCCCTTCAGCATACCGGCCTGCTCTGTCACCTCTGTCAAAAGTTTCAGTTTTTCATGAAACAGCTTCACATTCGCATTGATGTCGTTCAGCAGTTCTTCTTCTGCAGAAGCATCCACGCCAACCGCCTTCAGCGCTGCCACAGAGCGAGCAACTTCTCCGGCATATTTCACAACGGCAGGACGGATCTGCTTGGAAGCCATATCGATCATCGTCTTTGCTTCAATATTGATCTGTTTCACATAGGCTTCATATCTGATCTCCGCTCTGGACTGCAGCTCCAGTTTATTCAATACACCATGTCTACCGAACAGCTCTACCACCTTATCATCAAGGAAAGCATCTACTGCATCCACAGAATTTGTGATATTGGGCAGGCCTCTGTGTTCCGCTTCCTGGATCCATTCATCGGAATAGCCGTTGCCGTCGAAGATGATACGTTTGTGTTCCACATAGGTTCTGCGGATCAATTCATGAACAGCAATATGCAGATCTTCTGCCTGTTCCAACTCATCAGCAAATTCTCTCAGCACTTCTGCCACGATGGTATTCAAGGAAAAATTAGGGCCAGAAATGGAGCCTGAGGAAGGAGGCATACGGAATTCGAACTTATTCCCCGTAAAAGCAAAGGGAGAGGTTCTGTTTCTGTCTGTTGCATCCTTTTTTAGCGCAGGCAGCGTGTTTACGCCAACACGCATTCTGCCGCCCTGCAGGCTGCTGGTCGCTTCGCCGTGCTCGATCTGATCGAAAATATCCTGCAGCTGATCCCCAAGGAAGATGGAGATGATGGCAGGAGGTGCTTCCTGAGAGCCCAGACGATGGTCATTGCCGGGGCTGGAAGCAGACAATCTCAACAGTTCAGGGTACATATCCACGCCTTTGATGATGGCTGTAAGGAATACCAGGAACTGAGCATTTTCGTGAGGTGTTTTACCAGGATCCAGCAGATTCTGCCCGTCATCGGTACAAAGAGACCAATTGACGTGCTTGCCGCTGCCGTTCACACCAGCAAAAGGCTTTTCATGGAGCAGACATGTCAGATTATGATGACCGGCAATACGTTTCATGGCTTCCATGATCAACTGGTTATGGTCTGTCGCCTGGTTGCAGTCATCGAAGATAGGCGCCAGTTCGTGCTGTGCAGGCGCAACTTCATTGTGCTGTGTTTTCGCAGGCACACCCAGCTTCCACAGCTCCACGTTCAGTTCATGCATGAAGCAGGCAACTCTTTCCTTGATGCTGCCGAAATAGTGGTCGTCCATCTCCTGCCCTTTGGGAGGAGCTGCGCCAAATAATGTACGACCTGTGAAAATCAGGTCTTTTCTCTGTTTGTACAAGTCTTTATCGATCAGAAAATATTCCTGCTCTGCACCGCAGCTGACTGTAATCTTTTTCGCTCTATCGTTGCCAAACAGGCGCACGATTCGCATCGCCTGTCTGCTGACCGCTTCACAGGAGCGCAGCAGAGGTGTTTTCTTATCCAGCGCTTCCCCTGTGTAGGAATAGAAGGCTGTAGGGATATATAATGTAATGCCGGCAGCGTCTTCTCTCAGGAAGGCAGGAGAAGTGCAGTCCCATGCAGTATAGCCGCGAGCTTCGAATGTGGCACGCAGGCCGCCAGAAGGGAAAGAAGATGCGTCAGATTCGCCCTTGATCAGCTCCTTGCCGGAAAATTCCATGATCGCTTTGCCATTGGAAGGAGGTGCCAGGAAGGAATCGTGTTTTTCTGCTGTGATCCCTGTCATAGGCTGAAACCAGTGGGTATAATGGGTAGCACCCCGTTCAATGGCCCAGTCCTTCATGGCATTGGCAATGATATCCGCAATTTCGGAATTCAGCAATGCACCCCGCTCAATCGTATTTTTCAGTTCTTCATATACCTTTTTAGGGAGATGTTCCCGCATCATCGCGTCATTAAACACATTCATCCCGAAAATTTCGGGTACAGAAACCTTGTCGCTCATAGATTGCCCCTCTCTTTTGTTCTGATTGAAAATAATATCTTTTTATTTTTTCATCCTATTATAATGAAACATTTCTCGTTCATTTTTTTATTATATAAGCCGCAAAAGGCTTTTGCAATCATTTTGCCTTTGTCGATTTGGAGAAATCTTCCCCATTCTGCGATGATTTTTCACCAATTCATACAAAAATGATACCTAATCCGCCTGCAAAAAAACAATCTCCCCCCACAGCGTCTGCTACAAAAAAAGTCTCAGACTCTTTTAAGTCCAAGACTTCTTTGTATCAGCAAACAGTGAGGACAGCACTCTGTTCCTCTTCCAATTCTCTTTCACTGACAAAATCATCATATAATGCCGCCATATCCACGGGAAGTGCATTCCCTCTCCATAATCTGTCGATAAATTTTTCTACATCTTTCCTTTTTTCAGAAATACCATAGATCATATTGCTTTCGCAGAATCCTCTGTCATCCATTTTTCCACTTCTACGCCATAGACTTTGCCGCATTCGCCAGAATGGATCAGAAGGAAATATTTCAGAATCAATCCACTATGCTGCTCATCCTGTACCTTTTTTCGCAAATCATAGTTTTTCTCACTTGTCCCACCCTTTCGATGCTTTTTCATGCTTATCCATTTATATTATAGAAAACCTTTCATTCAAAACCATTAAATTCCCGTTAAGAAGGCCATAAACATTTGTTCTTAACGTCCCCTTAACGAGGACTTCACTTTTTCACCGAAAAACCGATGAATAGATGAAAAAATTTCATTCAAAGCACATAATTTCACTAAAAACAGCCCCATCCTCTTGCAAAAGCATTTGTCAATCATGTATAATATTGGAACTAGAGATAAAAACAGCTGTTATTACGGTGAATAACCTACATGGAGGTACACTATGGAAAATACGATCACCATTCTGACCGAAAAAGATAAAGCGATTTTGGAATCCTATATGAATGTTGCCGACGGTCTTGGAGATTTCTGGGGAGAAAATTGCGAAGTCGTTATCCATGATCTGTCCCGTCTGGATTCCTCCGTTGTAAAGATCATCAACGGACACCTTTCCGGCAGACAGGCAGGCGCGACCATTTCCGAAGTCACTCTGGCCTTCGTAAACAAAATGCTTGCAGACCCCTCATTCCGCTATGTGACCTATTTTGCCAAAGGCAAACGCGGGGAACCTTTCAAAGCAACCATTTCCGCTATCGAAGGGGAAAACGGAAGGGTCATCGGTCTGTTCTGCATGACCTTTTATCTGAATGCCTCTCTGCTTTCCCTGATGCAGAATTTCACACCCACAGCAAAGGGAGAAACAGATAACATTTCCGAAATTTTCGTAGATAACGCAGAAGAGCTGATGCTGAATGCACTGGAAGACGCAAAGAAAGCCGTTTACAGCAATCTGGCGATCTCTTCTTCCAATAAAAACAAAGAAATCATTGCTCTGTTGTATCAGAAAGGTATCTTTAATCTGAAGGATTCCGTTATCACCATCGCCAACCATCTTGGCATTTCCAAAAACACAGTTTATATGCACATCAGAAATATGAACAAATAAAAAGAACCCTTTCGGGTTCTTTTTATTTATATTAGTTCACCTCGTAGCCGCTCCTCATACCGTTTCTTTCCGCATAATAACTGCAAAGACCTCTTGTTTCCATGGATTTAAAAATAACATTGTCATATTTTGCAGATATCATTTCTTTGATCATTTCCACACCATCGGGATTCTGGCAATGGGAAATGATGACCTTGCCGCCATGATAGCCCTGCTGTTCCATTTCATCCAAAACTGTCTTGGCTGTTTTCTTTTTGCCTCTTGTTTTTGCGATAGGGCCGATTTCGCCAACTTCGCTGGCTCTGCCGACCACATTCAGCCCCAGGATGCCCGCTGCCATGCCTGCAATACGGGAAACACGACCATTTTTCACCAGATTTTCGATGCTGTACAGAACGAATACCAATCTGGTGTGGTTTTCACAATAATCATCCATCTGTTTGCATACTTCTTCAAAAGGAGTGCCTGCTTTCAGCAATTCATGGAGCTTCTCAACCAGCAGTGCCATTTCCATGCCTGCAGAAAGAGTATCCAGCACGTAGATCTTCTTTGTAGGGTCTTCCTCCTCCACCATATGCTTCGCCACCATAGCGCTGTTGTGGCTGCCAGAAAGGGTGCCTGTGATAGTCATTACGTAAGCTTCATCAGCTTCACGGAAATGTTCCGCCCATTCATCGGGGCTGGGGCAGGCAGAGCTTGTTTTGCCCTGATATGCATACATTTCTTCGATCATCTGCGCCACATCCAGGTTTTCATCATCGACAAATTCTTTGTCTCCCATCAGAATTTTCAGGGGCACTCTGTCATACATGATGCCTTCCCCAATGTTTTCGATACACATCAGGTCGCAGCCGGAATCAACAAGGATCTTTTTCATTTTTGAGCTCCTCCATGGTAATTTTTTGCATACGAAATAAAGTGGTTTTCATAACCACATAATATTGTATCATTCACAAATTTATGATACAATTTACAAAATGTCGTATTTTGTAACATCTCGCAGGAGGAATCCCCATGTATAAGAAAAAAAGTATAACCCTGCCCGATACTGCCGGCGTTTATCTGGCCCAGGCCCTGATAGATCTGATGGAAAAGAAGCCCCTGGAGGAGATCTCCATTACAGAGCTGACCAAAAAAGCTGGCGTTTCCCGCATGAGTTATTACCGCTCTTTTTCTTCCAAACAACATATTTTAGAAGAATACCTCCAGTCCATCGTGCGCCGTTTTCGCGCCGAAGGGGAGAAAGAAGGATATCTGGGTAAAGGACATGGTTACTACCAAATCCTGTATAGCTTCCAGTTTTTCCGACAGTACAGTAGATTTGCCCTCTGCCTCCATGATGCGAATCTGTCCTCCATCCTGCTGGATGGGCTGAATCGCTATATGGATGATTATTTTCTTCCCCCAAAGGCGGATTTTCTCAAGCGATGCAAGGCTTATGCCTTCGCCGGGGCGTTATATAATCTCTATATCCAATGGCTGATGGATGGCATGCAGCAAAGCGAGGAGACCATGGCGGAGATCGCATATCGGGTCCTTTCCCCCAACGGAAAGCTCCCTTCCAGAAAACAATAAAAAGGAACTGAATCTTCATCAGTTCCTTCTTTTTATTTTTATTCTTTTTCAATTTCAATGCCCTGTTCCTGCAGGAATTTCAGATCTTTTTTTGTCAGCTCCGCTGTTTTCAGCAAATCGGGGCGTTTCTTTGCTGTTCTGAGTAACGCCTGTTCTCTGCGCCATTTTGCCACATTGGCATGGTGACCGCTCAGCAGCACCTCCGGCACTTCCCTTCCCATGAATACGGGAGGGCGGGTATACTGGGGATATTCCAGCAGACCATCAGAGAAACTTTCGTCCTCGAAGGATTCCTCCTTGCCCAATACACCAGGCACCAGACGGGACACTGCATCAATAATGGTGATAGCCGCCAGTTCGCCGCCGGTCAGAACAAAATCACCAAGGGAAATTTCATCCGTCACGATTTCCTCGATGAGGCGTTCATCGATCCCTTCGTAATGGCCGCAAAGGAACACCAGATTTTCTTCCTGTGCCAGTTCCTCCGCCACGCGCTGGGTAAAGGGTCTGCCCTGCGGGGTCATAAAAACCACGCGGGCTCCTTCTGCTCTGGGCATCAAGCTCTTGTAGGCATCATAAATAGGCTGCCCCTGCATGACCAGACCTGCGCCGCCGCCATAGGGGTAATCATCCACGTGTTTATGCTTATTCAGCGTAAAATCTCTGATATTCACTGCTTCAACGGAAATATGGCCTTCCTTCTGGGCTCTGCCCATGATGCTATGGGAAAGGGTCTGTTCGATCATTTCAGGGAACAGAGTCAATACGAAAAACTGCTTCATTTATCTCAGTCCTTCCAGCAGATGTACTGTCATGATGCCTGCTTTCACATCTACCTTTAGGATGCAGTCCTTGATGGCAGGGATCAGCAGTTCTTTTTTGTCTTCCGCTTTTTTCACGGCGTAAACATCATTTGCACCTGTTTCATAGATCTTCACCAGTTCGCCCAGTTCTTCCCCCTCGTCTGTCACAACTTTCATGCCGTACAGGTCTCTTGTATAGTATTCATCCTCTTCCAAAGGGATAGCAACTGCATCGGGGATAAGAATTCTGCCGTTTTTGTACAATTCTGCTACGTTGATATCGTCAATTTCTTTGACTGTCAGCAGGATCATATTTTTCTGATAGGCCACCTTCTTGATATGAAAGGTCTCCTGTTTTCCTCTGATCTCCACAATGATCTCTTTCAGCTTTTCGAAACGGGAAGGATCTTCTGTAGTAGGAAAAACGCGCATGGTGCCACGGATGCCGTGGGTACCTGTGATTTTGCCGATTTCAAAAAATTCTTTCATTATTTTACCTCTCGAATTCGGTTTATTTCTAAAAAAATACGGTGTGGCAGTAAATACCACACCGCTTTTATCGTAGCTAATGCTTACTGCACGATTTCTACGATGATTTTTTTGTCTTCATGGATGCCAGCAGCTTTTACAACAGTACGGATCGCTTTTGCAATTCTGCCCTGTTTGCCGATGACTTTGCCCATGTCCTCGGGAGCAACCTTCAGTTCCAGAACCAGAGCACGTTCGTTATCTGTTTCTGTAACCACTACCTGCTCAGGATGTTCCACAAGTCTTTTTGCAATGACTTCTAACAGTTCTTTCATAAATCGGCCTCCCTTAAATAGGAATTATTCGCCGATCACGCCAGCTTTTTTCAGCAGAGCTTTTACTGTATCGGAAGGCTGAGCGCCGTTTGCCAGCCATTTGTTAGCTGCTTCTGCGTCTACTTTCAGTACAGCGGGTTCTTTTGTAGGATCGTAGATACCGATTTCATCGATGGATTTACCATTTCTGGATGTTCTGGAATCTGCTACAACGATTCTGTAAAAAGGTGCTTTCTTTGCGCCCAGTCTTTTCAGTCTGATTCTTACTGCCATGATTTTGTCCTCCTAAATGTTTAAAAAATTGTTTATTGGTTACTTAGTTGATTTATCTCTTAATTCCTGATGGAATAAGCTTCTTTTTTAGCGGAAGAAAGGCATTCTGCCTTTTTTCTTCCCTTTTGTCATGTTATTCATCTGCTTCATCATTTTCTTCATTTCTTCGAAGTGTTTCAGCAGACGGTTCACGTCAGCGATACTGCGGCCGCAGCCTGCAGCAATACGTTTCTTTCTGGGGCCATTCAGAATGGAAGGATTTGCTCTTTCTTCCTTCGTCATAGACTGGATGATGGCTTCTGTTTTCGCCATTTCCTTCTGAGGGTCTACCCCATTCAGCGCTGCATCCAGATCAAGCTTGCCCATACCGGGGATACCGGGCATCATGCCCAGCAGGTCTTTCAGCGGGCCCATTTTTTTGATCTGCTGCATCTGGGAAAGGAAATCCTCCAGAGTGAAATCGTTGGCGCGCATTTTTTTCGCCATTTCGATGGCTTCCTGTTCATCGATGTTGGACTGCACCTTATCGATCAGGGAAAGCACATCGCCCATGCCCAGAATTCTGGATGCCATACGGTCGGGATAGAAAGGCTCAAGGTCTTCCATCTTTTCGCCCATACCGATGTATTTGATGGGTTTGTTTGTTACGCTTCTGACGGAAAGAGCAGCACCGCCTCTGGCGTCACCGTCCAGCTTTGTCAGGATGATACCATCCACACCCAACTGGCCGTCAAAGCTTTCTGCAACCGTTACCGCATCCTGACCTGTCATTGCGTCTACAACCAGCAGGATTTCCTGAGGTCTGACTGCCGCCTTGATATCCTGCAGTTCCTGCATCAGCTCTTCGTTGATGTGCAGTCGACCTGCCGTATCGATCAGGATCGTGTCATGATGCTGTTGGGCTGCGTATTCCAGCGCTTTCTTGGAAATTTCCACAGGGCTCACTTCTGTGCCCATTTCGAATACGGGAATGTTGTAATTCTTCCCAACAACCTGCAGCTGTTTGATCGCAGCAGGTCTGTAAACGTCGCAGGCTACCAGCAGAGGATTTCTGCCCTGCTTGCGCAGCTGACCTGCCAGCTTACCACTGGTCGTTGTCTTACCTGCACCCTGCAGACCTACCATCATGAAAACGGTAGGAGGCTTTCTGGAAAATGTCAGCTGAGCCTGTGTGGAACCCATCAGCGCGATCAGTTCTTCGTTTACGATCTTGATCACCTGCTGACCGGGGTTCAGCCCCTGCAGCACTTCCGTACCTACGGCACGTTCTGTTACTTTTTTGATGAATTCTTTTACGATCTTAAAGTTGACATCGGCCTCCAGAAGTGCGATCTTTACTTCACGCATGGCAGCCTTTACGTCTGCTTCTGTCAGCACACCTTTGCTTCTGAGCTGCTTGAATACTTCCTGCAGCTTATTAGAAAGATTTTCAAATGCCATGGACCGCAACCTCCTTTCAGGACAGGATGTCCTCAGCGATCTTTTTCATTTTAGAGATGGCCTTCACCACGGAAGCATCTGGATTTTTCTTTTCCATGCCCTCCATGATGTGCTTCATTTCCTGTACAGCTTTTTTCTGCGCCTGAAAACGGGAAACCAGCTGAAGCTTCTCCTCGTAGTCCTGCAGGATCTTTTCCGTTCTCTTGAGCTGATCGCGGACAGCCTGTCGGCTGATGGACAATTCCTCACCGATCTCCGTGAGAGAAAGGTCATTCTGATAATGCATTTCGTAGACCTGCTTCTGTTTTTCTGTCAGCAATTCGCCGTAAAAATCATAGAGCAAAGTCAGCTGCAAAATATCATCCATTTCTTTCCTGCCTCCTGTAAAGGATAACTACTTTACAATCACCTTGAATATACTATCAGACAAAACACCCATTGTCAAGTATTTTTCCTTTACAAAGAAAAAATTTTTTGAAATATGTGTTTTTATGATAAAATCAATGGTTTTAAGGCCACATGTCCTCACAGGACAAACACTTTTTCCCGCGCTTTTTCGATATTTTTAAAGATTTGAAAAGCAGGCTCCCGATGAATTTTTTTCGAAAGTTTTTCTTCTGAAACAGACAAACCAAACAGCATACCGAAAGCCGTCAGTTCCTCTTTTGTTTCATTGATTTCCGTTTTTTCTCCCGTGATGATTTCTTTCCAATTTGGCTCGAAAACCACCATCTGCACGAAACTACGGAAATTTTCAGCCAAATACCAGCATTCCAGTTTTTCGGAGACAAAATAAACAGGACTTTCCATCATTCCCTTGCCGCCGTGGGCATAATATCCGCTCCTGCCATCATGGGCGAACAAAGTCAGACTAGGCACAGGATAAAAATCAACCTTAGGAACCATCCCTTCGAAAATCAGATAAATACTCCGTTTTCTCTGGAGAGAAGTGAACCCATTTTCCTCGCAGGTCATAACGAAAGGATCGAACTGCTTCCCTGTCGGGATGATCTCCTTCCCCTCCATCACGGGCGGTTTTTTCCCGGTCTCCATATCTATGTATACTTTTTCCATGCTCATTCCCCTTTTTTGCAGACAGGATAATTGAAGCAATCATAGGTCAGTTTCTTTTCAGATACCCAGACAGCACTGTAATGCCCCTGCTTGGAATTGAAATTCCAGAAACCTTTCGGGCCTGCACCTGTCAGATGGCAATGCATGGCACTCAATGCACCATTATGGGACACTACAAGAACGTGTTTCCCCTTGTTTTCCTTGATGATGCGGTCTAAACCAGTCGTCACACGGGTATAAAACTCCATGAAGGATTCCCCTTCTGGCATGGTCAAATTTTCCCAGTCCGTTCTCCACTGTTTCAGGAGCACACGGTCTTCCTCCGTCATATCCTCCCATGTACGGTTTTCCCATTTGCCATAATATAATTCACGAATATCGGACGTTATTTCGATGGGTCTGCCGTCGGCGATGATTTCTGCTGTATGGTAAGCCCGTTTCAAATCGCTGGAATAAATGGCATCGATAGGGATATCCTTGAAAGCTTCCCGCAGTTCCTCTGCCTGGGAAATGCCTTTTTCGTTGATATCTGCATCGTACCACCCATAGAACATATTACGGGCATTCATATCGGTTTCGCCATGGCGCACAAAATACAATTTCATCTTCTCATCACCTCTTTGTTTTATTGTACGATAAGATATCGTCCCTATGCAAGAAAAAGCGGATACTCCGCCATTGGGAAATACCCGCTTCTTCATCATCCATCCTTATTTCACTGCAAAGGACATACAGTCTGTACACTGATCCTGTGTAGGATTCATTTCATGAGTGCCAACCTGAATAGAATCCAGTGTGCAGTAATTTTTTGTGTCGTGGTGGTATCTGCACTGTTCTACTGTACATTTGATACATTCATTACATTTTTCCATGTTTATTCCCTCCTCAAATTTGTTGCAAAATTAGTATGCTCTCTTTTTTCGAAATCATAACGGTATATTTTTCTTTTTCAAAATTTATGGTACAATCATTGCGGAAGGAGTGAAGACCCCATGGCAGAAAAGAAAACCACCACCAGAAAAACAACTGCAAAGAAACCCGCCAGCACAACGAAAAAGCTTTCCGTCACCATCGACAAGGAAACCTACGCACTGCTGGAAGAATATATCGCTGAATTTGGCTACAGCAAAGACGAATTCGTAAAAAAAGCCATCATGGAAAAAATCAGTAAAGACAAAATCAGCTCCATGATCGATGACATGATAAAGCTGTAAAAGAAAAAGACCCTTGGAAAACCAAAGGTCTTTTATTTTTTATTTAATCGTTTCTTTCATCAGCTTTCATGCCGTCCAATGTTTTCTGCATCAGTTCATCCAGTTCCCAGCCAAGACGTTCTGCACCTGTTTTGATAATCTCACGATCGCAGCCTGCAGCGAAATGTTTGTCTTTGAATTTCTTTTTAATGGATTTTACTTCCATATCCTTTACACTCTTGGAAGGACGCATCAGAGCAGCCGCGCCGATCAGGCCTGTCAGCTCATCTACGGCAAAAAGCACTTTTTCCATTTCATGCACAGGTTCTACATCACAGCAAATACCATAACCATGGCTGGCTACGGCATGGATAATGCGTTCATCGATATCCTTTTCCTTCATCAATTCCTGCACTTTGATGCAGTGCTGATCAGGCCACTGCTCGAAATCCAGATCGTGCAGCAGACCTACGTTGCCCCAGAAATCCACTTCATCGCCATAGCCCAGTTCCTGTGCCAGATAGCGCATAACGCCCTCCACGGTTTCCCCATGGCGCAGGTGGAAAGGTTCTTTATTATATTCTTTCAGCAGTTCCCATGCTTCGTCTCTTGTCAAAATTCTACCCATTAAGATTACCCTCTTTCTGTTGTGTTTATTTCTGTACATTATAGCCAACTTTTGGACATCCTGCAACAAAATTCCACAGGTATACAGTATGAAATACAACCTCTTGCAATTCGAAGGCATACCTAGTAAAATGAAGAACAGAAAAATTCATATTTTTATTTGAAAGGATGAAAAAAATGGACGTAACAAGCTTTGGCATCGATCATAATCTGCTGCTGCGCGGCATCTATGTTTCCAGAAAAGATACTGTCGGCAACGGCATTTTGACAACCTTTGACGTACGCATGAAAGAACCCAACCGCGAAATGGTGATGGATACTTCCGTGATGCATACCATCGAACACCTGATGGCAATTTTCCTGCGCGAACACCCCGTTTGGGGCGAAAAAACCATCTACGTTGGCCCCATGGGCTGCCGTACAGGTATGTACGTGATCTTCAAAGGCGATCTGGAAAGCACAGATGTGGCTGAAATCATGAAGGAATGCTATCAGTATATGGCAGATTTCAAAGGTGAGATCCCCGCTGCGAAAGCCGAAATGTGCGGCAACTATCTGGATCACAATCTGGGTATCACAAAAATCGAATGTCAGAAATTTGTGGATGAAGTGCTTTCCTGCATCAAGGAAGAAAATATGGTTTATCCCAGACAGAATGGCTGATAAAAAAAGACACTGCAAATGCAGTGTCTTTTTTATATTCACTTTTATTGAACTCTTTTCTTTGCGTATGAAATTGTAAAGGTGCCGTCCAAATTCGTCCTGCAAGGATCAGGAAGCAAAGCTTCTTTTTCTTCTGAAATTCTCCGCGATCTGTGCATATTTACGTTCTGTAAATTCGCAAACCGCGCAGATTTTGTCTACGAATGTGATAACATAGGATTCGATATAGCGGGGAGGTACAGGTGTACAAGGCCACATATGCTTTTCAATCGCATCAATTTCTACTTTATTCAGCTCTGTGATCTTCTTCGCATTGCAAAGAGCGATGCGAGGATGCCAAGAAGAGTGGCTGGTACGAATGTATTTTTTAACCCGCCAATCATAAAAATATAAATCATGCAGTAAGCCTGCTCTAGCTGCGGAACGATAATCCCAACCCATCTTGTAGCAAATCAGAAAGCTGTAATAGGATACATTTATACTATGCTGAAGTCTGCTTGTATTGCAATGCTGTGTGTGCAGGTCCAGTTTAAGAACCTGTTCATGGTCCAGAATTCCTTCCAGACAATCCTTGTACTCTGCCAGCAGCTGATCTTCATCCATGTTGCTGAAATCCTTGCGGGACCCAATAGCGCTGTGCATGGGTTCCACTTCCTTACTTCAATATTTATTTGTTGAGTTAATTATAGCATACTTTTTTCAAATTGTACACGAAATAATACATAAACTTCCATGGAAATTTTTAGGGATTATTCAGAAAGGATTTTCCAAAAACCATTGATTTGACGGCATTTCTTCATATCGCAGCAAAATAAAAATATTCCGCTTTATTTCTCTTTGGGATTGGCAAACAGCGCCGCCAGAAAAGCAAAAAATACTGCCGCTGTAACACCCGCTGCCGCCGCCTTCATGCCACCGGTAAAAATGCCAAGAAAACCTGCGCTGTCCACTTCTTTCATAACGCCTTCCGCCAGGCGGAAACCGAAACCCGTCAAAGGAACCGTTGCTCCTGCTCCGCCAAATTCTTCAATTTTTTTATAGATACCCAGGCCCCCTAAGATGCACCCCAGACAGACATACAGCACCAGAATACGGCCAGACATCAGCTTCGTTTTATCGATCAGAATCTGCCCGATGACACAGATGATGCCACCCACCAGAAAGGCCTTCAGAATCTCTGCCATATCATTTCGCCCCCTTTTTGCAGCCCTCGATCACAAGCCCATGGGCGATACCAGGGATAGGCTGTCCCTGCTGAGAAGACGTAGGGCTCATCAGCGCCCCCGTGGGAATAAACAGCATCCGTTTGATTTCTCCTGAGAGCAATTTGGGGTAAAAATAACCGCAGAATGTCACGGCAGAGCAGGCGCAGCCGCTGCCCCCGGCGTGGGTATCCTGGGTTTTATCATCGAAAATCTCGATGCCACAGTCTGTATATCGGCTATCCATGTTGTATCCTTCTCTTTTCATCAATTCAACCACCAGTTCTCTGCCGACTGTCCCTAGGTCACCTGTGGCGATGACATCATAATCCTGAGGCGTTCTGCCTGTATCTTCAAAGTGAGTTTTTAATAGGTCTGCCGCCGCAGGCGCCATGGCTGCGCCCATGTTATTGGCGTCGGTCACGCCCATATCTACAATTTTTCCCGTAGTGATTTCCGTGATTTTCGGTCCATCCCCTTTTCTTGCAAGGACAACCGCACCATCCCCAGTCACTGTCCAGGTGGCCGTAGGGGGGCGTTGCGTCCCCAATGGCAGAGGGAAGCGGAACTGTTTTTCTGCCGCACAGAAATGGCTGGAAGCCCCTGTCAGCACATGATTTGCAAAGCCGCCATCCACCAACATCGCCCCCAAACTCATGGATTCTCCCATGGTAGAGCAGGCACCAAACAACCCGAAGAAGGGAATATTCAGGTTTTTGATACCAAAGGTAGAACCAGTACATTGATTCAACAAATCACCACACAAAACATAATCGATATCTTTTGGCTTCAGGTTCGCCTTTTGCACCGCCAGCTCCATATTTTTCTCTACAAATTTGCTTTCCGCCAGTTCCCATGTCTTTTCCCCGAAAAAGGGGTCCTCTACCTTTTGGTCAAAATATTTGCCCAAGGGCCCTTCCGCCTCCTTCGGCCCTACGGTAGATGCCGCAGAAAGGATGACCACTCCTTCCGCCAGCCGTACCGTTTGTTTCCCGATTTTTTTGCTCATCTTTTCACCTCTATTTCACAAAGTAGTATACCAATCCGACCAACATCGACGTCAGCGTGCCATAAACGATAACAGGCCCTGCAACGATGAACATTTTCGCCGCCATGCCGAAAACCATGCCTTCTTTTTTGAATTCCATAGCAGGAGAAACTACAGAATTGGCAAAACCCGTGATGGGCACAATGGTACCCGCCCCGCAGAATTTCCCCAGCTTTTCATACAGACCTAAAGCTGTTAACAATGCGGAAATTCCAACCAATGTAATGGAAACCCAAAGGCCCGCATCATCCTTGGAAATTCCTCTCCCTGTGTAAAAATTCAATAATAACTGCCCAATGATGCAAATGATACCGCCGGAAACAAAGGCTTTCAGACAGTTCGTCAAAATCGGACTGTTAGGTGAAGCCTTTTTCACCATCTTGTCATATTCCTGCTGTGCTTTTTTCGATGTATCCAAATGATTCACTCCTTTATGACTTTATAACACATAAAATCCGTCTATCAAAAAATAAGCCAGAGAGCCAAACACCTTTCCCAAGGCAAAGGCTAGAATCAGCCATTGCAGACCCTTTGTCAGCCTTGTCCGCCGCAGCATGATAGGAACAACGTTCAGCACCTCTGTCAGCGCCATCGCCAGCACGCCTACAAAAATGCCGGTACAAAGGGCATACACCCCCACTAAAAAGGGGACATCAGGAAAACGATAATCCATAAACATAGCCGTTGTACCAAAAACACCGCCTAAAGTAATGGCATCCTCATAAATGCGGATGTGTCTCTGGGTCTGGGTCCGCTTCGCCATACGGGGCACAATACCAATAGCAGCGATAAAGGCGAAAGTCCCTGCTGCCACCAGAACCCCGGAAGAAATGCCAAAAAAGATAAGAAATATAGACCGCGCCATCTTATGCGCCTCCTTTGCGCCGATTCAGATAATCAATCACGCTGGCATTTGTTTCCTTCTCGTAGGTCGTCATTTCTATCTCGATAGGTGTCGGGTCCTGGGTCAGAGAAATTTTGGTGAAATGATTGAAGAATACGATGATACCCAACCCCAGGCCGATGCTGTAGGGAATGGAAAGCAGCTTCGGAATCTCTTTATTTTCACCAAAAAACATGTAATACATATTTTCAAAGACCAACGGCACTTGCGTATCGGAGTGGAAACACATGATTGTCGTCGCTGCACCAACGAAAAGCACCAAAGAAACGAAAGCCACCTTCGTCCACAGCCAGAGAGAACTGCGTGCCTCCCTCCGCGGCAGATATTCGATGAGGATATCCATTTCCCCTACATTGCAAATCGTCGCATCGGGCCATTTCTGATTCAGAACCTTGATCAGATCCACCACCGAAAGGAGATATGTTTTTTTCTTATCCTCCGGCACACGGAATACCACCAGTTTTTCCGCCTCCCCCGCCGTTTGTCCGCCGATAAAGACCTCAGCGATATCTCGCAGGAGTACATCTTTTTTCTGTACGATCTGGGCTTTTTCCACAGGCTTGATATAAATATCCATTTTACCCCGCCTTTCCAAATGCTTTTGGTTAGTATGGCGGGATTTTCCGAAAACATACAAAAAAGAGACGCACTTCTCCTTCAAGAAATACGTCTCTTTGATTTTTTATAGCTTAAAACTCTTGATCCGTTCATCATCGGCAAAAATATCGGAAAGGTCAGAACAGGTGATGGCATGCTCACGGCTTACATCCAGCGTCACCTTTACACTGCCATCGTCTCTTTTCTCCATCTGGATATGGTGGATGATGATGTTCCGCTCCTTCAATTGCTGTTTCAACTGTTCCAGCCCATGGGGCATATTTTCATAGGTGATTGAAAATGTCTCATAAATAGGCCCATCCAGTTTTTTCAGGTTGCCGTGGGTAAAAATCTGGATGACCATGATAAGCACCGTGGCGAAAATACCAACAGCATACATCCCTGCGCCAATGGCCAGACCAACCCCTGCCATAGACCACAGGCCCGCTGCTGTCGTCAGGCCTTTGATGGATGCATCCCTGACGAAGATCACGCCTGCCCCCAGGAAGGAAATGCCTGTGATAACATTCGATGCCACTCTGGAAGCATCCGCCCGCATGCCGGGAATTTCCAATACATCCACAAAGCCATATTTAGACACGATCATCAGAAGAGCAGAGCCTACCGCAACGATGATATGGGTGCGCAGACCTGCTTCCTTTCTCCTGCGGCTTCTTTCATAGCCGATGATGCCGCCGCAAATCGCCGCAATGACCATCCGCAGCATATATTCCAATTCAGCCCCGAAATAATAGAAAATCTGTTCCATACCGTGACCCCCTTTCACGTTCTTTTTATAATCATACCATATTCCTCTGAAAAAGAAAAGGCATACAGGAAAGCTCAGTTTCTCCAATTACTTCTTGCAATTTCCGATTATTCCTGATAATATAAAAGTCTGCGGCTTTTTTGCCGGAGAAATGCGCTTTAATAGGGTTTCAACATATTCCGAAAAAGGAATCATGCTTTGCGAAAGCGCCAAACTATATAGAAGTCGAAGAAAAATATCGGTATTAACGATACTGCGATATGCGTTCACAGGGCAAATCGCCCTATATAAGAGGTTTGTTTTTCGTTGTTTTCTTCGGCTTTGCCAAAATCAAAAAGCGAAGAAAAGAAAGGAAGAAACAATGGAACACATCAAATTTGAAGACATGAATATTTCTAACGAGATCCTCCGTGCCGTGCTGGATATGGGCTTCGAAGAAGCCACACCCATTCAGTCCCAGGCCATCCCCGTCATTCTGGAAGGCAAGGATATCATCGGTCAGTCCCAGACAGGTACAGGGAAAACTGCCGCTTTCGGCATCCCTCTGCTGGAACGCATCGATCCCGATGACAGACGCCTGCAGGCGCTGATCCTGTGCCCTACAAGAGAACTGGCGATCCAGGTAAGCGAAGAATTCCGCAAGCTGCTGAAATACAAAGAAAACATTCGTGTCCTGCCTATTTACGGCGGCCAGCCTATCGACAGACAGATTGCAGCCCTGAAAAAAGGCACACAGGTCATCATCGGTACACCCGGCCGTGTTATGGATCATATGCGCAGACGTACCATCAAAGCAGAAACCGTGCAGATGATGGTTCTGGACGAAGCAGATGAAATGCTGGATATGGGCTTCCGTGAAGATATCGAAACCATTCTGGTAAAAATTCCCGAAGACCACCAGACGCTGCTCTTCTCTGCTACCCTGTCTCCCGAAATCCTGGATATCACAAAACGTTTCCAGAGAGACCCCGAATTCATTAAAATCGTTCGTAAGGAGCTGACAGTACCCAGCATCGAACAGTATTACTTCGACGTAAAGGAAAAAACAAAACTGGATGCCCTGACTCGTATCATCGACGTATACGACCCCAATCTGGCGATGGTTTTCTGTAACACAAAGAAACGCGTGGACGACCTGGTAGAAATGCTGCAGGGTCGCGGCTATTTTGCCGAAGGTCTGCATGGCGACCTGAAACAGCCCCAGCGTGACAAGGTAATGCAGAAATTCCGCAATGGCACCATCGAAATTCTGGTTGCCACAGACGTTGCTGCCAGAGGTATCGACGTTGACGATATCGATGTAGTATTCAACTATGACGTTCCTCAGGATGAAGAATATTACGTACACCGTATCGGTCGTACAGGCCGCGCAGGCAAATCCGGTAAGGCGTTCACCTTCTGCGTGGGCAAGGAAATCTACAAGCTGCGTGATATCATGCGTTATACAAAAACAAAAATCCAGCAGCAGAAACTGCCTACTTTGAGCGATGTGGAAGAAATGAAAACAAACATCTTCCTGGAAAAAATCAAAGGCATCATTGATGAAGGTCACCTGACAAAATATATCAATCTGGTAGACCGTCTGTTGGAAGAAGATTATACCAGCATCGATATTGCTGCGGCTCTCTTAAAAAACCACCTGTCCGACGTCAATACCGATGATATCGATGCACTGGATGATATCAACCTGGGCGGTACAGAAATTTATGGCGGCGAAGGCGAAAAAATGGTTCGTCTTTTCATCAACGCAGGTAAGAAAAACAAAATCCGAGCGAAGGATATCGTAGGTGCCATCGCCAACGAATCATGTGTTCCCTGTAAGACTCTGGGTGATATCGATCTGTACGATGATTATAATTTCGTAGATG
>NZ_JAFUMA010000125.1 GCF_017483025.1 Anaerotignum sp. | reverse complement strand
AAATATTTTTTGCACAGACTGGCAGTTCTTTGCGCAATTCATTATTCAGCGCATACAAAGGGGAGCGACAGTCGATCTCTAACAGATCCAGCATGGTAGTACCCAGGAACTGAGAGCTGATCAGTTCGGGAACGTTCATAGCCTCTGCATTGGCTTTGGCATCGCTCATGGCTTTGGCGCTGTCGTTTTGCCAGATGAAAAAGGGCGTTTCATAAACCGCTAGCTGTTCTTCGGGAGTGCCATTGGCATTGATGGGATAATCCAGCAGGTCGAAAAATTCCATACCATTGGAGAAGCCGGGCAGGTGGTCGCCGAAGTAGACCAATACGATGGGTTCTTGGGAATTTTCTGCGTATTCCTTCAAACGGCCGATCTGTTCATCGGCATCGATAACGCCTTGGAAATACTGGGTCAGCAGATCTGTCTGATTTTCATCCAGTTCTACATCGGTGGAGAAATTGGCAGGCAGAGTGCCGTATTTCTTTTCATAGGGGCCATGGTTCTGGATGGTCACAGTGAAGGAGAAAAGAGGGGTATCCTTCTCCTGAATGTGGGTATCCAGTGTTTCAATGATCTTATCCATGGTGACTTCTTCATTGATATAACCGCCGATACCCTGGGTAGCCAGGTCAAAGGAATCCTCCAGGAAATAGCAGGTTTCGAAGCCAAGATCGGGGTAAACATTCTGACGGTTATAGAACCAGGCGTAGCCGGGATGGATGGACAACGTTTCATAGCCCAGCAGACCCAGCTGACGGGGCATGCCGTCAAAATCGCTGTGGATGAAGTTATAGGATGGCAGAGAACTGTCCAGATAGCGGGTCGCACAGCCAGTCAGCACGTCGTATTCCGTATTGGAGGTACCGCCGCCGAAATTTGCTACAGCAATATGGCCGCTGACGGCGTTTTCATCGGCACAGATAGCCTTGAAATTCTGCAGAGGGTCACGATAGCCTGTGAAATCCAGATGTTCATTTTCGCTTAGATCGGAGAAGGCTTCCCCCATGATCATAATGATGTGAGGATATTCTTTCCCTTCGGGGGCAGCCCATTTTACATTTTCTTTTTCTGCGAAATAGGTTGCATCATAGCCTTCGGGCGCTTCCATCTGGGTGATATTGAACTGATGCAGGAAGGAATAGATCATCCCGCGGGTGTTGTACTGATTTACCTGGAAATAGGGGTTATCTACGGTAGGGTAAGCGTCATAGCGAGCCTTATCCGCATACCAGAGCTGGTTAGCACCAAAGGCGCAGACGATGACCAGAATGATACCGACGATGCGAGGCGCAGCAGCCAGCGTCACACTTTTGGATTTTTTGAAGCTCAGCACCAGCAGCACTACAAAAAGGACAAGCATCACGCCGATCAGCACCAGCTGATAGATGGGAAAGGTCTGCAGAATGGCAGCGACCTCTTTTACCAGAGTCAGGTCGGTAGGCAGCAGGGGTTCCTGGCGCATGGAGACCTTGATGCGGTCTGCGATGGCGAAGAAAATGAGGACGACCCCTGTGACGCTGACGGAGAAGAAGAGCTTCTTCGTCAGAAAAAACAGCAGCAGCAACATCAGAAGCACTGGCAGGATATTCAGCAGCAGCATGGTAGGGGCATGCAAAATTTTCCAGCCAACGTGCAAAATTTTTGTTGTTGTGATGAGATAGACCAGGCCGGTGATGACAACGGATGCCACAAGCAGCGCTGCGACAATGCCCTGGGGTGTGGTCAGGAATTTCTTTACCTTATATAAAACAGAAACTTTTTCAGAATCCTGTTCCTTCATATATATGCCTCCTTCGGATGGATTTTGTTCTTACAAATACGGATTATACGAGAATTTGTCGGAAAAGTAAAGAAAGACGGGGGGAGCAAGGCTGGAAAATTAAGAATTTTGTACCTTTTCATGGGGGCGAAATGGTGTATAATAAAATAGGAAAAGCATGAATTTTAAAAGAAATCCGTGCAAAAGGGCAAAAATGGCGAAAAAGTGGAAGGATATCCCATTCTGTTGTTGTCATGGTTTGTCGGATTTGCTATAATTAAAGGGTTGCAAAGAAATAAATATATATTTGAGAAGAAACTCTGAAAAGAGGAGAATAGAATCATGGGTGAAAAAAGAGAATACAGAAGACGCCGCAGACCCTACGATGATATGGATATGGAGCTGCGTCAGCGTCAGGTGCGCCGCAGACAGACCCGCACCCCTTACCCCGAAGAACAGCAGAGGGTAGTGTATGAGGAACAGACCTATATCGACCCCAGAAGAGTGGCCCAGGGCAGAAGGATGTCTCGCCGCAAGGCAGAGCAGAAAAAAAGACGCCGCAGAAGCATCCTGATCGTGATCGCGCTGATTTTGCTGCTGATCGGTGCATACGCTGCTGCGAAGGTTTGGGTCATGATGGATAAATGGGACAGCAAGGCGGAAAATTCCGATTTTGTGGTTTCCACATCTGATCAGGAAAAGGTGGAAGAAATCATTAATGTGGCGATTTTCGGTACCGACGAGGATGGGTTCCGCGCCGATGTCAATATGGTGGCAAGTTTCAATACGAAGACGAAAGATCTGCATTTCATCTCTGTTCCCAGAGATACAAGAGTAACGATGACGGATGATATGATCCAATATCTGGAAGATAATGATGCTTATGTGCCCAACCGCAACGGTGTTTACGGCCAGTGTAAGCTGACAGAGGTACATGCCTATGCGGGCAACGACAACCGCTGCACTTTCTCCGTAACGATGCTGGAAGATCTGCTGGATATCAAGATCGATTACTATGTAAAGGTAGACTTGTCTGCATTCAGAGAGATCGTTGACGCTGTAGGCGGTGTAGATTTCAATGTAGAAGACAGACTGTATTATGTAGACCCTTATCAGGATCTGTATATCGATTTGTATCCCGGCACGCAGCATCTGGATGGGGAAAAGGCGGAACAGCTGGTTCGTTTCCGTGAAGGCTATGCCCAGAAAGACCTGAAACGTATCGAGGTGCAGCAGCAGTTTATCCAGGCGCTGATCGAAAAAGTATGCAGCTCTGAGACGTTGATGAACAATCTGGATGATCTGGTGAAAGTTGCGCTGGATTGCACAGAAAGTAATATTTCTGTATCGGAAGCGCTGAAATATGTAAAATATGTAAAAGACCTTGACCCTGCGAAGATCACCAGCGATACGGTGCCCGGGGAAGGCGGTTCTTATTACGATATCGATGAAGAAGGGCTCAAAGAGCTGATCGACTGGCGCATCCATGGGATCGAACCTGTAGAAGATGTGCAGATGAACGATGATGAATTGACGACGAATGAGTGAGGGATCCGATGAGTAGAAGAAGAAATCCGAAAAAAAGAAAACCATTCAATCCGGTAAAGACATTTTTAAAGATCGTATGTTCCATCGTGATGGTATTTGTGATCCTGGCGGGGGGCGCATGCTTCGCTTACTATAAAGTGACAGGTAATATGCCCTTCTCTAACATGGGTATCACGACAGATGCGGCAGATATGAATATTCTGGATGCCCTGTTGGGTAAGAATATCAAAATGAACGTGGCGGTATTCGGGGTGGATGCGGACGAAACCAGAACGGACGTCATGTTTGTCGTTCATTACGACAGCGCCCAGGAAAGCCTGAGCCTGGTTTCCGTTCCCAGAGATACCCGTGTCAATGTATGTGACGAGGTGGAAGATTTGCTGGGAGGCAGCTATGGCGTAACGAAGATCAACGCAGTGCATGCCTTCGGCGGCAAGGAAAATGGCCCTGAAGCAGCGATGCTGCAGCTGGAAGATCTGCTGGGTATCAAGATCGACCATTATGTAAAGATAAACTTTGAAGCGCTGGTTGAAATCGTAGATGCGGTCGGCGGCGTAGAAGTGGATGTTCCCCAGGATATGCACTGGGATATGAGCGACACAGGGGATATCACCATCAACCTGAAAAAAGGTCTGCAGACGCTGGATGGCAACAAAGCCCTGCAGTTGGTGCGTTTCCGCCGTTATGCCGATGGCGACGTGGGCCGTATTCAGGTGCAGCAGCTGTTTCTGAGAGCGCTGGCCGAAAAGGTGCTGAGCACAGAAAGCATCGTAAAGAACCTGGGCGACTATATCGAGGTTATGTATAAATATGTAAAAACAGATATCAGCCTGTCTGATGCGTTGAAATATGCAAATTATATTACGAAGATAGATATGGACAAGCTTTCCATGGAGACTCTGCCCGGTGCGGGCCAGTATGTGGGCGGTGTATCCTACTTTATCCATGACCCTGCTGCAACGACGGAAATGGTAGACCGCATTTTCTACAATGTGGCACCGGAAGTGAATGAAGACGGCACCATCGACAGCAAGAGCCTGAAGATCGAGGTTTCCAACGGCGGCGAAGTTGCCGGTCTGGCGGGCAGATTCACAGAACTTTTGAAAGGCGAAGGATTTACCCTGACAGAACCTACCACATATCACGGAGAACAGGTGAATTACACCCGTATCCAGGTGAAAACCGAAGGCGCTGGTGAAGACCTGGTGAAATATTTCGACAATGCAAAAGTGGAACTGGCATCCGATGAAGTGGGCAGCGCAGATATCCGCATCATCCTTGGTACAAACGAATCCTGATAAGGAGGAAACGGTATGAAAGATATTATGATCATTGGCATTGCAGGGGGAACAGGCAGCGGCAAAACGACCCTGACCAATCGCCTGAAGGAACGCTTTGGCGATGACGTGACTGTGATCTATCACGATAACTACTACAAGCGCCACGATGAAATGACATACGAAGAGCGTTGTCTTTTGAACTATGACCATCCCGATGCCTTCGACACAGACCTGATGATCGAGCATATCCAGGCACTGAAGGAGGGCAAAAGCATCGAATGTCCTGTGTATGATTTTACGGTGCATAATCGTTCCGATGAAATGATGATCGTGAACCCTACAAAGGTCATCATCGTAGAGGGCATCCTGATCTTCCAGAATGAATTCCTGAGAAATCAGATGGATATCAAGATCTTTGTGGATACCGATGCGGATGTGCGTATTCTGAGACGTATTCTGAGAGACGTTGAGGAAAGAGGCAGAAGTCTGGAATCTGTGGTAAATCAGTATTTGACAACGGTAAAACCCATGCATGAGCAGTTCGTAGAGCCCAGCAAACGGGCGGCAGACCTGATCGTGCTGGAAGGTGGACAGAATGTGGTGGCTTTGGATATCCTGATCCAGAGAGTACATAACCATGTCCATGGTTTGACTTGCAAATGATAGGAGAAATGATATGAATTTAGCTGAACTTTTTATCCGTGCGGTAAAATCCGGCTGTATCTGCAGCATTTTTTACCACGGTTTCATGCTCATCACCGGAACGGCGGTAAATTTGAAGCAGGTAGTGGTTTTTACAGTCGTATTTATCCTGCTGTATTTCCTGTGGCTGGTGCTGGTGAGCAGCGGCAAGACCAGAAGAAAATAAGATAGAAACAGAAAAAGCCTTGAACATTATGTTCGAGGCTTTCTTTTTATGCTCGTTTCTTTTTCCGGCGGGCGTATCTCATCTTCCAATGCCTGTAAAGCGGGAATATTTTTTAAAATATAGCCTTGGGGTGTTTTTTTAATATATCCCTTTTTCCCGAAATCCGCCAGCACATAGAGGAAATGGCGATAGGTCACCCCCAGATATTCTGCCGCTTCCGTGTGTTTTTCCCGATAAACGCCATCCCGGGCGGCCATCAGCAGAAAGGCGGCAAGGCGGTTTTCCAGAGGATAGGCAAGGCTTTGGGAATAATGGGAGACCGTTTCGAAGCTTTTTTCGGAAAGGTAGAGGCAGAGATGGCGCAGGAATTTGACATCTTCCAGCAATTGTTTTCCGCACTTGGTGGTGTCGATGACAAAGCAGGTGCAGGTGGAGATGGCAGTGGCGCCGCGGGCGGGCATGCTGGGATTCAGCAGCTCCATTTCCCCCAGAAAGAAGGGGGCTTCGCTGAAACGGATAAGGGAGACCTTGCCGTTGGCATGGGTCGTATGGGATTTGATACGGCCTTTGGCAACGTAGAATAAATGGTGAAGATATTCCCCTTCCTGAATGAGGACTTCTCCGGGTTCGAAGGTCTTCTTGGTGAGATAAGGGCGGATATCAAAGGAAAAACAAGCCAGCAGGTCGTCCAGTTCTTTCATAGCCATCCTCCTTTCAAATCGGTGTGAGATTTCTCATATTATTTTACACTGAAACCTGTTATGATAGCAATAGAAAAAGAGACACATCCAATAAGAGAGTGATTCATGGTTCCCGCTCCTATGGACGTAGTCTCTTTTTATTTTAATCCCAGGCTGATGATAAGGCTTTGATCGACCCTTCGCATCATGGCATCATCCAGATGGCAGAGTTTCTCCTTCAGCCGCTGTTTATCTATCGTTCGAATCTGCTCTAAAAGAACAACAGAATCCTTCGGCAGGGCATAGACAGCGGAGGAAAGGGCGATATGGGTCGGCAGTTTTGCCTTATTCATTTGGGATGTGATGGCGGCACAGATGACGGTGGGGCTATGCTTATTGCCCACGTCATTCTGCACGATGAGGACAGGACGGATACCGCCCTGCTCGCTGCCCACTACGGGGCTCAGGTCTGCAAAATAAATATCTCCTCGTCTGACGATCATGTTCTCACACTCCGCTGTTTGGATTGGTCAGCGGCGGAAGAAATATGTAGGATTTGAAAAACTTCCCTGCTGACTGTTCTCAGTATGGACAGAAACAGGGCGGTTTATTCCTCTATGGTGAAAAGGGCTTCATCGAACTGAGGATTGAATTCGAATTCGTGATAATCCATACAGTAGCGTTGGTTTCCTTCTGCATCGTAAATGACGAAGCGGACGGGCAGCTGTGTTTCCCGGTCTACCCAAAGCTTTTCTGTGGAAACGGCAGCGTCATTGCCGGGGATGACAGCTTCCAGAACAATACATTTGGATTCATCCAGAGCAGCGGTCTCCACGCTGACCCCTTCGGATTGCATGTAGTTGGAGACGAATTGGCCTAAGAACAATTCATTTCTATGCTGGGATTCGGGTACGTCCTTAATGATACTGCTGTCCAGTTTGGGATTGTACTGGCAGATGCGTTCCCCGTCGAAAACGGTGTAATTGCCGGCTACATTTTCGGGTGCGGTCAGCTCCAGTCGGTATTCGCCGGTAGATTTGTAAAATTGTTTGGTTTCATAGGTCTGCTCGCCCTTGTGGGAAGAACGGGTCAGGGTGGCGGTGCAGGCATAGCCCTCCATTTCTGCCAGCTGCTTCTGGATGGATTCCAGTTCTGTCATAGGTTCTTCCCGATTGCAGGCGGCAATGGTGAAAAGCAGACCAAAGGATAAGAAAAGTGAGAGGATTCGCTTCATAAAATCCCTCCTGAAAGTTGAGTTATTTCAATCTATGAAAATGGACGAAAAAGTAGTATGATGATTTTAACAGGAACTAGAAAAAGAAAGGATGAACGATATGAGCGATAAAATCAAAATCATTCTCGATGTAGATACAGGTACGGATGATGCCGTTGCTATTATGATGGCTTATCTGGAAGAAAAAATCGACCTGCTGGCGGTTTGTACTGTTGTGGGCAATAAGCCCCTGGAAAATACCACAGAAAACACCCTGCGTGTGAAAGACCTGCTGAAAGCGGATTTCCCTGTGTATAAGGGCTGTGGCGAAGCCATGGTATGCAACCTGAACCCCAACAGACATGGCGGTTTCAAAGGCGTGCGCACAAAAGTGGGCGATATGAAGGAAGACGTGAGCATGCACACAGAATATCTGGATATCCCTGCTTCCACAAGCAAGGTGGAAAAGGAACATGCAGTGTTCTATTATATTGACACGCTGATGAAGAGCGACGGTGATATCACACTGGTGCCTGTTGGCCCTCTGACAAACCTGGCTATGGCAATGCGTATCCAGCCTGAGATCTGCGGCAAGATCAAAGAAATCGTGATGATGGGCGGTGGCTGCCGCAGAACAAACAGCACACCCGCATCCGAATTCAACATCTGGCACGACCCCGAAGCGGCACAGATCGTCATGGACAGCGGCGTTCCTATCCGCATGGTGCCTCTGGATGCCACACATAACGCTTGTGTCAGCACAGATGATACAAAAGAATTCAGAGCCATGGGCAACCCTGTAGGCGATGCCGTGGCAGATTTTACAGACCACAGAATCATGGCATACAGCCAGCTGCAGCCCATGGAACGCATCGATTCTGCCCCTGTACATGATGCATTGGCGGTTTGCGCCGTGGCGTATCCTGAAGCGCTGAAAGACCTGCTCTTTACAAGAGTGGATATTGATTTCAGCGGCGGCTTTGCGGACGGGCAGACCATCGTTGACCCCAGAGCCTTTGTGGACAAGCCCAGAAACTGCCATTTTGCCTTTGATGCGGACAGGGAGTTCTTCGTGCAGTGGATGAAGGATCTTGCCAGAAAGGTTTAACTTGATTATTTTAAACTGT
>NZ_JAFUMA010000015.1 GCF_017483025.1 Anaerotignum sp. | reverse complement strand
GATCGAAGTAACTGTTCCTTATAAAGAAAACAGCGAAACAGGTAATGTTGCTGTAGAAGTTACAAAAGCAGACGGTACAAAAGAAGTGATCGAAGATGTATACGATGGCAAAAACAGCGTTACATTCGAGGTTGACGGTTCTGTGACATTTGAGATCATCGATGATTATGTTCCTCTGGCTGATGTTCCTGTAGTACCTGAACAGTCTGCAGACAATCCCTTTAAAGACGTTTCTGAAACAGACTGGTTCTATAATGCAGTAATGTATGTGTCTGCAAACGGTCTGATGAGTGGCGTGGACGCTGATAATTTTGGCCCTTCCTGGAATACCACAAGAGGTATGATCACAACGATCCTGTGGAGAATGGAAGGCAAGCCTGCAGCAGGCACAGTTCCTTTCGCAGATGTGGATGCGGATATGTATTACGCAGATGCGATCGCATGGGCGGCTGAAAATGGCATTGTTAGCGGTTATGATGCAATGACATTCGGTCCCGATAATAACATTACAAGAGAACAGCTGGCATCTATCCTGTATCGTTATACGAAATATAAAGGAGAAGGCTTTGAGGGTGTATGGGCATTCCGACTGGATTTCAGCGATGTGAATGAATTGTCTGAATATGCATATGAGCCTATGTGCTGGTGTGTGATGAATGGCATTATCAGCGGTAATGATGATGGCACTCTGGATCCTGCAGGTCATGCACAGAGGGCGCATGCTGCACAGATGCTGATGAAGTTTTTGGAAAACGAATAAAATAATTATACTGAAAACCCTTGTTCATTTGAACAAGGGTTTTTGTTTGAATGAATAGTTTATTTTAAAAATGAAAGAACTTCGGCCAGAGAGGAGCCGAAGTTCTTCGTTAGGATGAGACGATATGAGAAATTATTGAAATGTTCAGTGAATTTACTAGTAGGGGTGTTATATTGATATATTGCTATAGCAATTATAGCATATCGGAGTCAGATTGTCACTAAATTCACAAAAACGCACTAAAATTCGCAAAAGCTGTGTTTAGCGAATAAATAGAAGGCGCGAAAAATAGTCCCCCACCGGCTGATTTTGATCATATTTTTGCTATAGCACTATAGCACTTGAGATTTTTTTAAAAAAACATTATTATAGAATTAATATAAGAAAAAATGCTCTATATTTTTTCATATAACCTTCCTTCATTTCTGAAAAAGCTATCCCGTGCTGGGATAGCTTTTCTCATGTTTTTTAGAATGGAAGATCATCATCTTCAATGCTTTCATCAACTGGATAGAAACCATCGGAAGAATTTGCTTGTGCAGCTGTAGCATTTGTGGTAGCTACTGGTGCTGAATCACGATGGCTTTCAAAGGATGCCTTACTTTCTGCAAAATACTGTTCTTCAACCACAACATCTGTGCTCCAGCGTTTTTTGCCTTCGTTATCATCCCAGGATCTCACCTGCAGACGACCGATAATGCTTACCATCTGACCCTTTTTAAAGTATTTTTCTGCAAATTCGCCAGCTTTACCAAAAGCTACGCAGCCGATAAAATCTGCATCCTGTTCACCTTGGCGTTTAAAACGGCGGTTTACAGCCAATGTATATCTGGCTACTGCCAAGGGTTCATTTCCTTGAGAATATCTTACTTCTGGATCTCTTACTAAGCGACCCATGAGGATTACTTTATTCACGATATCACCTTTCTTTCTTGTATACATCAATCTAAATAGGCTGTATTTGGCTTTTTTATATTATAACATAGAAATACTTCAATCCTTCAGATTATAAATTTTTTTAAAACTACGAAAACATGGCAGTGGATGAGAGCCCTTTATAATCCTACACAAAATAGGTCTATGTTTTCCTTTGATTGAGTTAGCCGTACATATTTGTTATAATATGAGCAAAACTTTTTAAATTAAGGAGGCGGTGAAATG
>NZ_JAFUMA010000124.1 GCF_017483025.1 Anaerotignum sp. | reverse complement strand
CTGGATATGCTGGAGGATAGAACCTTTGCAGACACGGCGACGGGGGATGACCTGACGAGACGTGCGGCAGAGAGAGGTATTCAGCGGAAAGGGGCTGTAAAGGCAACATTTTACGGGAGTTTTCTGGATGAAGACGGAGAAGAATATCCCGTTGAGGCTGGTACACGTTTTTTTCTGGAGGAATATTATTACGTGGTGCTTTCCAGAGAGGAAGACGGGCGATATGTACTGGAATGTGAAACGGCAGGCGCCTGCGGGAACGATTATCTGGGGAATCTGGTTCCTCTGGAGACGATGGCAGGACTGGCGACAGCGACACTGGAAGAACTGCGTACAGACGGCGAGGATGAAGAAGGGGACGATGAACTACGGAAACGTTACTTTGCCAGCTTTGATGCCGATGCCTTTGGCGGAAACATTGCCGATTATGAGAGAAAGGTGAATGCCCTGCAGAACGTAGGCGGCGTAAAGGTATACCCTGCCTGGAACGGGGGAGGCACGGTGAAGCTGGTCATCATCGACCAGGGCTGGCGGGCGCCTACGGAAACGGAACTGGCGGCACTGCAGACGGAAATTGACCCGGAAAGCAGAGGCGACGGATATGGCATTGCGCCTATCGGGCATCAGGTGACAGTGGAAGGGGTTGCGGAAGTGACCTGCGGTATTACTATGAGCATTTCGCTGGCGGAAGGGGCAGTACAGGAAACGGTGCTGGCAGATATCCAGAGCAGATTCGAAACATATTTTGAAGAATTGCGGAAAAACTGGGCAGACAGTGAGTATCTGACAGTGCGTATCAGTTATCTGGAAAGCAGAGCACTGGAGGCCGACGGCGTGGTAGATATTTCTGATTGCACCATCAATGGCAACAGCGGGAATATGGTGCTGGGGGCGGATGAAGTGCCTGTGCTGGGTGAGATTGGGGTGAGCGCATGAGCGAGAACAGATACAGCAATTACTTACCTAGCACCGTAAGAGATTTGCAGGAATTTCAGAAGCTGGCAGAAATCGAAGGGGCCGTTCTGGAGGAAGAAGCGGCGGCAAGAGATGAAGTGGTGAATAACCAATGGATTCTGACAGCAGAGAGAAGCGGTCTGCTGCGGTTGGCGAAGATGATGGGCTTTCTGGGAGCGGAAGTGATGGAAACGGAAACTCTGAGAGAGGAAATCCTTTATCGCTGGAACAGCCGAAGCCCTTACACGTATTTTCATCTGCAGGACTGGCTGGATGGGTGCTGCGGCGCTGGAAAATATGCGGCGGAACTGGAAAGAGAGAATTATTTTCTGCATCTGGTGCTGGAACTGTGCGTGAAGGAGAAAAAGGATTTCCTGCAGAAACACCTGCGGAAAATCATTCCCGCAAATCTGACGCTGAAAGTGGATCTGAATACGAATACTTATGGGAAGGTGGGCGTGATGACCCACGGGCAGATGAAGGAACTGGGCTGGACCTATGGACAGATCCCTTTTGAAGATTTGACACCCTATGAAAAATAAAGAAGAGACTGAAAACAATCCGATTGTTTTCGGTCTTTTTTTTATTGAGAGATAGAGGTACAATTAAAAATAGATAAAATAACATTTTTAGGAGAAGAGAAATGGAAGAAAAGAAAAATATGCAAGGGAACCCTTTGGGCTATGCGCCTTTGGGTGGCCTGATGCGAAAATTTGCCATACCGTCTATCATCAGCTTGCTGGTGACGGCGGCTTATAATATGACAGACCAGATTTTTATTGGCCATGTAGTGGGGATGCTGGGAAATGCGGCAACGAATGTTGCCTTTCCGGTGACGACCCTTTTGATGGCTTTTGCTCAGCTGATCGGGGTTGGTACAGCGGCAAACTTCAATATCAATCTGGGGGCAAAGAGACTGGAAGAAGCAAAGAAGTTTATTGGCACCGGGCTGACAATGATGAGCGTGGCCGGGCTTTTGTTCATGGCGGTGGTTTTGCTGTTTAAAACACCAATTTTGCTGATTTGCGGGGCAACGGAAACCGTATTGCCTTTGGCACAGGATTACCTTGGCATCGCGGCCATTGGGATTCCTTTTCTGCTGTTCACCAGTGCGGCCAGTATGATCATCCGTGCGGATGGCAGTCCTTCTTATTCTATGACCTGTATGGTCAGCGGTGCGGTTTTAAATGTATTTTTGGACTGGTTGTTCCTGTTTGCATTAGACTGGGGCATCCAGGGGGCGGCATTGGCGACCATTGTCAGCCAGATGTTTTCCTTCCTGCGGTGTATCCGTTATTTTCCCAAATTCAAGACATTTCCTATCCGAAAGGATATGCTGGGCCTGAAATGGGCTTATGTTGGGAAAATCGCAAAGCTGGGGACAAGTAACTTTATCAATCATACGATTATGATGATGGTGAATATCGTGCTGAACAATTCTCTGACATACTATGGGGCGCTGTCCATCTATGGGAAGGATATCCCTCTGGCGGTTTCCGGCGTAGCAGCGAAGCTGAACAGCATTATGATCTCTTTCGTTGTTGGCCTCGCGCAGGGCTGCCAGCCCATCCTTGGTTTTAACATGGGGGCAAAAAATTACGATCGCGTGAAAGCTACGTATAAAAAAGCAGTAAAAACCGGGTTGTGCTTCAGCGCAGCGGCGTTTTTGCTGTTCCAGTTCTTCCCCAGAGAAGTCATCAGTATTTTTGGCGTGGGGAATGAATTATATTTCCAGTTTGCGGAGAAATATCTGCGTGTTTATTTGTTTATGGTATTTCTTTTTGGTCTGCAGCCCATTACAGTGAATTATTTTACCAGCATCGGCAAT
This sequence comes from Anaerotignum sp., assembly GCF_017483025.1. Taxonomy (GTDB): domain Bacteria; phylum Bacillota; class Clostridia; order Lachnospirales; family Anaerotignaceae; genus Anaerotignum_A. The sequence continues at coordinate 64,412 of NZ_JAFUMA010000124.1, read as the reverse complement.
GTAAAGCAGGGCATCATCCTTTCTGCATCCAGGCAGGGCTTTATCCTGATTCCCATGCTGCTGCTGCTTCCTTTGCAATTTGGCTTGAACGGCGTATTACTTGCGGGGCCGATCTCTGATGCCCTGGCAGCACTCCTTTCCATTACCATGGTCGCTATCAATTTCCGCGGCCTTTCCAGACAGCAGGCGGCTTTGCAGAAAAAGGCGGAAGGCTGACTTTTCGGCAAAAAACAGTTGCGAAGGGCAGTAGAATGTGCTACAATATGCAAATAGTGGGGAGGAGTGTCCCCAAAATTCGATGAGATAACACTCTGAATGAGTGAAAATACAGGAGGTTTTTGTATGTCTACAATCGGTACAGTATTAACAGTTGTTTTGATGATCCTGGCAGTTGTTCTGGCGGCTATCATTCTGATGCAGTCCAAACGTTCCGCTGGTCTGGGTGCAGTAGGTGGCAGCAGCAGCGGTGATTCTTACTGGAGCAAAAACAAAGGCAATTCTATGGAAGGTGCACTGGAAAAATACACAAAAATCGGCGGCGCACTGTTCATGATCATTGCGTTCATCGTAAATCTGGTAGGTTAAGAAAAAGCGAACGAAAGAGATGTCAGAATCAGACATCTCTTTTTTTATAGAATGAGAAGATTTGGGGAAAGATAAGGCAAAACAGGAGAATAGAAGGAGAAATTCTATGGAAGAAATTGATATTTTAAAAGAAAGAAAAGAGCGGATTTTAGCATATATTGAAAGCGAAGATTATGTGCCCATGAAGCGCAGGGATATGCGCGCTATGCTTTCTGTTCCTGCGGAAGATAGAGAAAAATTTGAGGCTGTGATCGACGAGCTGCTGAATGAAGGCCGTATTTTTGAAACGAAAAAAGGGAAGCTGGCTTCTCCGAAAGACCTGCAGATGGCAACAGGCTCTTTTATTGGACATGCCAGAGGGTTTGGCTTCGTGACGCCCGATGAAGGAGGCGATGATATCTTTATTCCTGCCAGTGAAACCATGGGTGCCATGCAGAAGGATAAAGTCCTCTATAAAGTGCTGCATAAAGCGGAAAAGGGGAAAAAGGCCGATGGTGTCATTGTACGTATTCTGGAAAGAGGACAGCAGCGCATCGTTGGTACCTTTGAAGCGGGAAGCAAAGGCTATGGCTTCGTGGTTGCGGATGATAAGAAAATTGCCAAGGATATTTTTGTTTCCAGAGACCATACCAAAGGGGCTGTGACAGGCCACAAAGTTGTGGTGGAAATCATTGATTACGGCGAGGACAGACGCAACCCCGAGGGGAAAGTTGTGGAGATTTTGGGCCATGTGAACGACCCCGGTGTAGATATCCTTTCCGTCATTCGCAGGTATGAACTGGCGGTGGAATTCCCCGAGGAAGTGTATAAGGAAATCGAAAATCTGGGCACAGAGGTGGCGGAGGAAGATAAAAAAGGCAGAGAAGACCTGCGAGACCTGCTGACCATCACCATTGATGGCGAGGATGCCAAGGATTTGGACGACGCCATTTCCCTGCAGAAGCTGAACAACGGCAATTTTGAATTGGGCGTGCATATTGCGGATGTTTCCCACTATGTGCGTGAATATACAGAATTGGATAAAGAAGCCTACGCAAGAGGTACCAGTGTGTATCTGGTGGATAGGGTCATTCCTATGCTGCCCCATAAGCTGAGCAACGGCATCTGTTCCCTGAATCCCCATGTGGACAGACTGGCTCTCAGCTGTATCATGGAAATCGACCGCAAAGGTGAAGTGGTTGCCCATCGCATTGCGGAAACGCTCATTAATTCCAACTATCGTATGACGTATACAGCCGTAAGAGAAATTCTGGAGGATGAAACCCCTGAACTGCTGGAACAGTATGCGGAAATTCTGCCCATGCTGGATGATATGGAAGAGTTGCGTCAGATTTTAGGCACAAAGAGAAGAAAACGTGGTTCTGTGAATTTCGATCTGCCCGAATCCAAAATCATTCTGGATGAAAACGGCAAGCCCATCGATATCAAGCCTTATGAAAGAAGCATCGCCACAAATATGATCGAGGAATTCATGCTGGTGTGCAACGAGACCATCGCGGAAAATTCTTTCTGGCAGGAAATGCCCTTCATGTACCGCAGCCATCAGGAGCCTGATGAAGAAAAACTGGAAAAAATGGAACAGTTCCTGCGGGGGTTTGGCTACCATCTGAGAAAGAAAGATGGTGAAATTCACCCTCGCGAGATTCAGAAGGTGCTGCGGACAGCGGAAGGCACTGATGAGGAACGCATCATTACCCGTATGGTGCTGCGCAGCATGATGCAGGCAAGATATACAGCGGAAAACGGCGGACATTTTGGCCTGGCAGCAAAATATTATTGCCACTTTACTTCTCCCATCCGCAGATATCCCGACCTGGAGATTCATCGTATGATCAAAAAGATGCTCCATGGTGAGTTGGATGAAAAATCCTCTTTGAACTATCGCAGAAAAATGCCCGATTGGGCAAAGCATTGCTCCAAACAGGAACGCATTGCGGAGGACGCGGAAAGAGATACGGATGCCCTGAAAAAAGTGGAATACATGGAAGACAAGGTCGGTGAGATTTACGAAGGTATTATCTCAGGTGTAACGAACTGGGGCATCTATGTGGAATTGCCCAATACCATCGAAGGGATGGTCTCTCTGTCGCAGATGGATGATGATTACTACGAATTTGACGACAACAATATGCTGGTCTTCGGCAGAAGAACGAGAAAAAGCTATCGTCTGGGGGACAGGGTGACTGTCTCTGTGGCAAAGGTTGACCGTATGATGGGCACCATTGATTTTGTTTTCGAAGAAGATTTCGAAGATTTTGCGTAAAAGAAAGAACCCTCTTTTGAGGGTTCTTTTTTAGTCACGGATACCTGCGTGTACCATGTCGTCAAAGAGATAAAATTCAAACTGAGTCACACCGGGGAGTTCCTCCTCGGGCATAAAATTGCCTTCCAGTTCAATGCGCCAGCCCAGGCCCTCGTAGGTGCCGGAGCCGCCGTCATCGGCTGTGACAGTGGGGTGGGCAAAAATGGGTTTTTCAAAATCATTCAGGCGAAGCAGGTCTGTGGCCATAGCGGCGAACCACAGGAGAAAGAAAAATATAAAAATCAGAAAAAGTCTTTTAACTGTTTTTGTTGTAAGCATAAATAGTCTCCTTTCATAGGAATTTTTTGTTTATCATAGCAGAAAAAAAGAATGAGGGAAAGGGTTCCTATGAATTTAAGGAAACTGTAAGAATTGCCGCTTTCTTAGAGATAGAGTCAAAAAAGCCCGAAATTTCAAGGGTTTCTGTAAAAGAATTGAAAAATTGTAATAGAAACGTCATTTGATTTTTTCTATATTCTATGGTATAGTTATTCCTGCAGTAGGAATAGGACAAAGAGGCAGGTGATTCTGTATGGCAAAGGCGAAGGGAACAAAGCTGATTGCGCAAAATAAAAAAGCATATCATGATTACTTCATCGAAGAAACCATACAGGCCGGCATTTCTTTGGCTGGGACAGAGGTGAAAAGCCTGCGTGCGGGCAAGTGCAGCCTGAAGGAAAGCTACATCCAGATCAGGGATGGGGAAGCTTTCATCTACAACATGCACATCAGCCCCTACGAACAGGGCAATATCTTCAACAAAGACCCTCTGCGCCCCAGAAGACTGCTGCTGCATAAGGTGCAGATCCGCAAATGGGACCATGAAGTCCGCGCAGCGGGTTATACAGTGGTTCCCCTGAAGGTGTATTTTGACCGCAGCTATGTGAAAGTAGATGTGGCGCTGGCAAAAGGTAAAAAACTCTATGACAAGAGGGATACCATTGCCAAGAACGATGTACGTCGTCAGGCGGAAAAAGATTTTAAAATCAGAAATCTTACTTTGTAAGGATTTGTCGTTTATATTTCATTCGCTCTGCGAGCGAAGCTCGCGGGGGTGCAATGGTTTCGACGGGAGTCTTGAAAGTAGGGATAGCCATCCGCGGACCAGTGAACCGCGTCATCAAGCTGGAACCTTTTTTAAAAAGAAACGACAAAAATAATTTTGCACTGGCTGCCTAATTAACGGCGCCTGTCGGCCTCCGGTTTCTCACCGCCGGAGAGTCCGGCATCGACTTGGTGGGGAACTTTTCTGCCTAAGCTTTGCGGCAGGAAAAGATTCATGAAGCTACTGAGGGACAAAGCCTGTCATTCGGCGTTGTAACGAGGGAATGTTAAAAGACTGACTGTGATGGGAGAAGTTCTTATGGATGGGTTTTCGGACAGGGGTTCAATTCCCCTCACCTCCACTATCATTCAGCACGTCAAAGGATTGACTGGCTGAAACACTTGTGATAGGGCATTTAGCCAGTAAAGACTGGCTAGATGCCCTTATTTTTATCTTAAATTTAGTGAAAATGACGAAGGTTACAACAGGAAGAACTATTAGGGAAATCAGTGGACGGGGGTTCAATAAGGTGGGTGCAGCAGATGATTTTCACGTTGACAATGGAGGTGGAAAATCGAGACTTATTGTTATGAGTAATATGTTACAATAATCGTAAGAAGATTCTTGAACAAGGAGGTCATAGCAATGAGTGATATGAATCAGCAGAAACTAAGATTTAAAGAATTTGATTACGAAGCTATTCAGAAACAATTGCCTGAAGGCTATACGGCTATACCACATTTGCCAATAGAAATGAAGATTCGAAGAACTGCACAGATAATTGTTTATGGATTTTCTTCTTTGGAAGATGCGCGTAAATTTGTGTGGCAGTATCAGCCATTTTTTTCTACATATAAGTTTAGAATTATAAAGGGAATGAAATCTGTGCTTGAGTATGAATATCAGGTTGTCGCGCCACATGAAATGGTAGGGGTAATTAATCAAGTAGAATCTTTGAATTGGAGGATGGCTGCAGAACATACCGTGTATAAAAATTCTGAAGATCCAAAAGCATTGTATAGAGATCTTGGTCAGCCTGGTTTTGTTAAGGCCCTTATTAAAAAAGGGGAGTTGCTTTTATCCACATTTAAACAATGCAGAACATTGGAGAATGAAGCGCGCCGTGATAGGTATGAATTGAGAAATATTGTTGAAATAATTGAAAATAATAAAAAAATGGAAGTGGATATAGGTTTTGATGATAGTCTTCTCGTATTATGCACAACGTTTTCTTCGCCAGATGAAGCCAAGGATAGTTCAGCATTAATCAGAGTAACAGATGTAAATAGCTTTCATAAGGAAGTTACATGTGCTCTTAATAAAATGGGACTTTTGGTTTCAGAAGTTTTACATGGCTATTGTATGTATAACGATAAAGTTATTTCTATAGAAACGGATAATTTTGTAACGGACTTTTGTAAAGAGATGGACTCTACTGGCTTATTCTTGGGAGAAAAACTTGGACAATTTATTAAAGATACCGCTGAGAACGACATTATAATGAATAAACCTGAAGAATTTCTTCATGAAAAAGAATATAGATTTGTATGGAAGCTGGCAACTTCATTTGAGAAGGAAAATCTAAAAATATATAATCTAGATTTGGCAAAATACTGTGAAGCTGTTGAAGAACAATAGCTATATCTCATAGAATTGTATTTATTATTTAGTAGTGGTAAAATAGACACAAGTATATGAAAGGGATAACAGGCAGGCAGAAAGACAGAGCAGCTGCGTGTCAGAGAAGGGAGAAATGCAGAATGATAGAAAAACGTAAAAAAATACAGCCCGTGGTGGATTTGTTGGAGTATATGATTCGCTGCGGTAAAATTTCCAATGAAGGCGGTCATAAAATTTTTGCTGTCGTGTTGAAGGAGCCTGATCTGACAGACCGTGTTATGGATATTTTAGATCTGGAACTGTCGGAGCAGGAGACAATCGCAAAGGTGGAAAGGTTGCTGTGACAGCGAGGAGCCCGCAGCCTCCAATCCGAAGGAACTTTTGGGAACATTAAGTGGGGTTGTTTTGAAGCGGAAAAGAAATCGTTCTTTTAGAGGTTGATTATTCATGCTGAAGCTCTGCAATAATGAATTCTCCATAATGATTTATATTAGAAAGGTTCTTTGTTCGGCAGAGGTATTGGAATGTCTATACGGCAATGATGAAAGTGGGCGTGAATAACAAACATGTCCCTTATAAAAAACGGCGAATGACGATAGAAGGCAGAAGCAATGTTCGACCTGTGTTACAAAGGATAGCCTTAAGGTTTGGAAGTGATAATCGTGATATATGGATCACCTCCATACTCTTTCGGCACGTACCAGGATTACGAGGCTGAAACACTTATGAAAAGGCATCGGGCAAGGAAAAAACTTGCTGGGATGCCTTTTTCGTTTCTATTTAAAGACGATATGGGAAACTATATCGCCTTATCATGTTCTCTGCAAATGTTCAATTTTGTCCCTGCGTTTCCTTGCCTTCCGTGACGGGAGGAAGGTTCCTGTGGGGATTTTTGCGTTCTCTGCAAAGGCAACTGTCTGCTTCTGGTTGACATATTCATAGTGTTATTGTATGCTAATGATATGAATTTCAATATGAGGAGGAATGAAGAATGAAAAGAATACTTTCCATAATTTCCGCTGCTTTGCTGGCAGTAGGCATGAGTACCACAGTCTTCGCTGCTGATCTTAATGTAACTGTAGAAGGCACTCCTGTTGCATGGACAGATGCAAAGCCTTTCATCAATGAAGACAGTCGCACACTGGTGCCCCTGCGCCCTATTGCCAATGCACTGGGACTGGAAGTTGTATGGAATGATGATACTAATACAGCATCCTTTACTGATGGTATTGGAACAGTTGAGTTCACTGTCGGTGTCGATGAATATCACGCTTTCCTCAATGATTATTCAACCGTTGAAGGATTTATCGAAATGGATACGACACCCGTGATTGCCGACAGCCGTATCTACGCCCCTGCCAGATATCTGGCAGAAGCCTTTGGCTATGACGTTGGCTGGGAAGAAGCGACAAAATCCGTAATCATCGTAAAAGCGGAAGGCTTTGAAGAGGAAGAAGAACCCATCAAACTGCCCGAAGTTCCCGCAGGAGAAGTGGCCTCTGCATTCCCTGTTACAACAGAAGCCGGTGTGGAAATGGACACGATCATTTCTATAGATGGCGTAACTTTCAAGGAAGAACCCGATTTCTTCGAATATCATTATGAACTGAATGCTGATATTGAATTATTCAGCCAGGGCATGAGCTATGATTTTGAAGAAGGTTATCTGATTCCTGATCTGCAGCCCAGCCTGTCTGTAAAACCCGGTACATATCCCATTTCCTGGACACTGCCCGCAGAATGGTTTGCAGATACAAAAGAAGATGTGATCATTCCCACAACATTGACTGTAACTGCGCCTACACTGGAAACAGCCATGAATCTGGCTTTGGAAAATATTGCATATGGCGTATATGTAGATTACGGCGCTGTGGAAGAAGATGTTTCTGCGGCGATCATGGAAGATATTACATGGCTTTTTGAAGATACATCTTTCGCAGCAGCGACCAGCAATGGCGACTTTGATATTTCCGGCAGCCAATGGACAGGTACTATCACAGTAACTGATACAGCAACTTCCGAAACGACATCCACAACAATGACAATTCCTGTTAACTTTACCTCGGATTTTTAATTGATGTTCAAAGTAAAAAAACACTTTGGCCATTGCGCCAAAGTGTTTTTTTGTTGCTTATTCTTCAGTATGTTTTGCTGTGTAGGATTTTCCTGCCCGGATACTGCACCCCATCAGTGCGTTTTTTCGGTTTTCTCATGGGAACACAATCTACGCCGTCGGTTTTCTGTCTTTTGCATGACAGCAATGTAAAAGGGTGGTACAATACAAACAGGATATGACTGCAAAGGAGGAGTTGGAAATGTTACATAAACCGAAAAAAATACTGAGCCTGTCTCTGGCTCTGGCGCTTTCGGTGTCTATGGTGCAGCCTGCGCTGGCAGGGGTCACCTATATGCCCGATGTAACGGCGGAAATGTCTCAGGCATCTTACTGGGCGGATTACCATGAAGGCTACAGAGATGTGATCCTGACACCGGAAGAGATTAAGGCGTTCAATGAGGACACTTTTCTTGCCGATGGAACTATGGTGATGGATCTGAAAACAGCCGCAGAAACATACAATGGCATTTCCCGAAATGCTTCTCTGATTTCGTCCGCTGCATCTGATGCCCAGTATTACCTGAGCTGGACATATGATAAGGATGGCAATAAAACCGACTGGGCGTATTTTCAGGAAATGATCGACAATACACAGGACGCCGATGCGGCGGAAGTGATGCCAACCCGTTATGGCATTGCCGTCAACAGGACTGTTGTGCAGGTGTTCCCCAGCGAAAATCTTCTGTTGGATGACCCCAATGACAAGGATTCTGACAATATGGCCCTCAGCGCAGTGCCTGTCAATGAACCTCTGATCATTTATAATACTTCTGCTGACGGGAAATATTATCTGGCGCGTATTGCCAGCTGTTCCGGCTGGGTGCCTGCAGAGGATGTAGCCCTCTGTGCCAATAAGGAAGAATGGCTCTCAGCGTGGGATCTGCCCTCCGAAGACCTGCTGGTGGTTTACGGCAATAAGGTTTATACCGATGCTTCTTATGAAACACCCCAGACCTCCAGAAGAATGCTGACCACAGGCACGGCTCTGGAGCTGGTGACAGAGCTGGCCCCCGATCAGATGATCGGCAACCGTTCTCCCTACCATAACTATGTCGTTTATCTGCCGGTACGCAATGATGACGGCAGTTACAGCAAACAGATGGCGCTGATTCCTGAAACAGCAAAGGTTAATATCGGTTATCTGCCTCTGACCATGGAAAATATCGCTATGATCACCTTCAATAATTTGGGCGATGCCTATGGCTGGGGCGGCATGCTGGATGTAGAGGATTGCTCCGGTCTGGTGCGTACGGTGTATTCCTGCTTTGGTCTGGAAGTTGCCAGAAACGGTAACTGGCAGTGGAACATGAATATGGAAAAAATCGACATGACAAATATGTCTATTGAAGAGAAATGCCTGATCCTGGATGAAATGCCTCTGGGTTCTGCTCTGTGCTTCCCCGGACATGAAATGATCTATCTGGGTAAGGTAGATGGGAAATATTATGTTGTCAGCGCAGTTGGCACCATCATGAGCCCCGACACAGGCAACAGGCTGAATACCAGAGATGTCATGATCAATACGCTGGATGTGAAACGCGCCAATGGCAAAACATGGATGGAAGCCCTGAACAAAGCCTTTATGCCCTGTTATGCGAAACTGGACGGCAAGGAGTACGGTTTCCCTGATACGCAGTGGTATCATGACGGCGTTGCATATTGTCTGAAAAACGGCATCTTGAAAAACAAAGCAGACGGTACTTTCGGCATCCATGATGTGACTACCCGCGCCATGATAGCGGAAGCACTGTGGGCGGCAGAAGGCAACCCTAAAGCATATACACAGTGTTTTTTCCAGGATGTGGGGGAAGCCCATCCTTCCAGAGATGCTATAATCTGGGCAACAGAAACCGGCGTTATGTCCGGCTATGACGGCAATACTTTCGGCGCAGCGGATGCAGTGACAAGAGAACAGCTGGCATCCATCCTCTGGAGATATGCAAAATACAAAGGCTATGATGTGAGCGTAGGCGAAGATACAAATATCCTTTCCTACGAGGATGCCTTTGATATCAGCGAATATGCAATCCCTGCCATGCAGTGGGCCTGTGGCGCAGGCATCATCAGCGGCAATGAGGATGGCACACTGAACCCCGATGGGCATGCCCAGAGAGCCCATACGGCACAGATGCTGATGAAATATCTGAAAAAATAAATCAGAGCAGAAAGTTGATTCGTAAAAAGCAGATACAGGTACCACTGCAGAAGCGGCGATCCAGGTATATGCTGTGGTTATGGTCTGGGCTTTCTGGCAGGCAAGATTGTGAAGATGTCTGTTGCAAAGAGAAAGGCTATCGCCATCGAAGTTGGCATGCAGAACTCCGGCATGGGGACAACACTGGCAGCTTCTTGTTTCCCCTCCCTGGCACTGGCAACATTACCTGGCGCGATCTTCCGTGCATGGCATAATATTTCCGCTGCGATTGCAGCGGATCTGATGGCTCGTGCCAATGAAAAAGAACAGAGTAGGGAACAGATGCATAAATAAATACGCGTAAAATGCATATAAAAGAAAAGCACATATCAAGGACTTGATATGTGCTTTTTGTGTTATGATTCGATTTTTTTACAGCTGTCCCGTTCTATAATACGGTGGGGGACAACGATTTTCGTTGCCATCAAGTTGGGGTATTCTGCATGATTGATGATTTGTGCAGCGGCTTCGTGACCCAGCTGGAAAGGATTGATATCTACAGAAGTCAGTTGGGGGGAGGACAACTGAGCATAGAGAGAGTTGTTGAAGGAAATAATGGAAATATCATCAGGGATGGAAAGCTGCATCTGTAGGCACACTCTTTCCAGTGCCAATGCCAGCATATCATCGCTGACAACAAAAGCGGTGGGGCGATCCTCTCTGGCCAGCAGCTCCTGTAAAGTATCCAGTGTGTCAGAATGAATACTTTCCAGCTCAAAGCAATACTCTGCCCGAACGGGCAGTTCATGCTGCAGGAGGGAAAGCTGATAGCCGGATTTTCGGTCGGAAGCATATAAGAAGTCGCTCCTGCCGCCCAGGTATCCTATGCGGCGATGTCCCAGATCATACAGATAATCTGTTGCTTCTCTGCCTGCCAGCAGATTGTCGTTATCGATACAGATGGTCTGATTTGCCAGTTCGTTTGCTTTGCCGACGATCACATACAGCAGACCATGCTCGCATAAATAATCCACTACGATATCATCTTTTTTAGAATAAAGCATAATAAACCCATCTGCCATACCGCTGCGGTGAAGGGCTTGGACAGATTGCAGGATCTCTTCGTAATCTTTCCCGGTGATGACATTGCTGGCCACCTGCTGCTGATTGCAAAGGCGGCTGATCCCGCGGATCGCTTTCAGATAAAAAGTGTTGTCATAAGCATCCTGGGGAGAAGGGGGCAGAATGATGCCTACCATCTTCATAGAAGTAGATGTCTGGGCGTCATTTGCCGCAGGAAGTTCATAGCCCAGCTGTGTCATGGCCTTTTGTACTCTTTCACGGGTCTCTCTGCTGATCGCGGGGTTGTCGTTGCAAACGCGGGAAACCGTGGAAGGGGAAACGCCCGCCAGTTTTGCTACGTCTTTTATTGTAACTGCCATAGTTGCACATCCTTTTCATGAAACATAATATTTGTTTTATGCAAATAGTTTCTTTTCATTCTATTGTAACGACGATTTTTCGAAATGTCAAATAAAGGGCGGCTCTGTTTGTGCTCTTGTGCAACTTTTGTGCAAATGCTTGAGGATTTTTGCACAAAATGGATATGGCGAATTTGTGTATAACGGAGAACCTTATAAATAAGAAGTGATTTCGTCTTGAAATTTCTATGCAATAGATATATTATGATTGCAGAAAGTTTCTGAAATGATTACAGAAAAATAAAATTGAGAAGGGGTCAAAAAATGAGCAGCAATACAAATACCGAAATGGTAAAATCCATCCTGGCGCCGCTGAGCGGCAAAGTAGTTCCTCTGGAACAGGTTCCTGATGCAGTTTTTTCCCAGAAGATCCTGGGCGACGGCATCGCTATCATCCCTGAGGACGGCAAAATTTACGCACCCGTAAGCGGCGAAGTGGCAAGCGTGGCAGATACCCTGCATGCTTACGGCTTCATCTCCGAAGACGATCTGGAGATTCTTATCCATGTGGGTCTGGACAGCGTTGCCCTGAAGGGCGAAGGCTTCGTCAGCCATGTCAATGTGGGCGACATGGTCAAGGCTGGCGATCTGATTGCAGAAGTAGACCTGAAATTCCTGGAAAGCAAAAACGTTCCTACTATCACTCCCGTGCTGATCTGCGATGGTGCAGACGACCTGCCTTTGTACACAGCAAGCGGCAATGTAGTGGCTGGTAAAGACAGTGTCATCACATTGGGTGGTGAAGCTCCTGCAGCGGAAATTGCAGCAGAAGAGCCCGCCGCAGTAGAAACAGTAAAAGAAGAACCCAAGAAAAAAGGCGGCATCAATTTCGACTTCCTGCAGAAGCTTGGCAAGGTGCTGATGACAGTTATCGCCGTTATGCCTGCCGCAGGTATTATGCTGAGCGTAGGCAAGCTGTTCCAGATGGCAGATCTTTCTTTCCTGATGATCGTAGGTTCCACCATGGAAAACATCGGCTGGGCCATCATCAATAACCTGCACATTCTCTTCGCTGCTGCCATCGGTGGTTCCTGGGCGAAGGAAAGAGCAGGCGGCGCATTCGCAGCCATCATCGCGTTCATCCTGATCAACTGCATCACAGGTGCAGTATTCGGCGTAAACAGCGCAATGCTTTCCGAAGAAGGCGCTGTGGTCTCCTCCTTCTTTGGTCAGGAAATGCTGGTAGAAAACTACTTCACCTCTGTTCTGGGCGCTCCTGCGCTGAATATGGGTGTTTTCGTAGGCATCATCTCCGGTTTCGTCGGCGGTACTGTCTACAATAAATACTATAATTTCCGCAAACTGCCCGAAGCACTGGCCTTCTTCAACGGCAAACGCTTCGTTCCACTGGCTGTTATCTTCTATTCCACCATCGTTTCCCTGATCATGGCAGTCGTATGGCCTGTGGTACAGGCTGGCATCAATGCTTTTGGCATCTGGATTGCCAACTCCTCCACAACATCTCCTATTCTGGCGCCTTTTATCTACGGCACACTGGAACGTCTGCTGCTGCCCTTCGGTCTGCATCATATGCTGACCATCCCCATGAACTACACATCCTTCGGCGGCACATACCTCATCCAGACAGGCATCAACGCCGGCGCCGAAGTATTCGGTCAGGACCCTCTGTGGCTGGCATGGGTAACAGACTTGATCAACTTCAAGGATATGGGTGACATGGCAGCATACGAAAACCTGCTGGCAACAGTTACACCTGCCCGTTTCAAAGTTGGCCAGATGATCGGTGCAACAGGTCTGCTGCTGGGTATCGCCCTGGCAATGTATCGCCGTGTAGATGCGGATAAACGCAGAAACTACCGTTCCATGTTCATCTCCACTGTTCTGGCAGTATTCCTGACAGGCGTAACAGAACCTCTGGAATTCATGTTCATGTTCTGTGCACTGCCTCTGTATGTGGTATATGCACTGCTGCAGGGCTGTGCCTTCGCTATGGCGGGCATCATCGACCTGCGCCTGCATTCCTTCGGTAATCTGGAATTCATGACACGTGTGCCCATGTCCCTGAAAGCGGGCCTCAACGGCGATATCGTCAACTTCCTGATCTGCTGCGTGGCATTCTTTGTCATCGGCTACTTTGTTGCATACTTTATGATCGGCAAATTTAAATTTGCCACACCTGGCCGACTGGGTAACTATACAGACGAAACAGAAAGCGAAGAAGCTTCCGCTTCCGTAAGCAACACAACAGCAGGCGGCACACAGGCAGAACGAATCATCGCTCTCCTGGGCGGTCGTGAAAACATCACTCTGGTGGATGCCTGCATGACACGTCTGCGTGTCACAGTAAAAGACCTGAGCAAGGTTGCCGAACTGGCTGAATGGAAGGCGGAAGGCGCCCTGGGCCTCATCAAGAAAGACAACGGCATCCAGGCGGTCTATGGCCCCAAGGCAGATGTTTTGAAATCTGATATCAACGACATCCTGTAAGGGGAAGGAGGATTTTTATGAAACTGCTGACACTGAATACCCATTCCCTGCAGGAAGAAAATTATGAAAAAAAGCTGGATTGGTTCATTGAGGGCATTTTGGAAGAACGACCTGACATCATCGCCTTGCAGGAGGTGAATCAGACAGCTGATGCAGAACTGGCGGGAGCGGAACTGCTGGAGGGACAGGTTCCCATCCCCGGCAGCAAGCCTGTCCGTCAGGACAACCATGCGGCGCAGGTAGTTTACCGCCTGCGTCAGGCAGGCATCGACTGCAGCTGGGCGTGGCTGCCCATCAAGTTGGGCTACGGGAAGTATGACGAAGGCGTTGCCATCTTAAGCCTTGGCAAGAAGATCAGCGCAGCAGAAGCCTTTCCCATCAGCAAGGCCAATGATTACCACAACTGGCGCACCCGCGCTGTGCTGGGCGTACAGGTGGAAGGCATGGATGACTGGTTTTACACCATCCATATGGGCTGGTGGGATGATGCAGAAGAGCCCTTCCTGGAACAATGGGAAAGACTTACCCAGCGCATTTCGCATAAGCGCAAACAGGCTGCTGTCTGGCTGATGGGCGATTTCAATGCACCTGATATCGTTCCCGGCCAGAGCTACGAGCATATCCTGCACTGCGGCTGGGTAGATACCTATCAGGTTGCAGCTGAAAAAGATTTTGGCATCACCGTTCCCGATGTCATCGACGGTTGGCGGGATAAGCTGAACGATATCAAGAGAACAGGAATGCGTCTGGATTATATCTGGTGCAGCCGAAATGTATGTGTTCGTTCTTTCCGTGTTATCTTCAATGGAAGCAACAGACCTGTCGTGTCCGACCATTTTGGTGTACTGATCAATACAAAGGAGAAATGAGTATGAAGAGAGAAGCAGGCATTTTGATGCCTATTACAAGCCTGCCGGGCAAATACGGCATCGGCTGTTTTTCAAAGGAAGCATATAAGTTTATCGACTGGCTGAAGGAGGCGGGGCAGACCTATTGGCAGATCCTGCCCATCCATCCCACCAGCTATGGGGATTCTCCCTATCAGTCTTTTTCAACTTTTGCAGGCAACCCTTATTTCATCGATCTGGAAGCCCTGATCGAAGAAGGCGTGCTGACGAAAAAAGAATGTGATAAGATGGACTTTGGGAAGGATGCTACAGATATTGATTATGAAGCATTGTATCACAGCCGCTACAAACTGCTGAAAAAAGCTTACGACCGCAGCAATATCAGCGAAAACCCTGATTATCAGAGATTTGTGGCGGAAAACAACTGGTGGCTTTCCGATTATGCCCTGTTTATGGCTTTGAAAAATTTCTTTGATGGGCAGTGTTGGTACGAATGGCCCGAAGATATTCGCCTGCGCTATGGCTATTCCATGGATTATTACCGCAGAGAACTGTATTTCGAGATCGAATTCCAGATGTATCTGCAGTTCAAATTCTTCCAGCAGTACTGGCAGCTGAAACATTATGCACAGCAGCAGAATATCAAGATCATTGGTGATATCCCTATCTATGTTGCCATGGATTCCGCTGACACATGGGCACATCCTGAACTGTTCCAGTTGGATGAAAATAACGTTCCTCTGGCGGTGGCAGGCTGCCCTCCTGATGGTTTTTCCGCAACAGGCCAGCTTTGGGGCAATCCCCTTTATCGCTGGGAATATCACAGAGAGACAGGCTATCAATGGTGGATGAGCCGTCTGTGGTATGTGTTCCAGCTTTACGATGTAACACGCATCGACCATTTCCGCGGCTTTGACGAATATTATTCCATCCCCTACGGCGCAGATTCTGCCATTGATGGCCACTGGGAAAAAGGCCCCGGCATCGATCTGTTCCGTTGTGCAGAACAGAATCTGGGCTGGCATGAGGTCATTGCGGAGGATCTGGGTTATGTAACGGATTCTGTGCGTCAGCTGGTGCGCGACAGTGGCTTCCCCGGCATGAAGGTACTGGAATTTGCCTTCGACTCTCGCGATTCCGGCTCCGCCAACGACTATCTGCCCCATAACTATACAGAAAACAGCGTGGTCTACACAGGCACCCATGACAACGAAACACTGGCCGGCTGGTTCAAATCTATTACAAAAGAAGAACAGATGCTTGCAAGAAAGTATCTCTGCGATGAACGTACCCCGCTGAAATTACTGCATAAATCCTTTATCGCGCTGGCCATGCGCAGCGCAGCCAGAACCTGTATCATTCCCATGCAGGACTATCTGGGCCTTGGCAATGAATGCCGCATCAATACGCCCTCTACCATCGGCATCAACTGGCGCTGGAGGGTCGCAGCGGAGCAGCTGACGGCAGAATTGCAGCAGGAAATTTTAGAAGGAACCGTGCGCTATGGACGCATGAACTGGAACAATTATAAAGGTTGATTTTGAAAAAATATTAGGAGGAAATTACTATGAAACAGTTTACTTACACAATCACAGATCCCCTGGGGATCCATGCACGTCCCGCAGGTATCCTGGCAAAGACTGCCAAAACTTTTGCCGATACAACCGTAATGATCGCTAAGGAAGGCAAATCCGTAAAAGCAACACAGCTGATGAAGCTGATGGGTCTGGGGGTAAAAGAAGGCGATGTGATCACCGTGACAGCAGAAGGTCCTTCCGAAGATGCGGCCATCGAAGCCATGGAAGACACCATTAAAGAAAATCTGTAAGCAACAGTAACAGAGGGGGATAACGGTATGATTATGATGCAGGGAAAGGGCGTCTCCAAGGGCGTCATCAAAGGCCCTTTGTATTTCTTCTGTCGCCAGGATGCTGCTGTAAAGCAGTGGCATGTGGAAGATTTGCAGGCAGAGAAAGAACGCCTGGTACAGGCCCAGGAAAAAACCATCGCTCAGCTGGAAACACTGGCGGAAAAATGCAGGGAAGAGGCCGGCGATGAAGCAGCTGTTCTTTTTGAGACGCACGCCATGTTTGTTGAGGATGAAGATTATGTAGAAAGCATTTATTCCTGTATGGAAGAGGAACAGTGTAATGCCGAATATGCTGTGCAGGAAGCGGGCGAACAGTTCGCTGCTATGTTTGCCGCCATGGATGATGCCTATATGCAGGCTCGCGCGGCAGATATCCGTGATGTTTCCAAGCGTATCCTTAATAATCTGATGGGCATTGTGGAAGGCGGCATCGATTCCGATGTGCCTGTTATTCTGGCGGCGGATGACCTGGCTCCTTCCGAAACCATCCAGCTGGATAAGAGCAAGATCCTTGGCTTTGTGACGCAAGGCGGTTCCAGCAACAGCCATACAGCTATCCTTGCCCGCACCATGGGCATCCCTGCCATTTGCGGCTTGGGGGAAGAATTAAAAGAAGAATATGCAGGCAGAATCGCCTGTGTAGACGGCGAAGTAGGCTGTGTTTATATCGACCCCGATGAACTGACACTGGCACAGTTCAATGAAAAATATGCGAAGCAGCAGGAAATGAAAGAACTGCTGCTGACCATGAGAGGCCAGGAGGACATTACGTTGGACGGCAAAAAAGTCAATGTTTACTGCAATATTGGTTCTCCCGAGGATGTATCGGCCGTCCTTGCCAACGATGGGCAGGGTATCGGCCTGTTCCGCAGCGAATTCCTCTATCTGGCGGCTTCCGATTACCCTACGGAAGAGGAACAGTTCCAGGCATACAAGACTGTTGCTGCTGCCATGAATGGCAAGCGCGTCATCATCCGTACTCTGGATATCGGCGCAGATAAACAGGTGGGCTACTTTAACATGAATAAGGAAGAAAACCCTGCTCTGGGCGTACGTGCCATCCGCATCTGCCTGAATCGCCCCGAGGTATTTAAGCCTCAGTTAAGAGCCCTGTATCGTGCATCTGCCTACGGCAAGGTTGCCATCATGTTCCCTATGATCACTTCCGTCTGGGAGGTAAAGGAATGTAAACGGGCCTGCCAGAAGGTCATGGCGGAACTGGAAAAGGAAGGCATTCCCTTCAACAAAGACACAGAGATCGGTATCATGCTGGAAACGCCTGCGTCCATCTTTGTAGCGGAAGAACTGGCAAGAGAAGTGGATTTCTTCTCCGTCGGTACCAACGACCTGACCCAGTACACTCTGGCCTGTGACCGACAGGCGAACGATCTGGGCAAATTCTACGATCCACACCATCCTGCAGTGCTGCGTGCCCTGAAAATGGCTGCAGATGCAGCCCATAACGCCGGCATTTGGATTGGTATCTGCGGCGAACTGGGGGCGGATCTGAGCATGCTGCCTACGTTCCTTGCCATGGGTATGGATGAATTGTCCGTTTCTCCCAACGCTGTGCTGCCTCTGCGGGCAGCCATCCGCAGCTCCATTGCAAAAACCTGCACATTAGACGCATTGGAATGTTAAAAAATAAAAGAGAAGGTAATAGATATGAAATATGGATTTGGCGTAGATATCGGCGGAACCACTATCAAGATCGCTTTTTTTGGGCAGGAAGGCACGATGCTTGAAAAATGGGAAATCGCCACAAATACCGGGAATGGCGGCCGAACCATTCTTTCGGATATCGCATCTTCCATCAGATCGTTTCTGAAAAACAAAAATATCTGTGATAATCAGATCATTGGCATTGGGGTCGGTGTTCCCGGCCCGGTCAGTGATGAGGGGATCGTGAATAAATGTGTGAATCTGGGCTGGGGAGTTACGGATTTGCATGCAGAACTTTCTGCACTTACGGGTTTTCGTATTAAAGGCGGCAACGATGCCAATGTGGCTGCCCTGGGGGAATGCTGGAAAGGCAGCGGCCGAGGCTGCCAGAATATGGTGCTGGCAACATTGGGGACCGGCATCGGTGGTGGCATTGTAGTGAAAGGGAAGATCGTCAATGGTTCCCATGGAGCCGGTGGGGAGATCGGCCATATGATTTTGGATCCCGGCGAGACGGAACCCTGCAACTGCGGCAATTATGGCTGTGCGGAGCAATATTGTTCTGCTACAGGCGTGGTACGGGTCGCCAAACGCTATTTGCGGGATTATACAGACGAAAGCGGTCTGCGTGATCTGGAAACCATAGAATGTAAAGATGTTTTTGCAGCTGCGGAAAAGGGAGACCTGGCTGCTCTGGCGATCCTGGAACGGGTATACAGATATCTGGGACTTTTCCTCGCCAATGTGTGCTGCGTGACAGATCCGGAAGTGATCATTCTGGGGGGCGGTGTCAGCAAAGCCGGCGAACCGCTGATCAAAGGAGCAACAAGGTATTTCCGAAAATATGCTTTCCATGCATGCAGCTCTACGGAGATCCTGACGGCAGCATTGGGGAATGATGCGGGGGTCTATGGCGCATTTAAGCTCGCTTTGGATGAATTTGGTATAGAATAAAATGAAGGATGTGTTTTTTCACATTCACGCGAAAGCGCATATCAACTGAGGTTGATATGTGCTTTTTTTTGTAAAAAAAGACAGCATGTGCCGGAAAAAATTGTCACATAAAAGAAGAAAACTCTATTTTTATTATAGAGAAAGTGTTCCTAATAACTCGTTGATATGGCGGAAATTTTTATTCAAATTGAATATAATGTTTCGCTGAGAGTATTGACATTTTGGCATATTTGAGTATATACTTAATTAAAATAGGTAAAAATTCTAAATGTTATATAAAAATTTTGCCGAAAATAAGCGTGATGTAGAAAACGTTGAAATGCAGCCCCTGCAAAACGTGACCTGCAGCAGCTTATTTTATTTATAAGTAGCATCATCAAAAAGTACTAACGGGCTTTGATAAGCTCTGTATTACGGAAGGGAGGAACCTATGGGGGACGATATCAAACTTCGGGTTTCAAAAATTGAAAAATCTTTTCCGGGTGTAAAGGCGTTGGATCAAATTGACTTTACAGTTCGAAAAGGGACTGTGCATGCGCTTTGCGGCGAAAATGGCGCAGGCAAGTCTACACTGATGAAAATCATCAACGGGATCTATAAACCCGATGCCGGCGAAATTTTTATCGATGAAAAGCCGGTAAAAATCAAAGATCCTATTGTAGCAAGATCTCTGGGTATCGCTATGATCGCTCAGGAACTGAACTACATCCCCGAAATGTCTGTAGAAGAAAATATTTTTCTGGGGCGTCTGCCTGTAGATGGCATGGGCAGAGTAAAATGGAAAGAAGTGCGTGAAAAAACAGAAAAACTGCTGCACGATGAACACCTTCCCTATAAACCTACAGATAAACTGAAAACACTGACAACATCTGATATCCAGATGCTGGAGATCATGAAGGCGATCTCCAATGATGCGTCCATCATCGTAATGGACGAGCCCACTTCCTCTATCACACAGAAGGAAGTTGAACTGCTGTTCAAAAAGATCGAGATCCTGAAAGCAAAAGGCTGTGCTATCGTTTATATTTCCCATAAGATGGATGAAGTATTCCGTATTGCCGATGACATCACAGTATTCCGTGACGGTACTGTTGTAAAGAGCATGAGAGCGAAAGATACTGATATCGACGAAGTCATCGCGCTGATGGTAGGCCGCCGTATGGAAAATGTATACCCGAAAGAAGAAATTGAAATCGGTGAACCTCTGCTGGAAGTAAAAGATCTGAAGAGCGGCCAGTTGTTCGAAGACGTTACGTTCCATGTCGGCAAAGGTGAAATCGTTGGTTTTGCCGGTCTGGTAGGCGCAGGCCGTACAGAAGTGATGCGCTGTCTGTTTGGCCTGGATCCCATCGATGGCGGTACGGTAAAGGTACACGGCAAGGAACTGACGATCAAGAAGGTATCCGATGCGACAAAGGCCGGTATGGTAATGTTGTCTGAAGACCGCAGACGCTATGGCATCATTCCCATGAGAAGCGTTCGTGAAAATGCCAGCTTGTCTGCTCTGGAAAAATTCTTCTATGGCGGTCATGCCCATAGAAAAGAAGAAGAACAGGTCGTAGGCGAATATTTCAAGAAAATGAGCGTAAAAACACCCACGCTGGAAACACCTATCCAGTCTCTGTCCGGCGGTAACCAGCAGAAGGTATTGCTGGCAAAATGGATGATGAGAGATCCTGAAGTGCTGATTCTGGATGAACCCACCAGAGGTATCGACGTAGGTGCAAAATTTGAAATTTACAAACTGATGACTGAAGTGGCACAGGCAGGTAAAGCAGTAGTAATGGTTTCCTCTGAGCTGCCCGAATTGATCGGTATGTGTGACAGAATCTATGTTATGAACCAGGGACATATCGCTGGCGAACTGAAGAGAGACGAATTCTCTCAGGAAGCGATCATGGTTTATGCAACTGGTACACATAGCATTATTCAGGAATAATTAAAGGAGGAGATCAAACGTGAAAAATAAAAGTCTGGGACAGGTAATGTCCAAGTATTCTATCTTTTTTGTACTGTTGGTTCTGATTCTGATTTCCATGATGATGAACGACAACTTCTTAAGTACAAGAAATATCACAAATATCGCAACACAGCTGGCAGTTGCAACGATTCTGGCTTATGGTGAAATGGTACTGATCGTATCCGGTCTGCTGGACCTGTCCTCTGGTGCGGTTCTGGCGCTGGCCGGTGTATTGTCTGTCAGCCTGTATAAAGCAACGGGTTCCATGGCAATAGCTTTTGCAGTAGCCATCGGTGTTGCAGTAGCTTTCAATATGATCAATGCATTCTTTGTAGCAAACTGTAATCTGCCTGCCTTCATCGTAACACTGGCGACGCAGATGGCTGCCAGAGGTGCGGCGCTGCTGTATACATCCGGCCAGAACATCGTTCAGATCGGCGATTACGCAGTTGTAGGTCAGGGCAAGATCGGCGGCGTTATTCCCATCCCTGTCATCTTTATGATCGTTGCAACGATCATCATCGCATATATCATGAACCATACCAAACTGGGCCGTTCCTTCTATGCCATCGGCGGTAACGAAGAAGCATCCATCGCTTCCGGTATCAACGTTGTAAGAAGCAAATATCTGGCATTCCTGATCAATGGTATCCTGGTTGGTATTGCAGGCGTACTGTTCATGGCTCGTGTAAATGCCGGCCTGCCCAACGGTGCAGTCAGCTACGAAATGGAAGGTCTGACAGCTACTATCGTCGGCGGTACAAGCTTCTCCGGCGGTGTTGGTACAACACTGGGTACTCTGGTAGGTTCCTTCATCATCGGCTGCTTGAACAATATCATGAACCTGCAGGGCGTAGACTCCTATGTACAGCAGATCGTTAAAGGTATCATCATTGTAGCAGCGGTACTGTATGATATTAAATTCAAAAACAAAAAAGCACCTAAAGTGATCCTGCAGAAAAAGGATGAAGAAAAGAAAGATGAAGCGCCTGCAGCAAAGGCATAAGTTTTTCGTAACATGAAAAAGGCTTTTATTTGAGCTTTCAAATTCAAATAGAGCAAAAAAATTCTCACAAAATTTTTAAACAAGAAAGGGAGAGAGTAACATGAAAAAGTATTTAGCAGCATTTATGGCACTGGCTATGGCAGCAACAGCTCTGACAGGCTGTGGCGGTGGTTCCGAACCCGCAGCTGACGATGCAGCAGAAGGCTACAAAGTAGCGTTTATCGCTAGAGCACAGTCTGACTCCTTCGCAGCATGGCTGGCAAACGAAATGATCGCAGCAGCAGAAGAATACGATGACATCACATTGGATGTATTCGATGGCCAGGCTGACGATGCAAAAGAAAACGCAGCAATCGAAAATGCGATCGCTAACGGCTATGATGCAATCATCGTTCAGCCCAACAACGGTGAAGCTCAGAGACCTTACGTAGAACAGATCGTAGCAAACGGTATCGTTGCTATCACAACAAACTCCAGAATCGAAGACATTGAAGGTGCATCCTCCGTCGATGCTGACCCTTACAAACAGGCTCAGGTTAACGCTGAACTGGCTCTGGAACAGGTTCCCGAAAACGGCAGAGTAGTAGTTATCAATGGTCCTTCCGGTAACTTCCACGCTGACGAAAGACGTGTTGCATGGCAGGAAGTATTCTTCGATGCAAGACCTGACGTAACAATCCTGGCTGAAGACTTCGCTAACTGGAACAAAGACGAAGCTATGGCTCTGATGGAAGACTGGACAGTAGCTTACGGCGACATCGATGCAGTTATCTCCACAAACGATAACATGGCTGCTGGTGCTCTGGAAGTAGTAAAAGGCAATGATATGTACGCTGACCTGCTGGTATACGGCGTTGATGGTACAGCTGAAGCTTGCCTGCTGATCGAAGAAGGCCTGATGACAGCAACATGCCTGCAGTCCGCTATTGACCTGGCTGCTCTGAACCTGGATACAGTACATAAACTGCTGACAGGCGAAGAAACACAGATCGACACAGATATCGCTGAAGTACTGATCACAAAAGAAAATGCTTCCGAATATGTTGAAATGTACAGAGAAAGAGGTCAGATCTAATTACGAAACTCGTAATGACAGATTGATATAATCTCGAATTTTCAGAGGTACCATCTTCGGTTTGGTCGGAGGTGGTACCTCCTTTTTTGTAAAGAAAATCTTTCCCTTGAGGGATTGTAAATATTGCATAATTCCCTCGATACTGTTATGATTAAAAATGAGGATTTGCATAAGCAAATTTAAAAGAATGTATTTCTATTAAGCGAAAGCGAGGAGATAAACATGAAAAATAGACAGGCATATATGGTAGGACTGAACAAAATGGAAATCCGCGAAGCGCCCGTTCCCGAACCTAAGGAAGGCGAAGTTCTGGTTAAAGTTGAATACGTTGGCATCTGTGGTTCTGACGTTCATTATTTCAAAGACGGCAGATGTGGTGACTTCGTGGTTGATGGCGAACTGATGCTGGGTCATGAAGCTGGCGGCGTAGTTGTAAAACAGGGCGAAGGCGTAACAGATCTGGCTGTAGGCGATAAAGTAGCACTGGAACCCGGTATCACATGTGGTCAGTGTGAATTCTGTAAATCCGGCAGATACAACCTGTGTCCTGATGTTGTTTTCCTGGCTACACCTCCCGTACAGGGCTGTAACGAAGATTATATTGCATTCCCTGCAAATATGTGCTTCAAACTGCCTGAAGGCATGACAACAAAAGAAGGCGCTCTGATCGAACCCTTCGCAGTTGGTCTGCACGCTGCACATCAGGGCAAGGTTGGCATGGGCGATCAGTGTATCATTCTGGGCTCCGGCTGCATCGGTCTGATGACTCTGCTGGCTTGTAAAGCATGCGGCGCTACAGATATCACAGTGGTAGATATGGCGCAGAAACGTCTGGATTTCGCTATGGAACTGGGCGCAACACGTGTCATCAACGCAAAAGAACAGGATGTTCTGAAAGTAGTAGAAGAACTGACAGGCGGTATGGGTATTGAAAAAGTATTCGAAACAGCAGGTTCTCCTGTTACGATCGCGCAGACACCTTATCTGGTTAAAAATGGCGGTACCATTACTCTGGTAGGTCTGTCCGCAAATCCTGAAATCACATTCAACTTCGGTCAGATCATGGCGAAAGAAGCTAGAATCGAATCTGTATTCCGTTACAGAAACCTGTACAAAAAAGCCATCGCAGCAGCTGCAAATGGCCTGGATATTGGCAGAATCGCAACCCATGAATTCGATTTCGAAAACATTCAGGAAGCATATGAAACTGCAATCCACGATAAAGAAAACGTTGTAAAAGCAGTCATCAAACTGTAATTCGATTTACACAGAATGGCGGTGTAGCTATGGAATATTTACTGGGTATTGACATTGGCACTTCCGGCACAAAGACAGTTCTTTTCGACCGTGATGCCAATCCAATCACAGCAAAAACATTTGAATATCCCCTGTATCAGGAACAGAACGGCTGGGCAGAACAGGAACCCAATGATTGGTGGGAAGCAACTGTAGCCGGTGTTAAAGGTGTTCTGGAAGCATCCGGTGTAGACCCTGCAGATATCAAGGGTATCGGTCTTTCCGGTCAGATGCACGGTCTGGTTATGCTGGATGAGGCAGGTGAAGTCCTGCGTCGTTCCATCATCTGGTGTGACCAGAGAACAGGCGAAGAAGTAGACGATATGAACCGCATGATCGGCGCGGATAAGATCATCCAGATCACAGCAAACCCCGCGGTAACAGGCTTTACAGCAGCGAAGATCCTGTGGGTGAAAAAACACGAACCCGAACTGTATGCAAAATGCGCCCATATCCTGCTGCCTAAGGACTATATCCGTTATAAACTGACAGGCGAATATGCCACAGAAGTTTCCGATGCCTCCGGTATGCAGTTGATGGACGTTGCAAAACGCACATGGTCTGATGAAATCCTGGAAGGTCTGGGTATCGATAAAAACCTGCTGGGTAAAATGTATGAATCCCAGGATGTGACAGGTGCTGTTCATGCAGAAGCATCTGCACTGACAGGTCTGGCAGAAGGTACCATCGTTGTCGGTGGTGCTGGCGATAACCCTGCGGCGGCAATCGGTACTGGTATCGTTTCTCAGGGCAAAGCCTTTACGACCATTGGTACATCTGCAGTAGTATACGCAGTTTCCGACCAGATGGCGCTGGATCCTAAGGGCAGAGTACATACTCTTTGTGCATCCGTTCCCGGCAAATGGACGGTAATGAGCTGTACACAGGCGGCTGGCCTGTCTCTGCAGTGGCTGAGAAATAACGTTTGCACAGAAGAAATGGCAGAAGCAACAGAAAAAGGCGTTGACCCCTATGAAATTATGACAGCAGAAGCAGCACAGGTTCCTATCGGCTCCGAAAAACTGCTGTATCTGCCTTATCTGATGGGGGAACGTTCTCCTCATCCCGACCCCGATTGTCGTGGTGTGTTCTTCGGCCTGTCTGCAATGCATCAGAGACCTCACCTGATCCGTTCCGTAATGGAAGGCATCTCCTTCTCCCAGTGGGAATGTGTAGAAGTATTCCGTGAAATGGGCGTACCCATCGAAGACATGATGATCTGCGGCGGCGGCGGCAGAAGCCCCTTCTGGAGACAGATGCTGGCAGATATGTATGGCTGTCCTGTAAGTACAGTACAGTCTGATCAGGGCGGCGCACTGGGCGCTGCGATCCTGGCTGGCGTAGGCGCAGGCATCTATTCTGATCTGGAATCTGCTTGTAATGAACTGGTGCGTAAAAAAGATGTTTCCCAGCCTGATATGGCGGCGAACGGCGAATATGCGAAGTTCTTTACACTGTATAAGGAGCTGTATCATACATTGTTCAGCAGTTTCAAGGATTTGAAGAACATTCAGTAAAGTGATTTAAGAGACCTCGTTAGGGGTCTCTTTTTTTGTTCAAAAAAAGTTCAGAAAATCTTAAGAAAACATCCCTTGTATCTGGCAGATTTCTTTCTTATAATACACCATGAGAAGAAAGACGAAGTTTGACACAAAAGAGAATTTTGTATAAGGGGAAATGAAAATGAAGAAAAAACTCATGGGGATTCTGATTTTCTGCCTGCTGCTGTGTGCCTTTGGTACAGCTGCTTTTGCAGCAGAAAAAGAAGAGCTTCCTTATTATGTAACAGTAAATCTGACAGATAACATCGTGACTGTTTATGAACAGGACGAAACAGGGGAATACAATGTCCCGATCAAAGCGTTCCTTTGCAGTGTTGGTGAGGATACGCCGGAAGGCACTTTCCAGACGATGGTGAAGTACGATTGGAGATATTTGTTTGGTGACGTATGGGGCCAGTATGCCACACGCATCACAGGGCACTATCTGTTCCATTCTGTGCCTTATTTTGAAAAGGATAAAAGTACATTGGAATATGAAGAATATAACAAATTAGGGACAACTGCCTCCGCAGGCTGTATCCGTATTACAGTGAAGGATGCAAAATGGATCTATGATAATTGTCCCATCGGCACAACGGTGAAAATGTACCGCGGGGAGGTGGAAGAACCTCTGCAGCCTGCTGCTGTGCAGAAGCTCAACACGGGTGACGAAAACCGCCGCGGCTGGGACCCTACAGACCCAGATTCTGCAAATCCCTGGAGAAAGGGCGAACTGCGTGAAATGATGGTACAGCCCTCCTTCCTGGAATGCATCGTGAAAGCTTACCATGAAAATAATACGTATTATCTGACAGCGGAAGATGCAAAGCAGGTGTTCTCCAAACTGGGCGTGTCTGTAAGTCTGCCGGAAGAAGCGAAACAGGTCGTTGAGGATGAAATGACCGTTTCTTATGAAGGGGCAGAATACCAGCTGACCTGCCGCGTGAAGGATGGGGCAGTGTATTACAAAATGAGAGATGTGGCGACGATGGTCGGTGCAGAAATGACCTGGGATAAGGAGACAAAGGAAATTGGTATCAGCTGCGGAGAGAAAGAAATCACGGTCAGCCGTGCGCCTTTGGTCAAGGATGCCGTATCCCTGCCAATGAAAATTGCATCTTATTTCCTTGAGAAAAGCTGATTTTATGCGGAAAGATTGCATTTTGTACTACTTTATGGTATGCTTTCTGAGTTGAAACAGAAAGAGGGAGAAACATGACATTTAAAAAAGTTTCGATCATTACGATCGCGGGGGCGGCCCTGCTGGCAGGTGCCATTGGCATCGCCATGAGTCTGACAAGCCCCAATGAAATGGAAATAGAGGTTCCTGAAGCTCCCGTGGAGCAGGGAACGGAAATAACGGAAGAAGGTATCAAGACCCTGGAAAACATGGAAAACATGCCCATTTATTTTGATGACCAGGATAAGTTGCTGTTGCCTTTGCGCAACGTGATGGAAGGTTTGGGCGGTTCTGTAAAATGGAACGGGGAAACAAGAGCTGTAGAGGTTTCCTATCGCGGCAGAACGCTGGCGGTACAGCCGGGGGAAAAGGAAGCCACATTGAATGGCTATGAAGTGACATTGCCTGAGGCAGTGGAAATGATCAACGGTTGCTTGTATGCTGATGAAAAGGTCATCTCCGCATACTATACAGGGGAAGTGGATTTCAACCATGAAACCAGACAGGTGACCCTGCAGACGAAGGATAACACAGTACCTGTACTGGCGATGAAAGAAATTTCCGGTAAAAAAGAGGGCAAATCTTATACGATAGAAGTACCGGTCATCGTTGGTCTGAATGATGGTAAATATGAAGCCAGCCTGAATGATAAAAATATGCAGGAAATGCAGGCTTATGCCGATGATTTCATGACGGCAGAAGCAAAAGAAGATGGCGATGGTCTGCTGCAGCTGAGAGTAAAAACCGGTATGTATACGAAGGATTTCCTTTCCATCTGGTGGGAAGGGACAAAAGACGGCGTTTCTGTGAAGTTTGCGAAAAACTTCGACCTGATGGGACAGAAGACAGTGACACTGGCGGATATGCTGACAGAAGCCTCTTTGGAGGAAATGAAGGCGGTTGCCGGAGAAGGCTGGACAGAGGATAGATTCTGTCTGACTTCCGAAGGTGGTCTGGTGCTGCTGAAGGGCAGCAACGAAAGCAGCCTGGAAATGCATCACTGGACAACAGAGGGCAAACAACCCGTCTGGAAGGACAGCTATAAGGCGCTGCTCCATAAATAAAACGGAAGAATCATATGAAAAGAGAGCGAGAAGGAAACGGATTCGCTCTCTTCTTTTTTTGTTTGAAAGGAGATGAACGAAGCGAAAAAGAAATGACCAAATTTGTGAAATCAGACATCTGATTTTGTTGGTTTGCCACTTCTTTTGTATGATTTTGTCAGAAAAAGGGCTACATTTTTCTGGTTTGTTTGGATATAGATACACTGTATACACTTTAGTTGTCTTTTTGTTAACGAACTATTTTGCGGAAAGAATTTTTAAGTACAAATTTTTGTACAAAATTTAATCTTGTCGGACAACGAAAAGAAGAGAAAACTGCAAAAGAAATGAAAAATGCATAAAAATATTTATTAAAACACGAAATATGGGGAAAAAAGTAACAAAAGGTATCTTGTTATAAACATAACGGGTGTTTTTTCATTTTGCTGTTGAAAAGGATTTGAATTGATTGTATAATAATCAAGTAATAATTCCCGTTTTGCGGCCAAATGAGAATAAAGGTCTTGTCAGACAAAGAGTTTGATAAACTTTTTCCCTTTGCCGGAAAAAGGGTATGCCGCCATTTTTGATGGCTGCAAAAGATTAAAGAGGGCTTGCCCTCAAAAAAACAAAACTCTCTAATAAAAAAGGAGGAAAAGAAATGTCTAAAGTAATGAAAACGATGGACGGTAACGAAGCTGCTGCATACGCTTCCTATGCGTTTACAGAAGTAGCTGGTATCTTCCCCATCACACCTTCCTCTCCCATGGCTGAAAAAACAGACGACTGGGCAGCGAATGGTAAAAAGAACCTTTTTGGTCAGACAGTTAAAGTAGTAGAAATGCAGTCCGAAGCTGGTGCTTCCGGTACAGTACACGGCTCCCTGGCAGCTGGTGCTCTGACAACAACATACACAGCATCTCAGGGTCTGCTGCTGATGATCCCCAACATGTACAAAATCGCCGGCGAACTGCTGCCTTGCGTATTCCACGTAACAGCACGTGCTCTGGCTGCACACGCTCTGTCCATCTTCGGTGATCACTCCGACGTTATGGCTTGCCGTCAGACAGGTTTCGCTATGCTGGTTTCCAACTCCGTACAGGAAGTTATGGACCTGGCTTGCGTAGCTCATCTGTCCGCAATCAAAGGCCGTGTTCCTTTCGTTCACTTCTTCGATGGTTTCCGTACATCCCACGAAATCCAGAAGATCGAATGCATCGACTATGATGAACTGGCTAAGATCATCGACATGGATGCAGTTAACACATTCAAGAGAAACGCTCTGAACCCTGAACATCCCGTAATCAGAGGTACAGCACAGAACCCCGACATCTACTTCCAGGGCCGTGAAGCAGCTAACAAATTCTATGAAGCTCTGCCCGCAGTAGTAGAAGAATACATGGGCGAAATCAGCAGAATCACAGGCAGAGATTACAAACTGTTCAACTACTACGGCGCTCCCGATGCTGACAGAGTAATCATCGCTATGGGTTCCGCTTGTGAAGCAATCGAAGAAACAATCGATTACATGACAGCAAAAGGCGAAAAAGTTGGTCTGGTTAAAGTACACCTGTTCAGACCTTTCGTAGCTTCCAAACTGCTGGAAGTAATCCCTAAAACAGCTAAGAAGATCGCTGTTCTGGACAGAACAAAAGAACCCGGTGCACAGGGCGAACCTCTGTACATGGATGTATGTACAGCACTGTTCGAAGCTGCAGAAGCTCCTGTTGTAGTTGGCGGCCGTTACGGTCTGGGTTCCAAAGACGTTACACCTGCACAGTTCCTGGCAGTATATGCTAACCTGTCTCTGGACAAACCCAAAAACCACTTCACACTGGGTATCGTTGATGACGTTACAAACACATCCCTGGAAGTTGGCGAAGAAGTGAACGTTACAGGCGATGACGGCACAATCTCCTGCAAATTCTGGGGTCTGGGCGCTGACGGTACAGTAGGTGCTAACAAGAACTCCATCAAGATCATCGGTGACCATACTGACAAATATGCTCAGGCATACTTCAGCTATGACTCCAAAAAATCCGGTGGTATCACTCAGTCCCACCTGCGTTTCGGTGACACACCCATCAGATCTACATACCTGGTAAAAACAGCTGACTTCGTAGCTTGCCACAAACAGGAATATGTAAACCTGTATGACATGGTTACTGAACTGAACCCCAACGGTACATTCCTGCTGAACACAGAATGGTCCGTAGAAGAACTGGATGAAAAACTGCCCGCTAAACTGAAAAGACAGCTGGCTGCTAAAAATGCAAACTTCTACATCATCAATGGTACAGAAATCGCTAAAGAAATCGGTCTGGGCAACAGAATCAACACAGTTCTGCAGGCTGCATTCTTCAAACTGGCTAACATCATCCCCATTGATCAGGCTGTAGAATACATGAAAGCAGCTATCACAAAATCCTACGGCAAGAAGGGTGACACAATCCTGAACATGAACTACGCTGCTGTTGACCGTGGTGTAGACGGCGCTGTTAAGGTTGAAATCCCCGCTGCATGGGCAACAGCTGAAGATACAGCAGTTGCATCCACAAGAAAGACAACAGATTTCGTTAAGAATATCGTTGAACCCATGAACGCACAGGAAGGTGACAAACTGCCCGTATCCGCATTCTCCGGTATGGAAGACGGTACATTCCCTTGCGGTACAGCTGCATACGAAAAACGTGGTGTAGCAGTTGATGTACCCGAATGGCAGGCTGAAAACTGTATCCAGTGTAACCAGTGCTCTTATGTTTGTCCTCACGCTGCAATCAGACCCGTTCTGGTTACAGATGAAGAACTGGCAAAAGCACCCGAAGCATTCAAAGCAGTTGAAGCAAAAGGCGGCGCTGCATTTGCTGGCCTGAAATACAGAATGCAGGTATCCTCTCTGGACTGCCTGGGCTGCGGCAGCTGTGCTGTAGTATGTCCTGCTCCTAACAAAGCTCTGGTTATGAAACCTCTGGCAACTCAGGAAGCTGAAGCTGCTAACTGGGATTTCGCTATCGATGAAGTAGCTTCTAAGGCTAACCCTATGAGCAAAGCTTCCGTAAAAGGCTCTCAGTTCGAACAGCCTCTGCTTGAGTTCTCCGGCGCTTGTGCAGGTTGTGGTGAAACACCTTACGCTAAACTGGTAACTCAGCTGTTCGGTGATAGAATGTATGTTGCAAACGCAACAGGCTGCTCCTCCATCTGGGGTGGTTCCGCACCTTCTATGCCTTACACAACAAATAAAGACGGCCGTGGTCCCGCTTGGGCAAACTCCCTGTTCGAAGACAACGCAGAATATGGTCTGGGTATGGCTTCCGCTGTAAAACAGATGAGAAACGGTCTGAAAGATAAACTGGAAAACCTGAAAGCAATCGATGCATCCGTTGCTGGTGTTGTTGATGCTTGGGTAGAAACAATGAACGATGGCGACAAATCCAGAGAAGCATCCGACGCTCTGGTAGCTGCTCTGGAAGCTTACGCTGGTGCAGATGCAGAAGCTAAGAACATCGTTGCATATGTTCTGGAAAATAAAGATCAGCTGGTTAAAAAATCCCAGTGGATCTTCGGTGGTGACGGCTGGGCTTACGATATCGGCTTCGGCGGTCTGGACCACGTACTGGCTTCCGGCGAAGATGTAAACGTTCTGGTATTCGATACAGAAGTTTACTCCAACACAGGTGGTCAGGCATCCAAATCCACTCCCGTTGGTG
Source organism: Anaerotignum sp. (assembly GCF_017483025.1). Lineage (GTDB taxonomy): Bacteria > Bacillota > Clostridia > Lachnospirales > Anaerotignaceae > Anaerotignum_A. Next base: position 32,539 of record NZ_JAFUMA010000124.1, on the reverse strand, counting down.
CAGTTGCTCAGTTCGCTGCATCCGGTAAGAGAGTGAAGAAAAAAGACCTGGGCATGATCGCTATGTCCTATGGTTATGTATACGTTGCACAGGTAGCTATGGGCGCAGATAAGAACCAGCTGGTAAAAGCTCTGACAGAAGCTGAAAAATACCATGGTCCTTCCCTGATCATCGCTTACGCTCCTTGTATCAACCACGGTCTGAAAGGCGGCATGTCCGGTGCTCAGAACGAAATCAAACGTGCAGTTGAAGCAGGTTACTGGCAGATGTACAGATTCAACCCTGAACTGAAAGAAGCAGGTCAGAATCCTTTCACTCTGGACTCCAAAGAACCTACAGGCAACTTCAGAGAATTCCTGCTGAGCGAAGTTCGTTACAGCTCCCTGCAGAGAACATTCCCTGAAATCGCTGAAGAACTGTTCGAACAGACAGAAAAGACAGCAAAAGAAAGACTGGAAGGCTACAAGAAACTGGCTCAGGGCTAATTCTTACCCTAAAAGTTTTATCTTAGCGATTTAAAAAATTGCTCCAGACCCCTCGGGGTCTGGAGTTTTTTTAATGACAAGAATTCTTTTTCGTGTTAGGATGGAACAAAGAAAAAGGAGGAGATGCAATATGAAGAAAAAATGGACAGCCCTTTTGATGGCGATGCTGATGCTTTGCATGGCTTTTATCAGCGGTTGCGGCAGCACAGTAGAGCAGGGCGGCGAAAGCCAGACAGAGGTTTATGCTATTGAAGAGGATGGCTGGTATTACAGCACAGAAGATGTAGCGCTGTATCTGTACACCTACGGCGAACTGCCCGATAACTTTATCACAAAGAAAGAAGCGCAGGAACTGGGCTGGGACAACAAAAAAGGCAACCTGTGGGAAGTGGCTGATGGCATGTGTATCGGCGGTGACTACTTCGGCAATTATGAAGGCCTGCTGCCCGAAGAGGATGAATATACAGAATGTGACGTAAACTATGAGGGTGGCTATCGTGGTGCAGAACGCATCATCTTTTCCGATGATGGCGATATCTACTACACAGGCGATCACTATGAAAGCTTTGAACAGCTGTATTGATGAGGTGAGTCGATGAAATATGTTCTGGATGGAAAAAGGATGGTTTCTAAAGATGAAACGCATGCATATCTGAAAGAAACATTTGGTTTTCCTGCGTATTACGGTAACAATTTGGATGCTCTTTATGACTGCCTGACGGCGATGGGTGAAGTGAAAGTGGAATTCATCAATGTAGACGAAATGTTGGGAACATTGGGAAGTTATGGTGAAAAGCTTCTGAAGGTTTTCATTAAAGCGGAAATGGGAATAGAAGAATAAGAAAGAGCCTTGCATTTGCAAGGCTCTTGTTCATTTTACTGATCTTTACTGATCTGTGTGATGTCATAAGGAGAAGTCTGGTATACGAAGTAGTTCAGCCAGTTGGAGTAGAGAAGGTTTGCATGGGCTCTCCATGTTACCAGAGGTTCCTGTGTGTCATCATCGTTGGGGTAGTAGTTTTTAGGCACTGCGATTTCCAGACCTGCATTTTTATCGCGCAGGTATTCTTTTTCCAATGTGCGGGGATCGTATTCGGAATGGCCCATAATGAATACCTGGCTGCCGCCATCGTTATGGATCGCATAAACGCCAGCTTCTTCGGAGGAAGCGATGATCTTCAGTCTGGGTTCTTTTTCGATGTCTTCTCTCAGCACAGTTGTATGTCTGGAGTGGGGTACATAGAAAATGTCATCGGAGCCGCGGAATAGGATAGATTTTTTCTTATCCAGTTTGTGAGGGAATACACCGAACATTTTTGCATCCATCTGTTGTTTCTGGATGCCGTAGTGGTAATACAGACCTGCCTGAGCGCCCCAGCAGATGTGGAAGGTGCTGTGTACATGGGTCTTGCTCCATTCCATGATTTCTACCAGTTCCCCCCAATATTCTACTTCTTCGAAAGGCATCTGTTCTACGGGGGCGCCTGTGATGATGAGGCCGTCCCAGTTTTTGTCTCTTACTTCATCAAAGGTTTTGTAAAAGGAGATCAGGTGGTCTTCGGGTGTATTTTTGGACTCATGGCTTTTTGTATGGATGAATTCCAGTTCGATCTGCAGTGCTGTATTGCCCAGCAGGCGGGAAAGCTGTGTTTCCGTGTCAATCTTTGTGGGCATCAGGTTCAGCAGCAGGATTTTCAGAGGGCGGATATCCTGGGTCAGCGCGCGGGTCTCCGTCATGATAAAGATATTTTCGTCGGTCAGCACTTTGGCTGCGGGTAATTCGTTGGGGATTTTAATGGGCATTGGCATGTCCTCCGTTTCTTTTACTTACTTGATTGCTTCCAGAGCCTGAGCAATATCATCGATCAGATCCTGAGCGCTTTCCAGACCGCAGGATAGGCGAACCATATCGCCGGGAACGCCGGCAGCGGCCAGTTCCGCGTCGTTCATCTGTCTGTGTGTGGAGCTTGCAGGGTGCAGGCAGCATGTTCTTGCGTCGGCAACGTGTGTTTCGATAGCGGCTGTTTTCAGGTGGCCCATGAAAGCTTCTGCTGCTTTTCTGCCGCCTTTTACGCCAAAGCTTACTACACCGCATGTGCCGTTGGGCATGTATTTTTTAGCTACTTCATAATATTTGTCGCCTTCCAGACCGGGGTATGTAACCCATTCGATCTGATCGTGAGCCTGCAGATATTTTGCAACTGCCAGGCCGTTTTCGCAATGGCGGGGAACACGAACGTGCAGGCTTTCCAGGCCCAGATTCAGGATGAATGCAGACTGGGGAGAAGGAGTGGAGCCGAAGTCGCGCATCAGCTGTGCTGTTGCTTTTGTGATGAATGCGCCTTCTTTGCCGAATTTTTCAGCGTATGTAATGCCGTGGTAGCTGTCGTCGGGAGTGCAGAGACCGGGGAACTTATCTGCATGTGCCATCCAGTCGAAGTTGCCGCTGTCAACGATGCAGCCGCCGACTGCAGCGCCGTGGCCATCCATGTATTTTGTTGTGGAATGTGTAACAATATCAGCGCCCCATTCAAAAGGTCTGCAGTTGATGGGTGTTGCGAATGTGTTGTCTACGATCAGATGAACGCCATGTTCGTGAGCTGCTTTTGCGAAACGTTCGATATCCAGAACTGTCAGAGAAGGGTTTGCAATGCTTTCGCCAAATACTGCTTTTGTATTGGGCTTAAAAGCGGCTGCCAGTTCTTCATCGGAGCAGTCGGGCGCTACAAATGTAAAGTCAACGCCCATTTTTTTCATTGTTACGGAAAACAGGTTGAATGTACCGCCGTAAATGGTAGAAGAAGCCACGACATGGTCGCCGCAGTTTGCGATATTGAACATTGCATAGAAGTTTGCAGCCTGACCGGAAGATGTCAGCATAGCAGCTGTGCCGCCTTCCAGCTGGCAAATCTTAGCAGCTACACAGTCGCATGTGGGGTTCTGCAGTCTGGAGTAGAAATAACCTTCTGCTTCCAGGTCGAAAAGTTTGCCCATGTCTTCGCTGGTGCTGTATTTAAATGTTGTGCTCTGATAAATGGGGATCTGTCTGGGTTCGCCATTTCCGGGTGTATAGCCGCCCTGTACACATTTGGTTTCGATACGGTAGTTGCTCATGATTGTGCCTCCTTGAATGTAATGCTTTGTTTGAATTGGATTCGTGTTTTTTATAGAAAAAAACCGCCTCAAAGAAACCTTTGAGACGGATATTAACCGCGGTACCACTCAAATTGCATATTTGAAAAATATGCCACCTCTTCGGGCTCCAACAAGCCCTATGCTTTTACGTAGCAGGCACGGGAGGAGCCTACCGGTGCAGATGCACTTTCGAACCTCCAGCTCGGAAGCCATAGGCTATTGAGTGAAATTGTTATCGGCTCGCAGCAACCGCCGACTCTCTGAAAACGCAGGCACTCAGCCCTCTTCGTCATTGCTTTTAGTTATGAAGTTGTTGAAAATAATTATAGCATTCCAAAAGATTTTGTCAACCATTTCGTGGCAATTTATACCGTGAGGGTGGCATGCTCTACACTGTGGGACAAAAACTGACCATATGGGACTAAAAATGGCTGTTTTTTATGCGTTTTGCTGAAAAAAATGCAATTTTCAAAAAATCATTCTCTGTTTTGGAAGGGGGTTTTTGAGACGATTATATTTTGTGGGAAAAGAAATTATGATATACTGGTATATATTGAAAAAGAGGAAATTTTAGTATATAAGGGAGGTGCGTAAATTGGAGAATGATGAAATGAATATGGAAATCAGACCATTTACGCATCTTCATGTCCATACAGAATATAGCCTGCTAGACGGTTCTGCAAAAATCAAGGAACTGGTGCAACGGGTTAAGGAGCTGGGGATGGACAGCATTGCTATCACGGACCATGGCGCCATGTATGGTGCTGTTGAGTTTTACAAAGCGGCGCTGGATGCAGGCATCAAACCTATCATCGGTTGTGAGGTCTATGTGGCGGAAGGTTCTCGTTTCAAAAAAGAAGGCAAGGGCGGCGGATATTATCATCTGGTGCTTCTGGCAGAAAATAACGAGGGCTATCAGAATCTGATCAAACTGGTTTCCTATGGCTTCACGGAAGGCTTTTATTACAAACCCCGTGTGGATAAGGAACTTTTGCGGAAATATAGTAAAGGGCTCATCGCTTCCAGTGCCTGCCTTGCAGGGGAAGTCCCCAGAAATATTCTGAATGTTTCCTACGAAAAGGCGAAGGAAGCGGCCCTGGAGCATCTGGAAATCTTCGGCGAAGGCAATTACTTTCTGGAATTGCAGGACCATGGTATGCGAGAGCAGAAAGTGGTCAATCAGGCATTGGTAAAGCTGAGCAAGGAAACAGGCATTCCTCTCATCTGCACCAATGACAGCCATTATATCTATAAAGAGGACGCAGACCCCCACGATATCCTGCTTTGTATCCAGACAGGCAAGACCATTCTGGACGAAGACCGCATGCGCTATGAGGGGGGGCAGTTCTATGTGAAAAGCCCAGAGGAGATGTATGATCTTTTCTCCTATGCCCCTGAAGCCTGCGAAAATACGGCAAAGATCGCGGAACGCTGTAATGTGACATTCACCTTCCACGATTTGAAATTGCCTCGTTTTGACGTGCCTGACGGCAAAACAGCAAAGGAATATTTAAGAGAAATTTGCTATAAAGGCTTCAAAGAAAAATATCCTGAACCCAAGGAAGAATGGAAAGATCGTCTGGAATATGAACTTTCCACCATCGAAAACATGGGCTATGTGGATTATTTCCTCATCGTTTGGGATTTTATTAAATATGCAAAAGATAACGGTATCATCGTTGGCCCCGGCCGTGGCTCTGCGGCGGGCAGTATGGTTTCCTACTGCCTTTCCATCACGACCATCGATCCTTTGAAATATGACCTGATCTTCGAACGTTTCCTGAACCCGGAACGTGTCAGCATGCCTGATATCGACATCGACTTCTGCTACGAAAGAAGACAGGAAGTCATCGACTATGTAATTCGAAAATACGGCGAAGCCAACGTAGCCCAGATCATCACATTCGGTACCATGGCGGCAAGGGCGGCCATCAAGGACGTTGGCCGCGCTCTGGCGATGCCTTATGCGGATGTAGACCGCATTTCCAAAATGATTCCTACGGAGTTGGGCATCACCATTGAAAAAGCCCTGAAAATGAACCCTGATTTAAGAAAGGCTTATGAGGAGGAAGAGGATACGAAGCGCCTCATCGATACATCCCTTCGTCTGGAAGGCTTGCCTCGACATTCTTCCACCCATGCGGCGGGCGTTGTTATCTGCCGTGAGCCTGTTATGGAATATGTGCCCCTCCGTGCCAATGACGGGCAGGTCAATACCCAGTATACCATGACTTTGCTGGAAGAACTGGGGCTCCTGAAAATGGATTTCCTTGGTTTGAGAACCCTGACTGTTATCCAGTCTGCGGTGCAGGAAATCGAACGTATCCATGGCGTGAAGCTGGATATGGATAACCTGCCTGAAAATGACCCTGCGGTCTACGATATGATCTGTCAGGGGAAAACGGAAGGCGTGTTCCAGCTGGAAAGCGGCGGCATGAAGCAGTTCATGAAGGAACTGCAGCCCAGATGTCTGGAAGATATGATCGCCGGTATCGCCCTGTATCGTCCCGGCCCCATGGATTTCATCCCCAAATATATCAAGGGGAAAAATGCCGGCGGCAACGTACAGTATACCCATCCGAAACTGGAGCCTATCCTGGAAAACACCTACGGCTGTATCGTGTATCAGGAACAGGTTATGCAGATCGTACGAGATCTGGCGGGCTACAGCCTTGGCCGAAGCGACCTGGTGCGCCGTGCCATGAGTAAGAAAAAGGCTTCCGTCATGGCGGAAGAACGGGAAAAATTCATCTACGGCGATGGGGATGAAGTGCCCGGTTGTGTGAAGAACGGCATCCCTGCAGAAGCGGCGGAGACCATCTTCGATGAAATGACAGACTTCGCAAAATACGCGTTCAATAAGAGCCATGCGGCCTGCTATGCGGTGGTTGGCTATCAGACAGCATGGCTGAAAGCTCATTATCCCGTGGAATTCATGGCAGCGCTGATGACCAGCGTCATGGATAATGCCACGAAGGTTTCCGGCTATGTGGAAGAATGTAAAAAGATGGGTATCCAGCTTTTGCCCCCCGATATCAACGAGGGCTACAGGCAGTTCTCTGTGTCTGACGGCAAGATCCGTTTTGCACTGGCGGCGATCAAAAACGTCGGCAAGGGCGCGGTGGATGCGCTGGTTTCTGAAAGAGAAAAGAATGGCCCCTTCACTTCCCTGACGGATTTCTGCAGCCGCATGGAAGGCGGGGAATGGAACAAACGCGGCATCGAGGGTCTGATCAAAGGGGGCGCCATGGACAGCCTGGGCGGCTTCCGCAGCCAGTATATGGTGGCCTACAAAGGCGTTATCGACGGCATCATTCAGTCCAGAAAAAATAATATCGAAGGCCAGCTGAACCTGTTCGATATGGGAGGCGGAGACGAAGCCTTCCAGCAGCAGGACGAACTGCCGCCTATCCCTGAATATCCGCCCAGAGAAAAACTGGCTATGGAAAAAGAGGTGCTGGGCATTTATGTCAGCGGCCATCCTCTGGCGGAATATGAAGACCAGCTGAGAAGGAAAATCAGCCACAGCAGCTTGGATTTTATCCCTCCCGAAGAGGGCGAAGATCGCCTGCAGGTGGAAGAAGAAACCAAGGTCATTGTTGGTGGTATGGTGGCGGCCATTTCTGTGAAATATACCAGAAACAATGATAAGATGGCATTTGTAACGCTGGAAGATTTCCAGGGCAGCATGGAGATTGTCATTTTCCCCAAGGTCTATGAAAAATGCGCCTCTTTCCTGAAGGAGGATGAAGTCCTTCTCATAAAGGGCAGAGCCAATGTTTCTGCCGATGGGGAAGGCAAAGTCATTGCCCAGGAAATGAAGCCTTTGGTGCTGGGGGAAAAAGAGCCGCCAAAATCCGTCTGGCTGAAGCTGACCGCAGGGCAGAAAGTGCCTTTCGGGCAGATTACGGCGATCTTGGGAAAATATCACGGGAGTATCCCTGTATATATCTATGATGAAAAAACAAAACAGAAAATGAAGGCAGACCGTGCCAACTGGGTCACAGGGGAAGAAGAACTCTGTGAGGAGCTGCGGCTTCTGCTTGGCGAAAAAAACGTTGCGTTGAAATATTGAGGAGGAATTCGTATGGCTGAAAAGATTGGAACAGATACATCCTATATCTGTGTGAAAGCCTTGGAAAAAGGGGTAAACATCATCGGCGTGACCCGCGGCGAGGTGACAAAGATCCACCATACGGAAAAACTGGATCAGGGTGAAGTGCTGATCGCCCAGTTTACAGACAATACCTCTGCTATGAAGATCCGCGGCAATGCGGAAGTATACACCCAGTTCGGTGTGATCCGTGCCGGAGAGATTGATGTAGAGAAAAAATAAGAAATTTTATTGGGAAGCGGATATTGGGACGCTTTTACAATTGAGGAGGATTTCAAATTATGACAGAATTGAACAAAGACAAAAAAATCAAAAAAATCGGCGTACTGACCAGCGGTGGCGATGCCCCCGGTATGAATGCGGCCATCCGTGCCGTTGTCAGAACAGCAAAATACTATGGCGTTGATGTCGTAGGCATCCGCAAGGGTTACGCAGGGCTGATCGGCGGCGAGATCAAGGAAATGCACAGCAAGGATGTTTCCAACGTAATGAACCTAGGCGGCACTATCCTGCATACAGCACGCTGTCCTGAAATGATGACAGAAGAAGGCGTGAATAAAGCAGCTGCCATCTATAAGATCCTGGGTCTGGATGCGCTGGTTGTCATCGGCGGTGATGGTTCCTACCGTGGTCTGGCGGAACTGGCAAAACGCGGTGTAAACGGCATCGGTATCCCTGCCACCATCGACCTGGATATGAAAGGTACAGAATATACCATCGGTTTCGATACAGCGGTAAATACCGGTATGGATGCTCTGAATAAGCTGCGTGACACATCCAACTCCCACGAAAGATGTTCTGTTGTGGAAGTTATGGGCAGAGATGCAGGCTATATCGCCGTATGGTGCGGTATGTGCGGTGGTGCAGAAGAAGTTATGTTCCCTGAAGAAAAAGAAAACATCGACAGTAACAAAGTTATCCAGCAGATCCTGGAGAATAGAAGCACCGGGAAACGCCATAATCTAGTAGTAGTGGCAGAAGGCGTAGGCGGCACACAGAAACTGGCAAAGGATATCCAGGAAATCACAGGTATCCAGACCAGAGCAACCATCCTGGGCCATCTGCAGAGAGGCGGCAGCCCTACAGCTGTTGACCGTATGCATGCTTCCATGATGGGTTATCATGCCGTAAAATCCATCCTGGAAGGAAAAGAAAATGTTGTTATCGCATACAACAAAGGGGAGTATGAAGTACTGGATCTGTTTGAATCCATGGAAATGAAGAAAACACTGGATCAGGAGATCTATGATGTAATCAAGATTCTGTCTATCTGATTTGATTTACAGAAGAAAAGAGGAGGTAACGCAATATGCGTAGAACGAAAATCGTCTGCACGCTGGGTCCCGCCACAAGCGATGTGGAAACTATGAAACAGCTGATCCGAAACGGTATGGATGCCGCTCGTGTCAACTTTTCTCACGGGACTTATGAAAGCCATGCAGAGACCATTGCGAAATTGAAGCAGGCCAGAGAGGAATTAAATGCACCTATCCCTCTGATTTTGGATACAAAAGGCCCTGAAATTCGTGTAAAAACATTCAAAGAAGAAAAAGTAAGACTGGAAGAGGATGCAACATTTACCCTGACCACAAGAGAGGTGGAAGGGGATGAGAATATTGTTTCCGTGACCTATGAAGATCTGCCAAAGGATCTGCGCAGGGGCTCCCGCGTGCTGATCGACGATGGTCTGATCGAGTTGAAGGTAGAAAATATCACGGAAACAGACGTAATCTGTAAAGTTATCAACGGCGGTATTGTCAAATCCCGTAAGGGTGTGAATCTGCCCGGTGTAAAGGTGAATCTGCCTTCCCTGATGGAAAAAGATATCCAAGATTTGAAATTTGGTGTGGAAAATGGCTTTGATATCGTAGCGGCATCCTTCATCCGTTCCGCTGAGGACGTTGCGAAGATCCGCAAGGTGCTGGAGGAAAACGGCGGCGGAAATATCCATATCATTTCCAAGATCGAAAACCAGCAGGGGGTAGAAAATATCGATAAGATCCTGGAGGTTTCCGACGGTATCATGGTTGCCAGAGGCGACCTGGGCGTGGAGATCCCCCCTGAAGAAGTACCTCTGGTGCAGAAAATGCTGATCGCTAAGGCGAATCGCATCGGCAAGCCTGTTATCACAGCCACACAGATGCTGGAAAGCATGGTACACAGCCCTCGCCCCACAAGAGCGGAAGCCAATGACGTTGCCAATGCGATTTTTGATGGCAGCGACGCCATCATGCTCTCAGGGGAAACGGCAGCCGGCGCATACCCTCTGGAAGCAGTGGAAACTATGGCGCGTATTGCTGTGAAAGCAGAAAGCGGCGTGGATTATGCTACAAAGATGGTAAACACGGAACCTGCCAGAGTGAATATCACCAATGCCATCAGTATGGCAGCCTGTGCCACGGCGGCAGAGCTGAACACAGCAGCCATCAGCACCATCACAAGATCCGGCTTTACAGCCAGAATGATTTCCAAACATCGCCCTATCTGTCCTCTGATCGCCAGCACATCTGACGAAAGAGTATGGAGACAGATGAACCTGATCTGGGGCTGCAAGCCCATGCACTATACAGGAGAGCTGCCCAAGGGCGGTGTATTCGACACAGCTCTGAAGATTGCTATCAGCAGCGGGCTTTTGAAAAATGGCGATACAGTGGTATCTGCTTTAGGCATGCCTCTGGGCTTCAGCGGTGCTACAAATACCCTGCGTGTGGATATTGTAGGCGATGTCCTTTGCAAGGGGAAAGGCGTTGGCACAAAGAAAGTCAGCGGCACAGCCAGAGTTATCACCTCCCGTGACGGCGTGGAACGTACCTTTCATCAGGGGGACATTCTGGTAACAACGGCCACTGACAGCAGTTTCATGCCCTATATCAGAAAGGCAGGGGCGATCGTTGTTGGACCACTGGATCAGAACGTGAACAGCCATGCGGAAGTTTCCGGCAGCGCGCTGGATATTCCCGTCATCGTATGTAATGCCAAGGTAGTGGATTTTATTCCTGCCCATTCCCTGATCACGGTTGATGCAGAAAAAGGCTTTGTTTACAAGGGTATTCCAAAAGAAGATTAAAAATAGAGAGACCTCCTTGGGAGGTCTCTTTTGCTTTGTTCAAAATTATGAATAAATTTTTGAATTGTGAGCACAAGATAAAAAACACAATGGCAGAATTGTCCAAAAATACTATATTTCATAGAGTTTTTTGTCAAAATGGCGGATTGACGAAATCTTTACGGAATGTTAACATAGTGTGTGTAGATTCAGGATATTGAAAAAATTCAACATAATGAATAGCGCTATTATACATAATCTCCTGAACTGCAACAAAAAATTTTATATTTTGATAAGGAGGTAATATTATGAGTACACCACTGATTAGTGCTGACAACACATGGGCACTGATGGCTATCACATGTGGCTGGGCTGCATTCTCTATCTATGCAGAACAGACATGGGCATGGGCATCTAAAATTTCCGGTGCGATCGTTGCGCTGCTGGGCGCTCTGATCCTGACAAACCTGGGTATCATCCCTACAAACTGTGTATGGTTCGATGATATCGTATGGGGCTTCGTAGTTCCTATGGCTATCCCTCTGCTGCTGCTGACTTGCGACATCCGTAAAATCGGTAGAGAAGCCGGCAAGATCCTGATCGTTTTCCTGTTCGGCTCCATTGGTACAACCGTAGGCGCGCTGCTGGGCTTCGCGCTGCTGGGCGACCACGTTGAAAACCTGGCTGGCGTAGCTGCGATGATGACAGGTTCCTACATTGGCGGTACAGTAAACTTTGCTGCTCTGTCCAGTGCATTCGAAGTTCCTGGCGAAACAGTATCTGCTGCAGTAGTAGCTGATAACCTGCTGATGACTCTGTACTTCTTCGTACTGATCATGATCCCCAGCATCAAATTCTTCTACAACAAATTCACACATCCTCACATTGACGAAGTAAACGCAAGAGGCGTGGATGAAGAAGCAAAAACACAGGCTGCTGCATACTGGGGCAAAAAACCCATCTCCCTGCAGGATATCGCTATCAACATCGCAATCTCCGTTATCATCGTTTGGGTTTCCACAGAAATCGCTGCTGTTCTGGCTGCTGTGATCCCTACAAGCAACCCCGTTCTGGCTCTGCTGAATGGTATGCTGGGTAACAAATACTTGGTTCTGACAACAATCACAATGATCATCGCAACAGCATTCTCCAAACCTCTGGAAAACCTGGGCGGTTCTCAGGAAATCGGTACATACCTGATCTATCTGTTCTTCTTCGTAGTAGGTGCACCCGCTTCCATCAAAGCGATCTTCCTGAATGCTCCCCTGCTGCTGGTATTCTGTGCAATCATGGTATTCGTTAACATGCTGTTCTGCTTTGTATTCGGTAAACTGTTTAAATTCGACCTGGAAGACATCATCCTGGCTTCTAACGCAAACATCGGCGGCCCCACAACAGCTGCAGCCCTGGCTATCTCCAAAGGCTGGGTAAAACTGATTGGCCCCATCATGCTGGTTGGTACACTGGGCTATGTAATCGGTACATATTTCGGTACATTCGTAGGTCAGTTCCTGGGCGCATAAGCATATGCTGAACAACAGGACTGAATGAGAAAGAAGGCAAGCAACATGATTTTTGACGGACATAGTGATATTTTTACGGACGTGACCGTTCGTAGACTGAAAGGCGAAACACAGGTACTGAAAAATCATCACCTGCCTCGTCTGAGAAAGGGCAACATCGAAGGCAGCTGCTTCGTTCTGTGGATCGATCCTCCTCACGATGCAAATCCTCCCAAGAGATTGGGTGAACTGATGCAGTGCATCAAGGACGAAATGGCTGAATGTGAAGAAGCTGTTATCGTAACAAATTACAAAGAAATCGAAGAAGCGAAAAAAGCAGGTAAATTCTATATCCTGCCCGGTATGGAAGGTCTTTCCGGTATCGGCACAGATCTGGATAAGATCGATGAGTTGTACGATTTTGGCGTACGTCATGCTATGCTGACATGGAATGAACAGAACGATCTGGCAACAGGCGCAAAAGCTGACCCCAACAGAGGTCTGACTGCACTGGGCAGAAGAGCAGTTCGCAAACTGCATGATAAGCATATGATCGTTGACGTTTCTCACACAAATGAACGTACTTTCTGGGATATGGCAAAAATCGGCGGCGGCCCTCTGATGGCTTCCCATTCCAACGTATGGGCGCTGAAAAACCATACCAGAAACCTGACAGACTGCCAGCTCTTGGAAATCAGAGATACAAATGGTATCATTGGTCTGAATTCCTTCAATGAACTGGTAGCAAATAGAATCGAAGAACAGACAGTAGAAGGCCTGATCAGACACGCTGACTACATCGCAAACAAGATCGGTGTAGAACATCTGGCATTGGGCTTTGACTTCTGTGAATTCCTGGATGATGAAGCTGCTGGTGCTTTTTCCGATCAGGAAAACACATTTACAAAAGGTCTGGAAGACGCATCTCATGTTCCTTTCATGATCGAAAAAATGAAAGAAGCCGGCTTCAGCGACAAAGAACTGGAAATGATCTGCACAGGCAACTGGTTTGATCTGATCAAGAGAGTCGTTGGCTAAGCAATAACTTCAAAATCCAAAAGCCGGAGAACAATTTTGTTTTCCGGCTTTTTTTGACACGAAAGAGGAAAGAGGGATAAGTATGATTTTTGACGGACATAGCGATATTTTCAGTGACGTTAGATATAAAAGAGAAGCGGGCGAAACACAGGTTCTGAAAAACCGTCATCTGGAAAGACTGCAGAAGGGCGGCATCGGCGGCGCATGCTTCGTAATCTGGGCAGATACATTCAATGGCCTGGATCCCATGGATGAAATGGCTGCTATCATCAAAGGCCTGAAAGAAGAAATGGCAGAAACACAGGATTTCGTTCTGGTACATAATACAGCAGAAATCAAAGCGGCAGAAGCAGCAGGCAAATTTGCTGTACTGCTGGGTATCGAAGGTCTGGCTGGTATCGGCGAAGACCTGAGCAAGATCGACGAACTGTATGATCTGGGCGTACGCCATGCCATGCTGACATGGAACGAAGAAAACGCACTGGCAACAGGCGTAAAGGGCAACCCCGACAGAGGCGTAACAGAACTGGGTAAACAGGCTATCAAAAAAATTCAGGATAAGAAAATGATCCTGGACGTTTCCCATATCAACGAAAAATCCTTCTGGGATGTGATGGATGTTTCTAATGGCCCTATCCTGGCTTCTCATTCCAATGCGAAGGCACTGGCAAGCGCAGCGAGAAACCTGACAGACGATCAGCTGCTGGCAATCAGAGATACAAAGGGTCTGGTTGGTCTGAATGCTTTCAATGATTTTGTCAGCGATATCAGAGAAGAACAGACTGTAGACGGTCTGGTAAGACACGCTTCCTACATCGCAGATAAGATCGGTGTGGAACATCTGGGCTTCGGCTTTGACTTCTTCGAATTCCTGAACACAGACTTCATGAAGAGCTACAGCGACCAGGATGATTCCCTGCTGAAAGGACTGGAAGACTGCTCCAAAGTTCCTGTACTGATCGAAAAGATGAAAAAAGCAGGCTTTACAGATAAAGATCTGGAAATGGTAAGCGGCGGCAACTGGCTGAACCTGATTCAGAGAGTGATGGGCTAAGCATCGAAAAAGACATAAAAAAGACCTCCGAATTTCGGAGGTCTTTGCTTTTATATCAGAAAAATTTTGGCGTCATAGCCCAGATGGAGACACAGTCTTCCTCACCATTGTTGATGTATTTATGGGGCAGGGTACTGTCAAAATAGATACTGTCTCCTTCGTTCAGGATATAGTCCTTGCCGTTCAGCAGCAGGGTCAGAGTGCCTTTCAGCACATAGCCACATTCTTCCCCCTCATGGGTGATCTGCTTACGATCGTATGTATAGCCACTTTTCAGGGTAATGACCATCATATCCAGAGAGCGGTCATCCTTATTGGCATGAAGCAGTTTATAATAACTGCTGTCGTTATGCATGACGATGGTACGATGTTCCCCTTTACGGGTGATGAAATGCTCTTCCTGGGGTTCTTCGTGGAAGAAATAGTTGATATTGGTATCCAGCGCCTTTGCCAGTCGCCATAAGCTGGTGACGGAAGGAACGACCAGATCTCGTTCAATCTGGCTGATGAGGCCTGTGCTGACATCGGAGAGCCTGGAAAGTTCGGCAATGCTCAATTTTTTTTCTGTTCGTAATTGTTTTAATTTTCCGCCGATTAAAATTTCCATAAATGCCTCCCCCTTGTCTTCGGTAAAATATGCTTAATGATATTTTATCACTTTTAAAAAAACGGAACAACTCTTTTTTATAAGAAGGTGGAAGGAATTTACAGAAACATGGCAGAGGGGGATTTTCCCTGTTTTCGTTGCAAATGGGGGATTTCTGTGCTATGATAGGAAAGATTATATTGAGAAAGACTGTACAGAAGGAGAATATTATGTTAACAAGCAAACAGAGAGCATTCCTGCGCGGAATGGCAAATGGCATCGATGCAATTTTTCAGGTGGGCAAAAACGGCGTAACACCTGAACTGAGAGACACAGTGTTCAATGCACTGGAAGCAAGAGAACTGGTAAAGATCAGCGTGCTGGATAACAACATGCTGGGCGCAAGAGAAGCGGCTGAAATGCTGGCAAGCAGAACAGGCGCCGAAGTGGTTCAGGTCATCGGCAACAAATTCGTGCTGTATAAAGCTGCAAAGAAACCCGTGATCGAACTGCCTCCCGCAAAGAAGTAATAAAAGCAGAAAAGAGGGGGAGACTATGGCAAATATGTTTGACTATCTGACTTGGCGGGGAGACCTGACATTGTCTCAGTCTCCCTTTCAGGATGTGGATTCTTTGATTTTATCCACATTGGCATATGTATTTTTTGATGGTATCGTGCCGGAAAGCAGGGAAGAGACCATTACCATTGCCCAGGCATCGGAATTATATTTTGCCCGCCCCCAGACAGCCTGGAGATCCAGAGTGGAGCAGGATCTGGAGCTGCTGGCTTATCTGGCGGAAAGCGAGCGCTTTTCCAAAATGGAATTATGCGGCTATGTGAACAGGCTGGATTTTGCGGCAGAGAAGCAGTTTTCTGCTCTGACGATTCAGACAGGGGACGATATGGCTTTCGTGGCCTATCGCGGAACAGATTCCTCTTCCGTGGGTTGGAAAGAGGATTTTAACATGAGCTTTATGGATACGGTTCCTGCCCAGCAGGATGCTGGCATCTATCTTTGCCAGGCGGCGGAGCATTTCGGCGGAAAGCTGCGGGTAGGCGGCCATTCCAAGGGTGGCAATCTGGCGGTTTTTGCGGCGGCGATGTGCCCGAAGGATGTGCAGGAACGCATCGTGGCAGTCTATAACCATGATGGCCCTGGTTTTCGGGAAGGGATGCTGCAAAGGGAAGGATATCGTGCCATTTTGCCCCGCGTGCAGACCTTTGTGCCCCGGTCTTCTGTCATCGGTATGCTGCTGGAGCATGAGGAAGAATATACCGTCATCCAAAGCAGCCAGAAGGGTATCATGCAGCATGATCCTTATTCCTGGAAGATCATCGGGAAGGATTTTGTGCGGCTGGAGGCACTTTCGGAAGAAAGCCGTCTGCTGGATAAAACGGTGAAAGCATGGCTGAACGGCCTGCCAGAGGAACAGCGGGAAAAATTTGTGGATACCGTTTATGAGGGCATTTCCATCCTGCCCATGGATGAATTTGGGGAAATACAGATCTCTCCGAAAGGCGCTTTGCAGGCATTGCGGGCCTGGGGCGATGAGGATGTGGAAACGAAGAAGCTCATTGGGGATTCTTTGAAGCTGCTGATACAGGCGGCAAGAAAAACCGTTGAAGAGTATACCCTGCCGAAATTAGGCAATTGGGAAAGAAGGAACGAAAATGAGAAATGAAATCGCAAATTTTAAGGATTGCAAAAGTATCGCCATCATGGGCGGCACCTTTGACCCGATCCATAATGGCCACCTGGTGACAGCGGAAGCGGTGCGGCACAGATTCAAGGTTGAACGCGTGATCTTTATGCCCGCAGGCCAGCCTGCCCATAAGACCAATAAAAAGGTGACCCATAACGAACATCGTTACCTGATGACGGTGCTGGCGACTATGAGAAATGAGAATTTTGAAGTTTCCCGTATCGAGATCGACCGCCCCGGCGTGACTTATACCATTGATACCATCGAAGCCCTGAAAAAAATGTGCAGACCCGATGTGCGCCTGTATTTCATCACTGGTGCCGATGCCATCCATCAGATCATGACCTGGAAAGAACCGGAACGTCTGCTGAGCCTGTGCGACTTCGTGGCGGTAACAAGACCCGGTTACGATAGAAATAAATTGTTTGAAGATATCGGTGAGATCAGAGAAAAATTTTCCACACGTATCCACTATATGGAAGTGCCTGCTTTGGCTATCTCTTCCTCCGATATCCGCGAAAGAGCCCGGAAGGGCGAGCCCATCAAGTATCTGCTTCCCCAGGAGGTAGAGGATTATATCCATAAATTTGGGCTGTATCAGGATGATGCAAAAGATGAGGTGAAATTTATGCTGCCTATTGAAACAATGCAGGAAAAACTGCAGTCTGCCATTTCCGTAAAACGCTATATCCATACCATGGGCGTGGCGGATGAAGCGGTGAAGCTGGCGGAAATTTATGGTACATCTGCAGATCAGCAGAAGGCAAGAGTTGCCGGCCTGCTGCATGATTGTGCCAAGGATTATCCCGAAAACATGCGACTGCGTTTCTGTAAGGAATATAAAGTGAAAACGGACGAGATTATGCAGAAGCAGACGGATCTGATCCATCCTTTCCTGGGCGCGGAGGTTGCCAAGAGGGAATATCAGGTGATGGATGAAGATATCCTGAATGCCATCCGTTTCCATACCACAGGGCGTGCGGGCATGTCCCTGCTGGAAAAAATCGTATTCATTGCCGATTATATCGAGCCCAACCGCGAAAAATTTGCGGGGCTGGATGAAGCAAGACGTCTGGCTTATCTGGATCTGGATCAGGCAATGGAATATATCCTGGAAAACACCATCTCTTACGTGAAGGCAAGGGGCAGACTGCTGCATCCCCTGTCTCTGGAAGCGCTGGAATATTATAAAAATCGTTGAGAAGGAGGAAAAAGAATGAACGCATTGGAAGCTGCAAAAGTGGCGCAGGCTGCTTTGGAAGATAAACTGGGTGAAGATATCAAAGTGCTGGATCTGAGAGGTCTGTCCAATATCGCCGATTGTTTCGTCATCGCCAGCGGTAAAAACGTGAACCAGCTGCGCGCCATGGCTGATGAAGTGGAACAGAAGCTGTTTAAGGAAGGCATTAAACTGCACCATAGCGAAGGCTACAGCGGCGGCACATGGATTTTGCTGGATTTCGGCAATCTGCTGATCCATCTCTTCAACAGAGAAGAAAGAGATTTCTATGGTCTGGACCATGTCTGGGGCGACGCAAAGAGCCTGTAATAAGCCTTTTTTATGGCAAAAATTGAAAAAATAATATAGTTGGAATTCGACAAAAAAAGGCCCTCATTTGATGGTTTTTTTGGCATAAATGACGTTTTTAAAATTTCAGTTTGTAAAATTTTTTTTTCTGAAAACCCATCATCTGCTGAATTTGACAAGATTTTTCTTCAGGGTTAAAAAAAGCTTGAACATAGAGAAATTTTGCAGTACAGTAAATATGTTAGGGCAAATGAGCCCTCTAAAAATCGTGTTTTTTTAGAATATGAAAGGACGGAAACAAAATGGAAAAAATCTATCAGGGCAAGACAAAAGACGTTTATAAACTGGAAAACGGCAATGTGCTGCTGAAATTTAAAGACGACTGCACAGGTAAAGACGGCGTATTCGATCCCGGTGAAAACTCTGTTGGCCTGACAATCGAAGGCATCGGTAAAGCAAACCTGGAAACATCCATCAAATTCTTCGAGATCCTGAAAGAAGCTGGTATCAAAACACATTATGTTTCCGCTGATTTAGATAATGCTACAATGGAAGTTCTGCCTGCAACAGTATTCGGCAAAGGCCTGGAAGTTATCTGCAGACTGAAAGCAACAGGCAGCTTCATCCGTCGTTATGGCCAGTATATCGAAGATGGCACACCCATCGAAGGCGGCTATGTTGAAACAACATTCAAAAATGACGCACTGGGCGATCCCCTGGTAACAAAAGACGGTCTGGTAGTTCTGGGCATCATGAGCGCTGAAATGTATGACAGCATGAAAGAACAGACACTGGCGATCACAAAGATCGTTGCTGCTGAACTGGCAAAACTGGGTCTGGAACTGTACGATATCAAATATGAATTCGGTTTCAACAATGATGAAGTTATCCTGATCGACGAAATCGCATCCGGCAACATGCGTGTTTACAAAGACGGCAAATATGTTGATCCCGTAACACTGACAAAGATCATCAACGGCTGATTTTAAAAGCAAAAAATTACCCTCTCCAATCGGAGAGGGTTTTTTGTTTGCTCAGGAAAGATTTGCTTTGATGGCTGCCACTTCATCCGCTGTCAGACCCAGGCGGTCTGTCATATATTCTGTGGCTTCGACAGAAAGGTCGATGCTTTCTGCGTGGATATCCTCGATTTCGAAGGCGGTCGCCAGTGTTTTTTCGATATTGCTGGAAGCAATGACATCATACTGGGTGGTGCCTGCTTCTACGCCGTAATAGTTGTAGTAGGTGGTCATATAATCAGCAACCACTTCTTCGGCGGAAGCGCCCATCAGACATTCCAGCAGGGCGCTGGTGAAGCCTGCGCGGTCTTTGCCTTCGGTGCAGTGTACCAGATAAGGACCTTCCTTCTGAGCGGCAAGGAAACGCATGCCTTCCGCAAAGCCCTGGCGGAAATCATCGGAATCGGGGTCGATGCCCAGATTCAGACCGATCACATTGCAGGTGGAGTAATAGGTATCTGCCCAGCCCTCGTAGGCCTTCATGCCTTCGGCAGTGTCTGCCAGATTGATGATGGTTTTGATGCCTGCGGCTCTTACTTCCGCGTCAGCGTAGCTGTTTCTGCCGATTTTGGGGTTCACAGGGGAAGAGGAACGGTAGAGCTTCCCTTCGCCCATGCCTGTGGTGGTGATGGGGCGGAAGTTGGCAAATTCTGCATCGCTCAGGTGAGGATAGTCGGCTCTTTCATTGCTGCGTTCCAGATGATGCATGACATATTCTTCATAATAGCCGCCCTGGGATTTCATGGAAATGGTGATTTCTGCAGGCTCTTCCACGCCTTCATTGTAATCCCAGCGAAAGCCGGGCTCTTCTTCGATTTCTGTTTTTGTGGCAATGCCTGTGTCTGTAGCCAGGTCGCCCATATTAAAGGCGAGGATGACATGATCGGCTTCTTCTGCTTCATCGATCTTGATGCGGCAGATGGGGTCGCCGTCGTCTACATCGGAATAGCTGGAGCCCACGGGCATGTCGTAGGATTTGTCATTGATTTCGGCGGTGATGATGTCACCGTAGGTATAGCCTTCGGCCATAAATTCCGTGCCGGAAATGGAAAGGACGAGATTGCCGTATTTTTCGATCTCTGCCACGGTGGTGGTCAGTGCCTGTTCTTCTTCGATCTTTACTGCGCTGCCGCAGGAAGCGGTAAACAGCAAAGAGAAGGTCAGAAGAGCAGCAAATATTTTTTTGAATGTTTTTTGCATAGAGATACCTCCATTCTTTTTAGCGTTTTTGGATAGATGCAAAAAGAGCATATGGACCGATGATCCATATGCTCCATTTTTATTGGTTTTTATATTTTGTATCGATTTTGTTTAAGAAATATACGCATACCAAAAGCAGCAATAACCAGCCATACAGGATGGGACGGCTGCCGGGAAAGGGCACGTCTAACAGGGCTTTCCCCACGAAAACAGTGCCGACTACCATATGCATTCGACCGATTTCTTTCAGGTAAGCGGGGAGCATTTCCTCTGTGATGTTTTCCAGATTCCGTTTGGTATAAAAAGTTGTTTGACCAAAGAGGGCAAAAACGCCTCTGGCATAGAAATAAATACCTGCGAGAAACAGCAGACTCATGACGTTCTTTCCTCCTTTCGGGCGGGGCAAAACCTTGCACCCAAGCCTATTTCATGATAAAATAAATAATTGTGTGGCAGGAATCAGTAAGAGCGTTTGTTGGCTCTCTTATTCAGGCTGGTCTGGCGGTCGTTCGCCTGTTTCATCCATTCCTTCATCTTTTCTTCGAAATCGGAAGAAGCATTGACGGAGGACTGGGGACGGAAATATTCCTGAGCGGGATTGCTGGAACCCTGTTCGCTATGCTGTCTGCGGGGTTTATTGAAGGGTTTGTCATTTTTGGGGCGACGTTCTTCTTTCGGCAGAGCATCTCTGATGGAAAGAGCGATTTTATGATTTTCTTCATCGATGGAAAGGATTTTTACCTTTACCATATCGCCAACCTTTACATGATCATTGATATCCTGAACGAAGCTGTTGGCTACCTGAGAGATATGCACCAGACCCTGTACATTGCCAAGGGAAACGATGGCACCAAAGGGTTTCACGCGGACAACTTTACCTTCTACGATACTGCCTACTTCTAATTTTTCAGACATTCCTGTATACACTCCTGTTCGAAATTATGAATTGATTTATGATTGCGGATGTGGAAATCACATACAGGACTGATTATACCATATAAGAAATCGGAATACAAATAAAATTCAAATATAGTTTGGAGGCAACCATGAAGAAAAAAGATATCATCACCCTGGAGATCCAGGATGTGAATTTTCCCAATAAGGCCTACGGTGAATGCGAAGGGGAAAAGGTCATTGTAAAAAATGCTGTACCCGGGCAGAAGGTACAGGCCCAGGTATTCAAAAAGAAACCGAATCTGGTGGAAGCCCGCCTGCAGGAGGTCATCGAACGATCCCCTTTGGAACGGACAGAAGGCATGTGCTCCCATTATGAACTTTGCGGCGGCTGTACCTATCAGACCATGCGCCACGAAGAAGAACTGAAGCTGAAAGAAAGACAGGTAAAACGCCTGCTGGAAAACGCAAACATCAATATCGACAGCTGGGAAGGTATCGTGCCTGCTCCCTCTGAAACAGGCTATCGCAATAAGTGCGAATTTTCTTTTGGGGATGAAGAAAAAGACGGCGCGCTGGCGCTGGGTATGCGTAAACGCATGAGCTATTACGAAGTTGTTACCCTGAAAGATTGTAATATCATCGATCAGGATTATTTGAAGGTCATCGAAGGGACACTGGCTTTCTTCCAGGAAAGAAACGTACCCTTCTATCATAAAGCCCGCCACGATGGCTGTCTGCGCCATCTGGTAGTCAGAAAAGGCGCAGCAACGGGCGAGATCCTTGTGAATTTGGTGACTTCTTCCGAAGTGAATTTCTCTGTGGAAGAGTTCAAAGATATGCTGCTGGCGCTGCAACTGGAAGGCAAGATCGGCGGCATCCTGCACTCTGTGAATGATGGTCTGGCGGACGTAGTAAAAAGCGATGAAATGCACCTGCTCTACGGCAGAGACTTTTTCATGGAAAAACTTTTCGATCTGGAATTTAAGGTTTCTGTATATTCCTTCTTCCAGACAAATTCCGCAGGGGCTGAAAAGCTCTATTCCATCGTAAAGGAATTTGCAGGCGATGTGGAAAACAAGATGGTATTTGACCTTTACTGTGGCACAGGCACCATCGGTCAGATCATGGCGGAAGCAGGCTCCAAGAAGGTGGTCGGCATCGAGCTGATCGAAGAAGCGGTTGTGGCTGCCAACGAAAACGCAAAACGCAATGGTCTGGAAAACTGCACATTTATTGCAGGGGATGTGCTGAAAATGGTGGATGAACTGGAGGACAAGCCCGACCTCATCATCGTAGACCCCCCTAGAGATGGTATCCATCCCAAAGCCATCGGTAAGATCATCGATTTTGGCGCTCCTGAGATCGTATATGTTTCCTGCAAGCCTACTTCTCTGGCGAGAGACCTGGAGATCTTCCAACAGGAAGGCTATCGCGTGGAAAAGGTGAAACTGATGGACATGTTCCCCAGAACCGTCCATGTGGAGACGGTATGTTTATTGTCCAAACTTAATGCAAAGCAACATATCGAGATAAACTTGGATATGGACGAGCTGGATCTGACCGATGCGGAGAAGAAAGCTACCTATCAAGAAATCAAGGATTATGTGCTGGAGCACAGCGGCTTGAGAGTCAGCAGCTTGTATATCGCACAGGTAAAGCAGCAGTGCGGTATCATTGAGCGAGAGAATTACAACAAGCCGAAGTCTGAGGACGCTAAACAGCCCCAATGCCCGCCGGATAAAGAAAAAGCAATCAAGGAGGCACTCCAGCACTTCGGCATGATTTAAGGAGGGCGGATATGACGCATTTGATTTCTTGTGAGTTTAACATAGATACTGCTTGCGTTGAGCTGAAATTTACCGATGGCAGCATGATTGCCATTGATACTATCACCGTGGAGAACGAGGTTGCCGACAATATGTATCAGCGGTCAGAACTGGATTATCTGATTTACAACGATCCGATGGCGTATGCGGAGCTGATACTGAACGGTGATCCGGAGACATATCTGAAAACTGTCACAGAATATAAACCGCTTGATTAACTCAATCCCGTCTGCCTTGTTTCATGCTTTTATACAGAGCAAACGGGATTTATAGGTAGAAGAATTCACATTTTTTTGCTATAATGATAAAAAGATTTTCAAAATGAGGTAGCCATGAATATATTAGTCATTGATGCACAAGGCGGCGGTATCGGAAAACAAGTTGTTGCCGCTGTAAAAAAACGACTTCCTGAGTTGGTCATTACAGCTATTGGCGCAAATAGTCTTGCAACATCTTCAATGCTGAAAGCCGGAGCAGATCATGCAGCAACAGGTGAAAACGCTGTTGTGGTGGGATGTCGATCAGCAGATATTATTGTCGGACCGGTCGGCATTGCCATTGCGGATTCCTTGCTCGGTGAAATTACCCCTAAAATGGCAACTGCTGTTGGTCAAAGCAATGCAAAACGCATTTTAATTCCAATTAATCATTGTAATAATATTATTGTCGGCGTTGAAGACTTGAATACCAGCAAACTGATTGAGGCAGTTATAACTGAAATTCAAAACTGTCTTGATTGCGCTGATTGACTTTCAACGCAGAATATGTTATAATTAAATATCTGGTTTTGAGGCCAACACGAGTTGGCTAAACGGTTCTGAAGAATCGGGTTTCAATAATTCAGAAAACTATATTTCTCAATGTATACTACGAAGGTATATGACCTCCCAGAATGGGTGGCTCATATACCTTTTATTTTTTGAGGTTTTGTATGAAGCTTGAAGATTTTTTCAAAAACAATCACAAAGCAGCCATTGCTTTTTCCGGAGGCGTGGACTCTGCCTATCTATTGTATGCTGCCAAGACGTTCGGTGCAGAAGTTAAGGCTTACTACGTAGCATCGGAGTTTCAACCGGAGTTTGAAAAGAGAGACGCCTTACGGCTGGCAGAAGAACTTGGCGCAGATATGCAGATTCTACCTT
Organism: Anaerotignum sp.; assembly: GCF_017483025.1. Classification (GTDB taxonomy): domain Bacteria; phylum Bacillota; class Clostridia; order Lachnospirales; family Anaerotignaceae; genus Anaerotignum_A. The sequence continues at coordinate 8,263 of NZ_JAFUMA010000124.1, read as the reverse complement.
TGCAGGTTTTATGCGATCAAAATGTCCGTGCAAACCCTTCTGACCGATGCTACTACTGCAAAAAGCAGATATTCTCTGCCATAGTTAAAGCAGCCGCAGAGGATGGTTTTTCCCTCATATTAGACGGCTCAAACGCTTCGGACGATGCAGGTGATCGTCCCGGTATGCGAGTGTTGCAAGAAATGTCCGTCCGGTCTCCTTTGCGTGAGTGCGGGCTGACAAAAGCGCAGATCCGTGAACTTTCCAAGGAAGCCGGGTTATTTACATGGGACAAACCGGCTTATGCCTGTCTTGCTACAAGAATCCCAACAGGCGAGGAAATCACAATCGATAAATTGCAAACCACCGAGCTTGCGGAGGACTACCTGTTCTCCCTTGGACTTACGGATTTTCGGGTGCGTTCCCAAAACGGTCATGCACGGTTGCAGGTGCCGGAAAAGCAGATTCAGACGGTACTTTCCCATCGAACGGATATTCTTGACAAGCTGAAACCGTATTACAAGTCGATTTCTCTCGATTTGGAGGTGAGATGATGAGCGATATCAGAAACATACTGGAGGGTGTCAGTGACGGCACTGTTTCTATTGATGAAGCACTGCTGAAATTGAAAATGAAGCCCTTTGAGGACATTGGCTATGCCAAAGTGGATATGCATCGAAAACTGCGGCAAGGCGCTGCAGAAGTTATTTACGGTGCGGGCAAAACGCCGGAACAGATCATCGGTATTGCAGATGCAATGCTGAAAAACGGGCAGAAAACCATATTGATCACCCGCTTGTCTGCGGAAGCAGCGGGAATCGTCAGTGCGGCGCATCCGTTGCAATATCATCAGGATGCCCGCTGCGGCGTTATCGGTGAGATACCTGCGCCAAGCGGTATTGGCAAAATTATTGTCGCTACCGGAGGGACAAGCGATATTCCGGTTGCAGAGGAAGCTGCCCTGACTGCGGAAGTCCACGGCAATGAAGTGGTGCGGCTGTACGATGTGGGCGTTGCCGGATTGCATCGTACACTGGCTCATCTGGATGAGATCATGAGTGCCAGGGTTATCGTTGCCATCGCCGGTATGGAGGGCGCTTTAGCGAGTGTTATCGGCGGATTGGCAGATTGCCCGGTCATTGCAGTTCCTACCAGTGTAGGATATGGTGCATCGTTCAACGGCTTATCAGCTCTATTGTCGATGCTTAATTCCTGTGCCAGCGGTGTTTCTGTTGTCAATATCGACAACGGCTTTGGTGCAGGCTATCTGGCCAGTATGATCAATCATATATCAAAGAAATAACGGAGGATGACAATGAAAACCTTATACCTTGATTGTTCAATGGGTGCAGCCGGTGATATGCTTACCGCAGCTCTCCTTGAGTTAATCCCCGATCAGGAAGCTTTTATCGAAGAACTTAACGCTCTTGGCATTCCGGGTGTTCATGTGAAGAAAGAGACATCGGTGAAATGCGGTATTACCGGAACGCACATTTCTGTGACTGTTCACGGTGAGGAAGAAGAAAGCATGGATGTTCATCACCACCACGAGCATGAGCACAGTCATGACCATGAGTATGAACACCATCACCATGAGCATGAACACCACCACCACGACCATGAACACGGCGGTGACCATGAGCATGAACATTACCACCACGACCATGAACACAGTCATGACCACGAACACCACCATCACGACCATGAGCACAGTCATGACCATGGGCATCACCATCATAGTGGGCTTCATGACATTGAGCATATCGTCAGAGGTCATCTGAATCTTCCTCAAAAGGTGCAGGATGATATTATGGCCGTCTACATGCTGATAGCCGAGGCTGAAAGCAAGGCGCATGGCAAGCCTGTCACAGAAGTACATTTCCATGAAGTTGGGACGATGGATGCTATTGCGGATATTACGGCAGTCTGTATGCTGATGAATAAGATCGCACCTGACCAGGTAGTGGTTTCTCCTGTTCATGTAGGCAGTGGACAGGTCAAATGCGCTCACGGTATTCTGCCCGTGCCTGCTCCGGCAACTGCACACATCCTGCGTGATGTACCGATTTACGGAGGACATATCCGCGGAGAACTTTGTACCCCAACAGGCGCCGCCCTGCTCAAGCACTTTGCGGCTCGCTTCGGCGATATGCCGGTTATGACCACTAAGGCCATCGGCTACGGTATGGGTAAAAAAGATTTTGAAGCCGCCAACTGTGTCCGTGTTCTTCTCGGTGAAACTGCTGACACTGGAGATACGATAGCTGAGCTTTCCTGCAATGTTGACGATATGACAGCAGAAGCTATCAGCTTTGCAATGGAAGCACTATTTTCTGCCGGGGCTTTGGAAGTCTATACCGTTCCTGTCGGCATGAAAAAATCAAGACCGGGAACCTTGCTTTGTACGATGTGCCGTGTGGACGATAAGGACAAGATGATCCGTCTTATTTTCAAGCACACCACAACCATCGGTATACGGGAACAGATTAGCTATCGCTACACATTAAAACGCAGCATTGAATCGGTCGAGACAAGTCATGGCACGGTAAGAAAAAAGATATCCAGTGGGTATGGCGTACGTCGAGAAAAATATGAGTATGAGGATCTTGCTGATATTGCCCGTAACAAAGATATTTCAATTGCAGATATTCTTTCTGATATTGGCGAGAACTGACGATATACAAGCAAAAATGCCCCGGCTGGCTGGCACCAAACCGGGGCTGTCGCACCCGAAATCACAACAAAAACAGGCGGACACTTATATTATAGTGGATACTGCCTGAAAATGAAAGGAGTATTCCCATGAAAACCACAAGAAAATTAATTGCAATGCTTCTGGCAGTTCTTATGTGCTTTAGCCTTGCAGCCTGCGGCAATGAAGCCGCAGAAACCAAAGATAGCGTAGTGATCGCTATCGGATCTGAGCCGGAGACCCTTGACCCCACACAGGGATGGGGACACGGAAACGCACCGATCGTGCAGAGTACATTGGTCAGATATACTTCCGACCTGTCTTTCGAAAACGATCTGGCAACCGGATATGAGCTTTCCCCTGACGGATTGACCTGGACCTTTACCATTCGTGATGATGTCAAATTCACCGATGGCGAGAAGCTGACCGCTTCCGATGTTGCATTCACGCTTGAGACTGCAAAGGCTGCACAAGGTGCCGTTGACCTTACATATATGGAAAGTGCAGTGGCTCAGGATGACAAAACAGTTGTGATCACCCTGTCCAAGCCCACATCTATCTTCCTCAACACGCTTGCTTCTGTGGGTATCGTTCCCGAGCATGCCTACGGCGATGATTACGGAATGAATCCGATCGGTTCCGGCCCTTACAAGTTTGTCGAGTGGAAAGCACAGGAACAGATCATTTTCACTGCCAACGAAGATTACTATGACGGCGTTCCTGCGATCAAGAATGTAACTGTAGTCTTTATGTCCGAAGATGCTGCTCTGGCTGCTGTACAGGCCGGACAGGTTGATGTTGCTTACTCTACTGCTACTCTCGGCACCACGGAAGTGGAAGGTTATCATGTAGAAGCAATTACCTCTGCCGATAACCGTGGTTTCACACTTCCTGTTCTGCCTGCCGAAGGTAAGACTACGGAGAGCGGTGCTCCGATCGGCAACGATGTAACCTGCAACATTGAAATCCGTCAGGCGATTGCTTATGCCATTGACCGTCAGTTAATTGCTGATGTTGTTCTGAACGGCTTTGGTCGTCCTGCTTACTCCGAGAATGATGGTATGCCTTGGAATAACCCCGAAGTTAAGATTGAAACAGATGTTGAGCACGCCAAAAAACTGCTTGCAGATGCAGGTTGGAAAGACACTGACGGTGATGGAATCGTTGAAAAAGACGGCCTGAAAGCAGAGTTTGACTGCGTATATCCTTCCGGTGACTCTGTCCGTCAGACGGTGGGTATGGCTGCTGCTGAGCAGTTGCTTGAGATCGGTATCAAGGTCAACATCAAAGGTATGGGCTGGGATGAAATCATGAATGTCATGTTCTCCGAAGCTGTACTGATGGGTTGGGGTTCTGCTATCCCGAATGAGACCTACTATCTGTATCGCTCTGAGGGAGCTTTGCTGGACGATTTCTATAATCCGGAAGGCTACATGAACGAGGTGACCGACGGCTATTTGAACGCTGCAATGGAAGCTCTCACTGTTGAAAAAGCGAATGAAAACTGGCAGAAGGCTCAGTGGGACGGCACTACCGGCACAGCTATGCAGGGTGAATGCCCTTGGGTATGGATCGTCAACCTTGACCATGTCACCTACGTCCGTGACGGTCTGTCCATTGGTGATCAGCCGATTCACGGTCATGGTCACGGTCTGCCTCTGATTCAGAATCTGCAGGATTGGGCTTGGGAAAAATAAATTAGAATCAGCAAATGGACAGCCTGCCGCATTACAAACGGTGTGGCAGGCTGTTCTAAAATTTTTCTATCGGCTTTTATGAGGGAATGGGGCTCGTTTCTTTATAAAAACCGATAGAATGTGAGGTGTTTTTATGAGCGGAACCTTAAAACGGGTTATCCGTATTTTCTTTACATACAGTATAAAAATAATATCACTGTTATTGGCTGTCAGCATCATTTCCTTTGTGTTGGTCAGTGCATCGCCGGTAGATCCGGTGCAGCAGTATATTCTCGGCTTGGGAACGGCAGTTTCGCCGGAACAGCGAGCTGAAATAGAAGATTATTGGGGCGTAAACGAACCGCCGATCGAACGCTATTTCAGCTGGCTTTCCGAGCTGCTTAAAGGCAATCTCGGAGAGTCGGCAATTTACCGCAGACCGGTTGCCGATATTATCGGGGAACGCTTTGTCAATTCTCTTGCATTGATGCTGTGTGCATGGATTTTGTCAGCAATCATAGGTTTCAGTCTTGGCTGTATCATGGGAATGTACAAGGACAAGCTTCCGGACCGTATTCTGAAAAAGATATGTTATATTTTGAGTTCGGTTCCGACATTTTGGTTGGGACTTGTATTTCTGTTGATTTTTGCTGTGGGATTCAGATGGTTTCCTATTGGATTTTCCAGTCCTATCGGTGTACTCAGCAAAGATGTCACCATTTGGCAAAAGCTGCATCATCTGATTTTACCGGCATTTACATTAAGCCTGATGTCCTTTGCCAATATCGCATTACATACCCGCCAAAAACTGGTGGATGTATTGAACAGCGAATATGTATTGTTTGCTAAAGCACGAGGCGAAGGCAGATGGACAATCCTGTGCCGACACGGTTTGCGGAATATCTTGCTTCCTGCATTGACCTTGCAGTTTGCTTCTTTTGCAGAGTTGTTTGGCGGTTCGGTTATGGCAGAAAATGTGTTCAGCTATCCTGGGCTTGGCAGTGCGGTTGCAGCAGCCGGTCTTAATTCAGATGTACCATTGCTTTTGGGTGTCACGCTGTTTTCGGCATTGTTTGTTTGTGTGGGTAACATGATCGCCAACCTGCTTTACGGCATTATTGACCCGCAGATTCGGGAGGTGGGCGAATGAAAAAGATAAATCGCCGCACCAAAGTTTTGATTTTAACTGTCATCATGGCGATTGTTTTTGTTGCCATCTATCTTTTTGGGATATTCATTCCCGAGGAAGCAGTTGCCGGCAGTTTCCTCAATGCAAAAAAGGCGCCTTCGTGGGAACATCCTTTTGGAACAGATGCATTGGGGCGAGACCTGCTGATGCGGACACTGAAAGGATTGTCCGTCAGTATCACTGTAGGCATTGCTGCTTCCGTCATCAGTGCTGTGATTGCTGTTTTCGTTGGTATTGCAGCAGCCACAGGCTCAAAACGGCTTGATGCCTTCATTAACTGGTGCATTGACCTTGTTATGGGTGTTCCACATACCATTTTGGTTATTCTTATCTCTTTTGCGCTGGGACGAGGATTGAAGGGTCTTCTCGTTGGAATTGCTTCTACTCATTGGTGCAGTCTTGCGAGGTTGATCCGTGGAGAAGTTTTGCAGCTGCGGTCTCAACAGTATGTTGCTGTGTCCCGAAAGTTAGGAAAATCCAGCGGTTGGATTTTGATTCACCATTTATTACCGCATCTTGTGCCGCAGTTTTTTGTCGGTTTGATTTTATTGTTCCCTCATGCTGTTCTTCACGAAGCATCGATATCATTCCTTGGATTCGGTCTGCCTCCGGAGCAGCCGGCTATCGGAATAATCCTGTCTGAGAGTATGCGTTATATCTCCACGGGAATGTGGTGGCAAGCTGTGCTGCCCGGTCTGACATTGGTACTGATTGTTCTTCTTGTGGATAAGTTGGGCGACAATCTGCGCACGATTTTAGATCCGTACAGCGCACAGGAATAGGAGGCAGTACATGATACAGAAAAAAGAAACTCTACTTGAAATACATGATCTGTCTGTCTCTTTCCGTATGTATGATCACGGACTTGAGCAAACAGACCTGAAAGTGATTTCAGATTTGCATCTGACAGTATACCCCGGCGAGATCGTAGCAATTGCCGGTTCTTCCGGCTCCGGCAAAAGCCTCCTTGCGTCAGCAATTCTGGGGATACTTCCCGGTAATGCCACTGTTTACGGTCATATTAGCTACAAAGGGCAGCAACTGTCTGCCGAACGACAAAGACAGCTTCGTGGAACTAAAATAGCACTTGTGCCTCAATCGGTTGCCTATCTTGACCCGCTGCTAAAAGTCGGCCAACAGGCAGACGGACACAAGAAGCCTTATCCAACCGAAAAAAGGCGCAGCTTGTTCAAGCGTTTTGGTCTGCCGGACAAAACAGAGCAGCTTTATCCTTATCAACTATCCGGCGGTATGGCAAGACGTGTGCTGGTATCTACAGCATTGATAACCGATTCTGAACTGATTATTGCTGACGAGCCAACACCGGGCATGAGTTTGAATCAGGCGTTGGAAGCACTTAAAATGTTTCGGGAAATGGCGAATGAGGGGAAAGCAGTTATTTTGATCACCCATGATATTGACCTTGCCTTTGAGTTTGCCGACCGGGTTGCTGTGTTTTATGCCGGTACTACTGTGGAAACAGCTCCTGCTTCTGATTTCAAAAAAGGTCCGAATGCACTGCGTCATCCATATTCTAAGGCACTGTGGAGAGCGTTGCCGCAAAACGGATTTCACTCCATCGAGGGTTTCCAACCGTATGCGGGAAATCTTCCCAAGGGCTGTTTGTTTGCTCCTCGCTGCCCCTATAAGACGTCAAAGTGCGAAGAAGGAATACCGCCAGTTACAGAAGTGCGCGGTGGAGAAGTGAGGTGCTATCATGTCACTTGAAGCAAGAAACATTTATTTTCGCTATGATAAAAAAATGCCGTGGGTTTTGGAAAACAGAAGTCTTACTGTCAGCAAGGGAGAGCGCCTTGCTCTGTTTGCCCCCAGCGGTTACGGAAAAACAACGCTTGCCATGCTTCTGGCAGGATATTTGCAGCCAACACAGGGAGAGGTATTGCTGGACGGAAACCCGCTTTCCTCAAAAGGTGTTTGTCCGGTACAGTTGATTTATCAGCATCCAGAAAAAGCAATCAATCCTCGTTGGCGTCTGCGAAGAGTGTTGGAGGAGAGCGGACAGCTTCGTGAAGATATGCTTGATGCTTTCGGGATCGAACGTGCTTGGCTGGATCGCTTTCCGAGAGAGCTTTCCGGCGGCGAACTGCAAAGATTCTGCGTGGCAAGAGCACTTTTGAGCGGAGCTGATTATTTGATTTGTGATGAGATCAGCACTATGCTGGATGTCATCACGCAAGCACAGATTTGGAATGTTGTTTTGGAAGAAGCCAAAAAGCAAAACATGGGTATTATTGCCGTTACCCATAACCGGCATTTGGCTCAGAGAATTGCCACACGAGTTGTGGATTTGTCTGAGCCATAATAAAACCGCTGTAATTTTCATCCTCGCAAGGATGGAAGTTGCAGCGGTTTTGTATTTTCTGAGGAATGGTGTCAAACTGCATTTTTACAGTTTGGGTACCATTTTCGAGGAAAATATGTGGGTGTCCAGAGGGATGCAATCCCTCGGCTCTGGGTTTCCAATAGGGGCGAGAAGCATCCCTGTAGGCACACGATTTTGCTTGCAAAGTCTAGTGTGTTATACCTTTTGCGACCGCCGCATTTCGCAGAAATGCACTGGAAAGGGGCTGGCCCACGCCAGACAGACACTTTTCGGCGGCAGCAGAACAGGCGGATTTTGTGGGCTGCAAGCTACAAAAGACAAGGAATTTGCAATGAGCAAAATCCGGCTGTTCGTGTGTAGTTGGCATAGGAAATCTTGAAGCG
>NZ_JAFUMA010000123.1 GCF_017483025.1 Anaerotignum sp. | reverse complement strand
TTAGTCGTCCAGAATGATGAAGCTGTAGTCCACCCCTGTCCGTTCCATGAAATAGTTCTTCGCCGCAATATCAGAGGAAACAGGCGCCGCTGTCCAATATTCGCCGTTGGAATATGCCACATAACGGGAGCCATCCGTCAGGCGGAAATATGCGCAGTTCGCTGTGGCACACTGATATTTGATCTGGCTCTTGCTGGTGATATAGTAATTGCTGAACATAGCCGCCACTGCGCCGCCCTGCTCCGCTTTCACATAGTTTCTCCATGCCGCCAGGTTATAATTGGGCAGAAGGCCCACGTTAAAATCAGGAACCAGTTTATTGATGGCATGGATGGGGTATGCGTCCATCTGCACATTGGGATAGACGACCTCCCAGAAGCCGTTGTCATTTTTCAGGATATACTGTTTGATATTTGCCGTATTGGCTATATTGGAGAATACGACCACCGCATATTTATTATCTTTTCTGATTTCCCTCACATAGAAATCTTCAAATCTGCCTTCATACAGGCAAATATAATTCAAAATACGGCCATACTCCGCAGATGCAGAGGACAAACGCCCTGCTGTACCGTGGCTCTGGTTATAATTCGCCAAAAGGGATGTGTACTCTGCCTGGGATATCTGCCCTGCTTTGCCATTGGCAGAAGCCAGCAGATATTTCCCGCTCTGCTTCACTGCCGCAAATACACAAAAGCTATTGCTGCCAGAGGGCACACTTGCCCCGTCATATTTGGCCAGATCGCTGCCTTCGATCAGCAGGATCTCATAACCCGTTGTATCCAGACCATTCTGCAGATAGCCTTCCTTTACCAGCATGGCAGGCGTTATGTAACAGCCATCATAATAGCCGTAAAGCTTACCGTTTTTGCTCATCCAGCCGCGCTTTGCGCCGTTCAGCTTATAATCCTGCTGCGCCGCTGCTGCGACTGCAGTCAGGTTTTCATAATGCTTCGAAGTTTCGCTCTGCCAGAAAGGCTTGCTCTGGGTCTGCTTTTTGGAATCCTTCTTCTCGTCTTTTTCTTCGTCTTTCTTTTCCTCATCCTCTTCGGCGGCATCTTCTTTTCCGCCGGGCACGATGATTTCCGTGGTACGCCCATCATCCTTTTCCTCCTGGGCAGGAGTATTGGATGCCTGTTCCGTGCCGCCGAAATCACAGCCGCTGGTCAAAAACATGCAAAATGCCAAAAGAAGGCTGAGGATGCGCCATCTTTTATTCCTCACGATAATCATCCTCTTTATCTTTGATCGCTTCATAAACAGAAAGCAGTTCTTCCTTGTGGGCACCCAGGATGGCTGTCAGTTTTTCTTCCATCACGTCCTGTTCTTCTGCAAAGGGGAATGTTACCACCCAAACGGGGTCGTAATGACCATCTTCTTCCTCGATGGAATCCACCAGCGCGCCCACGGTTTCTGTATCATAATAATCATATACCGCATCGTATTCCCAATCCTGCAGTTCTCTGTCGCAGGTCAGGCGCATTGTTACTTTCTTTTCTTCGCCTTCTGCATAAATATTGAAAATCAGCTCGCCGTTTTCAGAAACGGAATACGCCCCCAGTTCCTTTTCCAGAAAACCTGTTTCCGCATCCTTCAGCATAATTACGATTACTGTTTCTTCCATATATGATCTCCTTATATTCACTGATATACATAGTTTTCTATCTTATGATTATACTACAAAAACCCCCAATATGCAACAATTCCCACCGGCAAACAGGACTTAGATACTGATAAGACGAAAATCTTAAGGATTTGTTCCCCTATTCTTTTTCAATTTCAGGATAGGGAATAAACTCTGCAGGAGGGTCAGAATGTTCCCCAAAGGATTTTTCCATCCAGACCATCCCCAACCACTGCCCCAGTTTATAGGCACAATCGGTGAATTTTCCCGCCTGATGATAGCCCATAGTTTCATGGAAAGCAATGCTGTGGGGATTGGGATAGGCAATGCAGGCGTTCACGTTCAGCACGTTCTGCTTCTGCAACGCTTCCTCCAGCGCATGGTAAAGCATTCTCCCAACCCCCCTTCCCCGCTCGTCCATTTTCAGATAGACCGTTGCTTCTGCAGACCAGATATAGGCTCTTCTAGGGTGGAAAGCAGAGGCGTAGGCATAACCGATAATGCTTCCATCCTCCACCGCTACAAAATAAGGATATGCTTTCAATGTATTTTTGATACGTCCGCGAAATTCCTCCACGGAGGGTACATCATATTCATACGTCACTACTGTATCCGTCACATAAGGCGCATAGATGGAAAGCAGTTCTTCCGCATCCGCTTCCGTGACAGGTCTGATCATAATTTTTCCCATCATTCTCCCCCTCTTTTCTTTTGTTTTTTCTGATTGTACTCCAAAAATTTCCCCTTGTCAGGAGGGCACACAAGAATTTTTTCTCGCTGTACCGACCATGAAAGAAAGCCTTGGAGATTCTCTTCCCCAAGGCTTTTCTTATGCTTTGATCGTCGTTGTTGCTTCAACCAGCGCAAAAGCTTCTTTATTGACACCGCAGATAGGGCAGACATAATCCGCAGGCAGATCCTGCCATTCCGTCATTTCCTGAATGCCGTTTCTTGGTTCGCCCTTTGCTTCATCATAAATATAGTCGCAGGTATTGCATTTATACTTTTTCACCGCATACCACTCCCTTTCTAGGAACAGTATGGCTAAAAAACGATATTCTATCCTTATTTCAGGATATCCTGCAGGAAACTTTCTGCTTCAAATTTCGCATCCAGACCCAGATAATCCGCAACGGTCTGACCCAGATCAGTAAATGCTTTTCTTACGCCCAGGTCCACACCTTCTTTTACGTTCTTACCGCAGATCAGCACGGGAACATATTCACGGGAATGGTCTGTGCTGGGTGTAGTAGGATCGCAGCCATGGTCAGCTGTTACGATCAGGATATCTTCATCCTTCAGCTGTGCCATGATTTCGGGCAGCTTGCTGTCGAAATATTCCAGGGCACCGGCGTAGCCTTCCACGTCATTTCTATGACCGTAAACCATATCTGTATCTACCAGATTTGTGAACAGGATGCCTTCGAATTCTTCCTTCATGTACTGGATGGTCTTTTCGATACCATCTGCGTTGTTTGTGGTATGGTCTGCACGAGTCATGCCGCGGTGTTCGAAGATATCTTCGATTTTACCAATGGCAACCACTTCCATGCCTTTTTCCTTTGCCAGATCCAGAATTGTTGTTCCTGTAGGTTCCAGAGAGAAGTCTTTTCTGTTCTTTGTGCGAGTATAGCCTTCTGCTTCACTGCCAACGAAGGGACGCGCGATGACACGAGCCACACCATGTTCGCCTGTCAGGATCTTTCTTGCGATACCGCAAATTTCGTACAGTCTTTCCAGAGGAATGACTTCTTCGTGAGCAGCGATCTGGAATACGCTGTCTGCAGATGTATAAACGATAGGGTAGCCTGTTTTTACATGTTCAGGGCCCAGTTCTTTGATGATTTCTGTGCCGGATGCAGAATAGTTGCCCAGTGTTTTTGTGCCGATGGCTGCTTCGAAAGCGTCCATCACTTCTTTAGGGAAGCCTGTTTCTGTGTATGTGGGGAAAGGATTTTTTGTGATGATGCCGGCGATTTCCCAATGGCCTGTAGTGGTATCCTTACCGATAGACATTTCGCCCATCTTGCAATAGCAGCCCTTGGGTGCGTCTACCTTGCCCAGCAGATGGATATCTTCGCCCTGGATATTGCCCAGACCCAGCGCAGCCATATTGGGCAGGCTTGTTTCGGGTCTTGCCTTTTTGATGTTTACCAGTGTGTTGCTGCCAACATCGCCGAAATCCGCCGCATCGGGCAGTTCACCGATACCAACGCTGTCCAGCACGATAATGATTGCTCTTTTCATATGCTCAGTCCTCCTGTTTGATAATTTTCCAAATCAAAGGCGGCAGTTCCGTCGCCTGTTCTGTTCCAATGGTAATTGCTTTTTGCAGGAAAGCCGCCGCAGAACGGCATTTTTCCTCACTTTCACTATACACGATGGCCAGTGTCTCGTCAGTTGCAATTGCATCACCCAATCGTTTTTTCATAATGATGCCTGCGCCGAAATCCAAGGGCTGTCCCTTGAACATACGGCCTGCGCCCGTTTCCTGAGATGCTCTGCCGATCATGGCTGTGTCCATATGGGTAATGAAGCCGTTCTTTTCCGCCTTCACTTCCAGCTTTGCTTTCGACAGTGGCAGCAAATCGTAATTTTCGATAATATTCACATCGCCGCCCTGCTGCGCCAGCAGTTCTTTGAACTTCGCCAGACCTTTGCCGTTTCTGATGTTTTCCAGCAAAAGGGCCTTGCCTTCTTCTTCTGTATTTGCTTTACCTGCCAAAAGGAGCATATTCGCCCCCAAGGTCAGGGAAACTTCTAATAAATCGCCGCCAACGTTGCCTTTCAGCACTTCCATGGCTTCCATCACTTCCAGGCTGTTGCCGATATACATGCCTAAAGGCTGATCCATGCCGCTGATGACGGCTGTTACCTTTCGGCCTACATGTCTGCCCATATCCGCCATGGTGGTCGCCAGTTTTTCTGCGCTTTCCAAGTCTTTCATAAAAGCGCCGCTGCCGCATTTGACATCCAACACGATGCCATTAGCACCCGCCGCAATCTTCTTGGACATGATGCTGGCCGCAATGAGGGGAATGCTATCTACTGTCCCGGTTACGTCTCTTAAAGCGTAAAGCTTCTTATCCGCAGGGGTCAGGTCATCCGTCTGGCTCATCAGAACAATGCCGCTTTTCCTACCATATCTGAGGGCTTCTTCCTCCGTCACATCCACCCGGAAACCGGGGATGGATTCCAGTTTGTCGATGGTGCCGCCGGAAAAGCCAAGACCACGGCCGCTCATTTTCACCACAGGAACGCCCACGGATGCCACCAAAGGTGCCAGAACTAACGTGGTCGTATCCGCCACACCGCCGGTGCTGTGCTTATCTACCTTGAAGCCCTCCACGGAGGACAGGTCGAACATGCCACCGGAATGGGCCATTTCCATAGTCAGGTGCGCCGTTTCTTCCGCATCCATGCCACGCAATAAAATCGCCATCAATAAGGAAGAAATTTGATAATCGGGCAGAGAGCCGTCCGTCACACCTTTTACAAAAAAGGAGAGCTCTTCGTTGGTCAGTTTTCTGCCATCTCTTTTCTTGATGATGATATCTACAAAATTCATACACAAACCTCCTTTCGGAGTATTTTTACGCACTTCTACATTTATATTTTACCACAAAATGTATCTGTTTTCCACAGAAAAGAAAAAAGGACATCCGTTCGGATGTCCCTTACTTTTCGTTGTACCAGATTACAGGCTGTTAACCAGTCTTGTCAGGCTGGATTTTTTTCTAGCCACTGCGTTTTTGTGGTAGATGCCTTTGATGTATGCTCTGTCGATTGCGGATACAGCGCCTTTCAGAGCTACTGCAGCTGCTTCTTTATCGCCAGCGTTTACAGCAACGATTACTTTCTTCATAGCTGTTTTAACCTGAGATTTGATCATTTTGTTTCTCAGTGTTTTTTTGTTGATTACTTTGATTCTTTTCTTAGCAGATTTGATATTAGCCAATGTAATTTCCTCCTAAAATACTTTTAATGTGGTTTTCTCTCGTCGATATTTGGGGAATATCGCTCTTCTTTCTTACTATTAACCACCTTGAGGGCTTCTCCCTCCGACACGGTTTGGGGCCTTTTTCACACTCTCTCGAGCACCCCGTGGTTAACTCAACAGATATATTTTACCTTATGAATCGCAATAAGTCAATGAATACTTTTCAAAACTACGAAAAAAATAATCAAAAAACAGAAAGGCTGTGAAAAAATGAAGCAAGAAAAAGAAAAATCCGTCGAAATCGCCTTTTCCGTCCGCACAGACCTTGCCATTGAAGCCCGGGAACTGGCCCAATCCGACGCCGCCGAAGCCGATGAGCTGGAGGGCGTGGAGGTGGAAACGGAGGAACAGGAGGACTATTCCCTGACCCACGTCCGCATCCTTTCCGATGGAGGCAGCCAGCGCATGGGCAAACCTATGGGCAATTATATCACACTGGAATCGGAAAAGCTAAAGGAAAATGATGTGGAATGCCACGAAAAGCTCATTGCCCTTCTGGCAGAAAATATCCGCTCTCTGGTAAAGCTGAAAAAAGATGACTGCATCCTGGTGGCAGGCCTGGGCAACTGGAACATCACCCCTGATGCCCTTGGCCCAAAGGTCGTTTCCAAAATTTTAGTGACCCGCCATCTGCAGGGCTCTCTGCCCGAAGAAATAAATGCAGCGGTGCGTCCCGTCGCCGCCATCAGCCCCGGTGTCATGGGCATTACGGGCATCGAAACAGGAGAAATTATCAAAGGCATCGTGGAAAAATTGCGTCCTTCCCTTCTTATCGCCATCGACGCCCTTGCCGCCCGTCATTCCAAGCGCATCAACGCCGCCATCCAGATGAGCGATACAGGCGTTGCCCCTGGCGCAGGGGTAGGCAATCGGCGGATGATGCTGGATGAAGAGACTCTGGGTATCCCCGTCATCGCCATCGGCGTGCCCACGGTTGTCGATGCCGCTACCCTCGTCAACGATACCATGGACAGGATCTTAGGGGAAATGATACAGCAGACGGAAAAAGGCTCCGAATTTTATCAGGCCCTCCATTCCCTGGAGCAGGAGGAAAAATATCAGATGATCACCGAAATTTTAGGTCCCTATACAGGGAATATGTTCGTCACCCCAAAAGAAGTGGATGCCGTGGTAGACCGCCTGGCGAATATCATTGCCAACAGCATCAATATCGCCCTTCACCCCGGCGTGACCATGGAGGATATCAATAAATATACGTTTTGACATAAAAACAGCCCTGACTTTCGTCAGGGCTGTTGGGCATTCTAATAGGAAAGTTTTCTAAACGGAATCCGCAGGCGGAAACCGCGCTTTTCGCCTAGGAGAATAGGCTATCGCCTGCCCGCAGGCATAGATCTATTCTTCATCTGTCCCCAGCTCGAAATCCTGATTTCGAGTTGGCGCTTACAGCGCTGTTGCTGCCTCGATCAGTTTCAGCTTCATTGCGCTCAGCTTATCGGACAGGTCCACAGGAACGATATCGGGGTTTTTCAGACGTTTCTGTTCATCCCACAGAGTATCCTTTTCCTGGTTGCAGTATGCCTGAATATCCATGGTTTCAGGACATTCATAAATCAGCTTGCCATCTACAAAAACAGGAACCAGCAGTTCTCTCAGGCTGTATGTGCCTGCGGGCAGCCGCATGCTCTTCCATTTTGCATTGGTATCATAGATATGCAGATCCATATCCTCTGTGAATACTTCTTCTTCCAGAGCCAGCAGATCGGCTTTGATCTTGCCTGTTGCTTTATCATAGATACGAACGATCTTCTTGATGCCAGGGTTCGTTACTTTTTCCACGTTGTTGGACAGTTTGATCTTAGGTTCGAAATCGCCTTCTTCATTCTGCTCCGCAGCCAGCTTATAAACGCCGCCAAAAGCAGGACAGTCATCGGATGTGATCAGCTTTGTGCCAACGCCCCACAGGCTGATGGTGGAGCCCTGCAGCTTCAAGCTGGTGATCAGGTTTTCATCCAGATCGCTGGAAGCAGAGATGATAGCATTGGGATAGCCGGCTTCATCCAGCATCTGTCTTGCGCGTTTGGAAAGATATGCCAGGTCGCCGCTGTCCAGACGGATGCCATAGCCTTTTTCGGGCAGAGTGCCTTTTGCTTTCATTTCGTCAAATACCTGAATTGCGTGAGGTACACCACTCTTCAGTGTATTGTATGTGTCTACCAGGAAAATAGCTGCATCGGGGAACAGTTCGCCATAAGTACGGAAGGCTGTCAGTTCATCAGGGAAGCTCATGACCCAGCTGTGGGCATGGGTGCCTTTTACAGGAACATCATACAGCTTGCCTGTCAGCACATTGCTGGTTGCCACGCAGCCGCCGATGACAGCCGCTCTTGCACCCAATGTACCGGCATCGGGCCCCTGGGCACGACGCAGGCCAAATTCCAGAACGGGGTCGCCCTGGGCTGCATGCACCACGCGAGAAGCCTTTGTAGCGATCAGGCTCTGGTGGTTGATGATATTCAGCAGTGCTGTTTCGATCAGCTGTGCTTCGATGATGGGCGCTTTGATACGCATCAGGGGTTCGTGGGGAAATACCACTGTCCCTTCAGGGATAGCATACACTTCCCCTGTGAAGCGGAAATCCTTCAAATAGCCGATAAAGCCTTCAGAGAAAATACCCAGGCTTTCCAGATATGCGATGTCTTCTGCGGTAAAGTGCAGTCCATCCAGATATTCGATGGCCTGCTGCAGGCCTGCAGCGATGGCATAGCCGTTCCCGCTGGGATTCTTTCTGTAAAACAGGTCGAATACCACCTGTCTGTTATGTGCGCCGGTTTCATAGTAGCCCTGCATCATGGTCAGCTCATATAAGTCTGTCAGCAGTGCAAAGTCTCTGCCTTTCATTTTAAAGTCTCCTTTTCTGGGTCGACAGGGTGATGTGGGTATACTTTTTGAACACATCCTGTCAAAAAAATAATATTCCGCAAAAAGTATGTTTGGTTCATTATACATACTTTTTACAAGAAAATCAAACTTTTTGGGGTGACTTTACACCAGAATTTACATATTCTGCCAAAATCGTCGTTTTTTTGCTCCGATTTTTCCAAATATTTCCGAAAAGAGGCGCCTTTTGTATACAGTCCACATGCATACAACATACTTTTCTTTTTGCCCAAAAAAGGCTTTACAACCCATTTTCCAGAAGGTATAATGGTCTGGTAATTATATGGAAAACACTGTGATGGAGACAGTATGTATCCTCAGCCTGGGCCCAGAGAGCCGGGAAAAGGTGGGAACCCGACGTCAGGGAAGATACAGAAAATCACTCCGGAGTGGCAGACCGAACAGTTTCGCTCAGTAGACTCTGCCGTGGCCCGCGTTAAGGGAAAACATCATGATGGTGATGTGTTGAGTTGGACGGTAAATCTATGCCGTCAAATCAGGTGGTACCGCGAACCCGTTCGTCCTGTGTGGATGAAGGGGTTTTTCTTTTTTTACAGCAAAAAAGCGGAAAGACCGCACCATCATATATACGAAAGAAAAAGACATACAAAAGACAAAACGAAGCAAGCTACAAAAGAAATGCCAATCTTAGAAAAATATCACTATTTTAAGGAGGAATTCAAATGTACGACAAAGTCCCCAATAACATGAACTTCGTCGAAAGAGAAGTCGCTGTTGAACAGTGGTGGAAAGACAATGATATCTTTGGTAAAAGTATCAAAGCAAGAGAAGGCGCTCCCGTATTCACATTCTACGATGGCCCTCCCACAGCCAACGGCAAACCCCATATCGGCCACATCATCACTCGTGCCGTAAAAGACCTGGTACCCCGTTACAAAACAATGAAGGGCTACCGCGTTCTGAGAAAAGCCGGCTGGGATACCCACGGCCTGCCCGTTGAACTGGAAGTAGAAAAAACACTGGGCCTGGACGGCAAAGACCAGATCGAAGGCTACGGCGTAGAACCTTTCATCGGCAAATGTAAGGAAAGCGTATGGACATACGAAAAAGAATGGCGTTCCATGAGTGACCGTGTTGGTTTCTGGGCTGATATGGATGATCCCTATGTAACATATCATAACGAATATATCGAATCCGAATGGTGGGCACTGAAACAGATCTGGGACAAAGGCCTGCTGTACAAAGGCCACAAGGTAGTTCCCTACTGCCCTCGCTGTGGTACAGCACTGTCCTCCCACGAAGTTGCACAGGGATATAAAGATGTAAAAGAAACATCTGCTATCGCAAAATTCAAAATGGAAGGCACAGATAACACATACTTCCTGGCTTGGACAACAACCCCCTGGACACTGCCCTCCAACATCATCCTGTCTGTAAACGCAAAAGAAGTTTACGCAAAAGCAAAATATCAGGATTATTATGTAATCATGGCAGAAGCTCTGATGGATTCCGTTCTGGGCGAAGGCAACTACGAAGTTGTAGAAAGAATGAAGGGCGGCGACCTGGAATACGTGAAGTATGAACCCCTGTTCTCCTTCCAGCCCCAGGGCGATGATTTCAAGGGCTACTTCGTAACATGCGATGACTACGTAACACTGACAGACGGTACAGGTATCGTTCATACAGCATATGCATACGGTGAAGACGACTACCGTGTATGTAAAAAATATGGCGTAACATTCTACCAGAATGTAGACACAAACGGTCACCTGAACAAACTGGCTGGTCCTTTCGAAGGCCTGTTCGTAAAAGATGCTGACCCCGTAGTTCTGAAATATATGGAAGAAAACGGTTCCCTGTTCGCGGCTCTGCCCTTCGAACATAACTATCCTTTCTGCTGGAGATGTGACACACCTCTGCTGTATTACGCAAGAAGCACATGGTTCATCGAAATGACAAAACTGCGTGACAGACTGGTAGCAAATAACAGAACCATCAACTGGTATCCCGATAACATCAAAGAAGGCCGTTTCGGCAACTTCCTGGAAAACGTTATCGACTGGGGTCTGTCCCGTGAAAGATACTGGGGTACACCACTGCCCATCTGGGAATGTGAATGCGGTCACAGACATACCATCGGTTCCATCGCTGAACTGAAGGAAATGTCTCCCGACTGCCCCGAAAACATCGAACTGCACAAACCCTTCATCGACGCAGTTCACATCACATGCCCTCAGTGCGGCAAGCTGATGACACGCGTTCCCGAAGTTATCGACTGCTGGTTCGACAGCGGTGCAATGCCTTTCGCACAGTGGCACTATCCTTTTGAAAACAAGGAAATCTTCGACGAAAACTTCCCTGCAGACTTCATCTCCGAAGCTGTTGACCAGACTCGCGGCTGGTTCTACACACTGCTGGCAGTTTCCACACTGATCTTCGACTGCGCACCCTTCAAGAATTGTATCGTTCTGGGCCATGTTCAGGATAAAGACGGTCAGAAGATGTCCAAACACAAAGGCAACGTTGTTAATCCCTGGGATGCACTGAACAAACAGGGTGCTGACGCAGTTCGCTGGTACTTCTATGCAAACTCCGCTCCTTGGCTGCCTTCTCGTTACTATGACGAAGCAGTATCCGAAATGCAGAGAAAATTCATGGGTACTCTGTGGAACACATACGCATTCTATATCCTGTATGCAAATATCGACAAATTCGATCCCACACAGTACAAACTGGAATATGATAAACTGGCTCCCATGGATAAATGGATCCTGTCCAAGCTGCAGACACTGAATAAATTCGTTGACGAATGTCTGGATGGCTACAAATTGACAGAACCCGCTCGTGCTATGGTAGATTTCCTGGACGACCTGTCCAACTGGTATGTAAGAAGAAGCCGTGAACGTTTCTGGGCAGCAGGCATGGAACAGGATAAGATCAATGCTTACATGACTCTGTACACAGTTCTGGAAACAATGGTAAAACTGGCTGCTCCTTTCACACCTTTCATCACAGAAGAAATCTATGGCAACCTGGTGAAGAAAGTAGACGCAAATGCGCCTGAATCCGTTCACCTGTGCGACTGGCCCGCATACCATGAAGAATGGGTAGATGTGAACCTGGAAGCTAACATGGACTTCGTACTGAAAGTAGTTGTTGAAGGCCGTGCAGCTCGTAACGCAAGCGCAATGAAGAACAGACAGCCTCTGGCTATGATGTATGTGAAAGCAGAACAGACACTGCCTGAAGAATATCTGGAAATCATCAAAGAAGAACTGAACGTAAAAGCAGTTTCCTTTACAGATGACGTAGAAGCATTCACAACATACACATTCAAGCCTCAGCTGAGAACACTGGGTAAAAAATACGGCAAACTGGTACCCGCAATCGGTGCTTACCTGAAAGAAGTTGACGGTTCCGCATTCATGGCTGAACTGAAAGCAAACGGCAAAGCAGTCTTCACAGTAGACGGCAGCGAAGTTATTCTGGAAATGGACGACGTGCTGATCGATACAGCAGAAAAAGGCGGCTTCGTATCCTCCGGCGATAACAACCTGACAGTTGTTCTGGATACAAACCTGACAGATGAACTGGTAGAAGAAGGCTTCGTTCGCGAAATCGTTTCCAAGATCCAGACAATGCGTAAAGAAGCTGACTTCAACGTAACAGACCGTATCAAAGTTTACCACGACGGCAATGCGAAGATCGCAGAAATCCTGGCTGCAAATGACATCAAAGCAGACGTTCTGGCTGAAGAAGTTGTTGCTGGCGTAGGCGGCGAACTGAGCAAAGAATGGAACATCAACGGTGAAAAAGTAACTCTGGGCGTAGCTCGTGTTTAATCCGTAAAATCCAATAAAAATAATCCCGAAGGAAAATTCCTTCGGGATTTCTTTTTGTCTGCATTTTATTATTTGCCAAAACCTCTGTAGAGGAATGTCACGATCTGTCCTCTAGTGCAGGTCTGGTCAGGAGAAAATGTGGTATTGCTTGTACCGCTGGTAATACCTTCTGCTACCGCCCAGTCTACAGCTTCAGAAGTCACATCATTGAAATCCGCCTGAACAGCATCGGGACTGCCTGCATATTTCCACATGAATTCTACTGCCATTTCTCTGGTGCAAGGTGCATCTGGCTCAAATCTCATGCCATCGGCCATGCCCTTTTCTGCCGCCCATGCGATGGCTTTGGCGTAGTACATATTCTGATCTACATCACCAAAAGTCACGCCGCCCTTGGGCGCAGGAGAACCTGCTGCACGCCACAGGAAAGTAATGATCTGACCTCTTGTGCAAGTCTGGTCGGGCGAGAATGTATTGCTGCTGGTGCCGCTGGTGATATTCTTTTCCACCGCCCAGTCCACAGGCTCAAAATAATACGCGCCTGTTTTCACATCAACAAATTTAGAGGGTTCTGTATATTTTCCTGTTGTAATACCCAGAGAAATTTTCACAGGTTCCAGTCTGTCCTGACTGTGGTCGCCCCATTGTCTCAGTTCCAGTTTCGCGCCGTCACCGACAGCAAAGCCTGCATTGTCGCCACACGCCCAAAGTGTACCGTCTTTTTTCAGAATCAGTGTATGGCCATTGGTGCTGACTGCTGCCACATCATCCATCACCTTTGTGGGAGAAGGCACCTTACCTGTGTAAAAACGAAAACTTTCGCTGTAAGAGATGCTACCCTTTAATCCGACACCTAATGTACCATTACCGCCGTCACCCCACGCCCAGAGGCTGCCGTCTTCTTTGATGGCAAAAACTTCTACACTTGGTGCTTCTACAGAAACCACATCATCCATCATCCGATAACCTGTATAGTCATTTGGCTCATTATACGCACTCGCATATCCCTTTCCAAGCTGACCATACATATTATCGCCCCAGCCCCACAGGCTGCCATCTTTTTTCAGTACATACAGGTTTACTTGCCCTATGTCTACATCAATAGCGCCATCCATAAATTTCGTCAATACACCCTTCGCCGCCTTGATACCAAAAGGATTATCAACATATTTATCGTAAATCCATACGCTGCCATCCTGTTTCAAAATCGCATACGAACTGGGAAGATATATGGAAAAATCCTTCACATTGGAAGCCACTTTTTCAACTTCATCATCGCCGGCGTACCATAAAGTTCCATCAGAAAGAAGAACAAATCCGTTTTCTGCTGCAACAGCATTACCGAGCAGTTTTCTGGGTGCACTCCAGTATTCAGAATCCTCCCAGTAACTGCCATCTGTCTTAATTTTCCAATGTACTTTTGCTCTGTACTGGTCATCCCCCGCTGCAAGGATACCGCTGTCTGTTTTTACAGGTCTGTTGCTCCAGGAACCAACATGAAATTCTGCAGCGAGCGTATCATACTGCTCCCCATAACCCCAGGTATAGAGGCTACCATCAGAAAGGACTGCATAGCTACGATATTCCCCTGCATTGATTTTCGTAATGGAAGGCGTTGCCGCAAAAGCAACGGTACTCATCCCCATGCAGAAAGTCATAAAAAGAGCAAGAAATTTCTTCATATCACGACGCCCCTTTCCTTGTCGCAATCATTTTTCAATCATTCACCAAATTTTGCTGCTGCATCCTTCAGCATTTCTCTGATGGGCAGATTGTAAGGGCATCTCTTTTCACATGCGCCGCAGCCGATACAAGCACTTGCCT
>NZ_JAFUMA010000122.1 GCF_017483025.1 Anaerotignum sp. | reverse complement strand
GGTTCTAACTTACTTGAAAAGTATTTCTGCACTTTACTTAAAATTTTGATTTTTTGACTTGACTTTTAATAGTTAGTCTTTCTGTTCTATTACTCTGTATTTTATCACAGTCAAAATACCGAATTGGGGATTTGGAAAAAAATATTTTTTCAGCCCTCCACCAAGTATTCATATAGGACAAAATAACGTACCATTTGCAATCGCCAAAAGCACCAATCTAAACACATACATAATAAGAATGAGAGCTAAAATCCCGAGCAATGCCATTGCTGCATCGGAAAAAGATGCTCCCTTTTCATCCGAGATTTTAATTTTTTCTCTCATTCAAATCCACCTTTCGTTTTTGGATAAGCAACAAATATATTATCTGCTGTTCCCTTCTTATTGAACTGTACTGCCGGATGCAAGTGAAAATTCTGCTGGATTTCCTCCAACTCTTCTTCGGGAAATGTACCGTCAATCCGTAGATAGTATTCTGCCGTCATAAACGAATTCCGTTCATAATATATTTTCACTACAAACAATGCAGCAACACATAGCAGAAATATGATCATAGATCTATGGGAAATAAGCCTTGATGCTACCGCTGACACAAATGTGTCGAACAGAAGAATCAACGACAATATCCCAATAATTACTTCCGCTGCAATTACACAATACAGAAATCTATTTTTGCCTTCCAATTGTCCTTTGAACCGTTTCGCCAAGCGATAATCTATCACCTGACACCCTTGAAAAGAGTTCAAATAGTCTATGCCATTTATTTTCATGTTCTCTCTCTTCTCTTTTTCTCCATAGCGATCCAAGTACCATCTGCACCATATTCCTGCATTTTATACTTTTCTTTGATCCAATACTGATCAATTTCATCAACTATACCCGTGTACCGGATGATACAGCACTCTTGGAACTCTGCGACTTTTTTCTCTTTTGTAATACTGGCAATTACATCCATCATCAGGATAAAAACGCCGAGTGCTATGTATTGTAGCAGTACTGATGTATGATCAATCTCATATCGAAGCATGGTATAGGCCTTTTCCAGTGTCAAACACAGTAAAACGACCATCAGAAGCGTTGGAATATAAGAAAGAAAAAAATAAAGGAACTTGCCTTTCGCAGTCCCTTTGTGATATTCAATGACCTCACAGCCGTTGATATATTCGAAAAAATCTCTCATTGAAACACTTCCTTCCCAGACTTTGGTAAACGGTTTACCAAAGTCCCTACATATAGGCTGCCGGAATGGTCCATGACTTAGGAACCGATTCTTAAAATCGTAATGCTTAGTAAACGCTTCTGTCGAAAACATTATGCTGTTTCAGATCGTAGTTGGGTTTTGCTCTATCCAAGGATACCACCCTGTTTTCTTCGTCCCAGCCGACTTTATAGTTCAGTGCATTGCCGATCTGACGTAAGCCTACCATTAACGTTCCCTGGTACAAAAACGGCGGAACATCTGTAGGAATCGTCATACCATCATATTTCCACATGGTGTAGGAGCCAACTTCTACCACGATTGCACCATCGTTGATTTCAGCGATCATTTCTTCACTGTCCCAGCTCACTGTATAACCCAACTGTTCCACTACAAAACGCAGAGGAACAAATACTCTGCCATCAATAAGCAATGGCTGTGTATCTCTGGGTGTATATTTTTCACCATTAATCTTGATCGTGATAGGTTTCTTCTCATTTCTAACACGATGCTGATTCGCTGTAACAGTATTCACCAAAGGCTCATCGGACCACAATCTTGTTGTAGGTGTGGATGAAGAACCATATACAATATCAGAACCAAGGGTGGATGTACCGTTTTCGTAATATCCGTCAATAGTATAATCCCCATAGCTTTCTGTCTGGATCGTATCTGTGTAATTACCGTTATACAGCGTTTCCGTGGAGTAATCAGTATAGTCCGTAGAATAATCGTAGTAATTCCCGCTGGAATAGCTGTCGTTATAGCTATTGGAAAAACTACTACCCCCGGAGTTGGCGAAATAATCCGCTTCACTGTCGAAATACTGTACCGAATACCCGTCATCGGCAAAAGCACATACTGGAGAAAATGCAAGAGAGCTTATCAACGCACCGAATAATGCGTAAAATCTAAATCCCTTTTTCATTTTTATTTCACCTTTTGCCTTCCCTGTTCTTTGCGAACATCTCTGTAAAACGATCGGCGTATTCGCCGAAAATAGCAAAATCGCCTTTGGCTTTCCGAACCCAGTCCTGAAAAGCCAAAACATTTTCTTTTACCCATAAAACGAAATAGAGGAATGTAAAAATGGCTGCCAAAACAACAAAAATGTTATTCTGCATCCAAAGCATAAGACCAACAGATATAGCCATCAACAGCAGCAAACAATATCTCGTTTTCCATTTGCCAAAAACAATGCGTTTATCTTTCTGCATCCATTCCCCCCTCCTTTCTGGATAAAAAAAGAACTTTGGTAAATCATTGACCAAAGTTTTGTACCTACAATTATTTAATTGTTGCCAGTGAACACACCAATATAATCTGTATACCCAGAACCAGCATCGTGATAATCACCACTGTCCTGATGGAAAGAGCTATTTACCTTGCCGGTATAAACAGACCCATTAGATCTGCCGCTGTCGGATCCAACCTGAATCGCAGTCACTGCGATCCTGCTATTAGGAACCAAATGTTCACAGGTCACCAAAGTCAGACGGTTATCGCCATAATCTGTAAATACACCCCAGTCCGTATCAGAGATAGCGCGCATATCAGTCACCTGATATGTACGAGTCACGCCATTTACAGTGTACTGGATCTGATCGCCAATATCGACATTCACCAGATATTTGAAGTGTGTGTTATTATGCCCTGCAATACCGACATTGCCGTCGAATACAGGAGTATTCTCAAAGTGTCCTGTCCCTTTAGACAGATCACTCATTTCAACACTACCCATGACAGGCGCATTTTTCAGATTAATAGACGGGATGCTGATCGTACCGATAGAACCGGAGGGCTGTCTTGTTGTGTGAGACCCTGTATAGGTTGCAGGTGTATTTCCCACCTGTCGCTGAGCTGTCGTAACAATTTCAGCAAGGTTCGGATCTTCATCTAGGCTATCGGCATCTACATCAACCGGTGCCAGTTCCCCGTCCAGTGTTTGTCTGAACTCTTCCAGTTCGGGATCTAGTTCTGCAGTTTTTTCGCCGTCTTTCTTTTCGTCTGTGGCTGTAACGATTGAATCATCGTTATCTGTAGGGACAAAACCACGCATCTGATACCCATAAAACACTACAGCAAAAATCAGGAATACCGCTACTGCACATGTGCCGATGCGGAAACCAAAGTGATTTCTCCACCAGTAACGTAACTTCCCACCGAAATCTTCAGGAATTTCTTCCATTGTTTCATCAGGATCGTACAGCTCAAGGTCTTCCTGCATTTTTTTCGCTTCGCGTTCGATCGCTTTTGCCTGGGCGTCATTCTGCGCCTGTGCGAAACGATCTTTCATCCCGCCCATGACTAATGCGGCTCTGCCGCCTTTTTTCACATTTTCTCCGGGCTCCTCCAGATCGTCAAAGTCTTCAAATTCATCAAAACCTTCCAGTATGTCGGGTAAATCGTTCATATCAACAATATCTGCACTCTGATGTTCTGTTGTGTCAGCTGCTTCCGCAGAAACAAAATCAGCAGAGGCAGCAGGAGGTTCATTATTCTCTTCCCCAACAAGGATGCCTTCCGGCTCAGCTGTGATATCTGCAGGTTCAACTTTTGTATCACTGATCCGCCCCTTTTTCAACTTGCCGAAATTAAAATCAAATGCGAAAAGGTCTAGTTTGATATTTTTTTTATTCAAGGCAGTTGAAATGATCAACAAAGAAAAAGCAGTCAGCATAATAAGTGCTAAAACAAGTGCGAATACGAGGATTGTAATTGGATTCATATACACCCCTCCTTACTGCGTTGTTTCAGATTCAACGGAATCTTCACCGTCGATCAGTTCAACAGGGATCTCTTCCTTATTGACCGTAGCAACGACTTCCTCCGGATCTTCATTCACTTTTTTCCAAACTTTTACGGCTACATACATCAACGCACCTACAAACGCAAACAGTAACGCTACCAATGCACCGATCACCTTGCCCATCCAGCCGTTGCTATAGCCTGCAGAATACATACCCATCATATCAGATGCACCGGATGCAGCAAGTTTACTATTTTCCTTCTGATACATAGAATTGATGTAATTCTGATAGTAAATGCCGCTGGCATTTGCAACCATAGAGTTTGGTTTATAGGTCACAACGTAGATATTTGTGGGGGAATTTTTTGCAAGAATCTTGCCCACATATGTAGCTGTGCCCTTATAATCCTTATCTTCTGTATATTTCGTGCCATAATAAGACACAGTCGCTCTCCAAGAAGACGCGACTGTATTATAGGTTCCGTATGCATTATTACCATTTGTTCCGCTGATGCCTGTTCCGGGATCACCCATGTTCTGCCATGTAACTTTACCCTGATAGTATGTGACACCGTTGGACTTCAGTGTCTGGGGGATCTTATCCTGATCCTTGATCGTCATATCATAGGTTTTTACAAAACTGGTACCGGAAGGGATCTTTTCGTCTTTGTTCACCTCCGCCTTTACGGAGTTCGGGTCAAGGGTCAATACGCCTGTACCGTCTGGCTCATCGTATTCGAGTTCATCGGCGAATTTCTTCGCTTCTTCCTCGGTTTTTGCGATCTGTTCTTTTACCAGTTTCTTTTCTTCAAAGTTCTGGGGGGTCACAATGCTATCGATCGCATACTGCACATGATTTGTCGTGATCGTCGCCTGCGCTATATCTTTGATATCTGCGTTATAGGGGATCACATATTTTTTCTCTATCGTTTGGATACCGAAATCATCGATATATGTCTCGGTCTCTTCACTGATAGCATAAGCAGAGCCAACAATGGTCTGCCTGTTCGTGTCGTTGTTCTGGCTGTTTTCCTGGGTACTTTCCTGAACTACTTCACTGGGAGTGTCTTTATCCGCAGTCGCTTTATCTGTAGATGAAGTTGCTCCCTTGGTTTCGCCGGCAGATGTGTCATCTTTTATATCCGCCGCATCATCAGATGCTTGATTGCTCGATTCCTGTGCATATTCTGCAGCATCGACCTGTTCGACTTCCACATCTTCTACTGTTTCCAGTTGTGCGGGGATATTCTGATTCATCTCGTCCGGCGTGGACGCTTCTTTATGACAGCCTGATACTGTGATGGAAGCTAAAATACATAAAACTAACGCCCTAGATAGATTCTTCTTCATACACCATCGTCATGGTTAAAAACCAATGACTTCCTCCTTTCCTTCAAAATTCCTTTTCGCAATTAAAAAAAGCAGTCTGAACAGAATTGGACGATTCGTTACAGATTGCTTTTATATGAGGTGTAAAACCTCATGTAAAACCATTGATAGGATATTGCTGCTCTTAAGAACTGTAAGGAGTAAACAGTTCCAGGGGAAGGAACACAATATCATTATGGTACTAGCCGATCAGCGTGCTGTCCTGCACAGCTGATATATAACAACTTAGCAGCCTTTTTCTTTTCGTTGAAGTTTTGTCTGACACAACTTGAACAAATTCTTAGAAAAACGGTTTTTGGACAATGCTAGTCGCTGGCCTTATTGCTTTCTATGACAAAGATGCAGCATTGGAATTGATGGTGTAAGAGATTCCTACGCTATCATCCGGATCATTTTCACCAATAAACGTATCCATAAAACAGTTCACGTTACTATTTCGATATGGAAAAGGGGTACATATCTTGAACTGCCCAGATCGAACCTCTGGGCGCTTCATCATTTTTATGATTTTTTAATTTACTCAATACGGAAATATAGAGTAAAGTGGAGATATAGTGAATTGCGTTTACTACCAATGGCCTTACATAAGGTTTTACATCTTTCAAATATTCTTTTTCGGACAAAAAAAGACCCCATCACAAGAAATACAGCAGTAAAACATCTACTGTTATCCATCTGAGTTCCTTACATTTGTGGGTTCCAGCCACCGTTTGGACATACGGAGCAATTACCTCCTTGTTTTTTCAAT
>NZ_JAFUMA010000121.1 GCF_017483025.1 Anaerotignum sp. | reverse complement strand
TCGACAAACTTCATACTATGCGCGAGTGGCTCAGTGGTAGAGCATCGCTTTGCCAAGGCTAGGGTAGCGAGTTCTAATCTCGTCTCGCGCTTTAGAAAGTCGGTTTTGAGAATATCAGAATCTGCTTTTTTCGTATATTCAGGTTTTGCAATGGAAAGAGGGAGAAGAATGGAGAAGAGAAAAATGGAGACCGTTGGCGCGGAGGTTTCCCTGCTGGGCTTTGGCGGCATGCGTTTTCCTACGAAGGAAGACGGCAGGATCGATCGGGTGAAGGCATCTGAAATGCTGGACTACGCATTGGCCAATGGTGTGAATTATTTTGATACGGCTTATTACTATCACGACAGTGAGAGTGAAGATTTTTACGGTGAAGCCCTTTCCAGACATGACAGAGATTCCTTTTATCTGGCAACGAAATTACCTGTCTGGGAGGTAAAGGAACAGGCGGATGTGCGAAAATTTGTGGAAGAACAGCTGAGACGTCTGCGGACAGACCACATCGACTTTTATCTGCTTCATGCGCTGGATAAGGGCAGATGGGAAAACGTAGTGCAGCTGGACGTGCTTTCTGCATTGGAAGAACTGCGGGCGGAAGGCAAGATCAGATACATCGGTTTTTCTTTCCATGATTCCTATGAAGTATTCGAAGAAATCATAAAAGTACGAAAATGGGACTTCTGCCAGATCCAGTTCAACTACATGGATACGGAAGAACAGGCGGGCATGAAGGGCTACAAACTGACAGAAGAACTGGGTATCCCTCTGGTCATCATGGAGCCTGTGAGAGGCGGTGCTCTGGCCAATCTTTCCCCTGATCTGAATGAGAAATTTGCGAAACTGAATAACGATGCGACGACCGCTTCCTATGCATTGAGATGGGTAGGCAGTCTGCCGAATGTGAAGGTCATCCTGAGCGGCATGAGCAGCATGGAGCAGGTGCAGGATAATCTGAATACGTTTGCTGATTTCAAGCCTTTGAATGATGCAGAATATGCTGTCATCGAAGAAGTTGCGGCGGAAATGAAAAGCAGAGTGCAGAACGGCTGCACCGGCTGTAGTTATTGTATGCCCTGTCCCTTTGGGGTAAATATCCCCGAATGTTTCAAGAGATGGAATCAGTATCACATCTATCGCAGCTATGGGGTCATTGGCTTCGCATGGGACGGCATGCCTGTAGAACAGAAACCTGCTGCATGCAGGGAGTGCGGCAAATGTGAATCTGTTTGCCCTCAGAAAATTTCTATTCGCGCAGACCTGAAGCGGGTTGCAGCGGATATTGATGGAAGGATTTGGAAATGATGGAGAACGAAAGACTGGAACAGGCAAAAGCAGCTCTGCAGGGGGAGATTACCTTTGCGGCAGCTTTAGCCAACGGAAAACTGGTCACTTCTGAAAAGAAGGGCATCGCGCCTATGATGGCGCTTTTGAAAGAAGATATGGATATCCTGAAAGGTGCTTGTGTGGCGGACAGGGTCATCGGCAGAGCAGCGGCGCTCCTGATGGAAAAGGCAGGCGTGGTGGAAGCCTTTGGCGAAATCGTTAGCAGCCATGCATTGAAGGCCTTTGCGAAAAGCAGCATCACTTTTACCTACGGGAAAGAAGTGGAATATATCATCAACCGCACCAAAACGGGCATGTGTCCCATGGAGCAGACAGTGCTTGAGATCGAAGATGCGGAAGAAGCTTATGAAGCACTGAAACGAAAACTGGCAGAACTTAGTTCTGCAAAATAAAAGGAGTGAATGCCATGATCGTAGGGACTTGTGAGGTCACCTTTCGGGCGGAGTGGGTCTCCAGTCTGAAGGAAAAGCGGATGGTGGTAAAAAGCCTGGTGGAGAAAACACGGCATAAATTCAATGTTTCCGTTGCAGAGGTAGACCTGCAGGATGAGCATAAAATGATTGTCATTGGCTTTGCCTGTGTCACCAATGAAAAACGTCACGCCGACAGCATGATACAGCATATCCTGGATTTTATGGAGAAAAATACAGAAGCGGAATTGATTTCCGCAGAATATGAGGTATTTTAGGCGTGTTTTTTCCCGAAAACCTGAGGAAAATTTGCATTTACCTGTAGATTTTCAAAAATCTGTGTGTTATAATCAACTGTGATTGTGCAGTTTTAGAGTACTGTATCTCAACATGGCAGCATCATAGAATACAAGACAACGTTGTCATAAAACGAATATTTTTAAGGAGGAGCTTCTTACAATGAACGCAACATTAATTAGCAAAGAAAAAACAGCAGTAAAACTTTCCTTTGAAGTAAGCGCAGAAGTACTGGAACAGGGTATGGCTTTCGCTTACAACAAACACAAAAACAACCTGGCTCTGCCCGGCTTCAGAAAAGGCAAAGTGCCCAGAAAACTGATCGAAGCACAGTATGGCGAAGCATTCTTCTACGAAGATGCCATCAACCACATCTTCCCCGAAGAATATCAGGCAGCAATCAAAGAACTGGGTCTGGATGTTGTTTCCGCTCCCACACTGGACATCGAATACATCCAGTCCGGTAAAGGCGCAAAATTCATCTGCGACGTAACAGTAAAACCCGAAGTAGAACTGGGTCAGTACAAAGGCCTGGAAGTTGAAAAAGTTTCCGCAGAAGTAACAGACACAGATGTTATGCTGGAACTGGAAAAAGTACAGAGACAGAACGCAAGAAAAGTAGAAGTAACAGATAGAGCAGCTCAGCTGGGCGACGTTGCAAACATCGACTACCTGGGTTCCGTTGACGGCGTTCCTTTCGACGGCGGCAAGGCAGAAGGCCATGACCTGGAACTGGGTTCTCACTCCTTCATCGAAGGTTTCGAAGAAGCGATCGTAGGCCACAACATCGGCGAAGAATTCGACATCAACGTAACATTCCCCGAAGCTTACCATGCACCTGAACTGGCTGGCAAACCCGCTGTATTCGCAATCAAGCTGAACGCGATCACAGCAAAAGAACTGCCTGAACTGAACGATGCGTTTGCAGAAGATGTTTCCGAATTCTCCACACTGGATGAATACAAAGCAGACATCCTGGCTAAACTGGCTACAGAAAAAACAGAAAAAGCTAGACAGCTGCAGGGCGACAAACTGCTGGACGTTGCAGTAGCTAACTGCAAAATGGAAGTTCCTCAGGTTATGTACGATAACAAGATCGATAGCATGATGAGAGAATTCGAAGAAAACATTGTTCGTCAGGGTCTGTCCATGGATATCTACTATCAGTACATGGGCACAAACGAAGAAACAATGAGAGAAACTTTCAAAGATACATCCATGAAGAGCGTTGACGCCAGACTGATGCTGGAAGCTATCGCAAAAGCTGAAAACCTGGTTATCTCCGATGAAGACCTGGATGCAGAAGTTGTAAAATACGGCGAAAGCTACGGTATCGACGGCAAAACAATGCTGGATATGATCCAGGCTGAAGATAAAGAAGCTCTGAGACAGGATATGCTGGTAAAAGCAGCTATGAAACTGATCGAAGACACAGCTATCATCAAAGAAGCAGAATAATCCCACCGGATTTAATGTAATAATTTGAAAATCAAGTAGGCACAGGAAACTGTGCCTATTTAGATAATATAAGATTGGAGGAATCATAATGAGTTTAGTACCTATGGTAGTAGAACAGTCCAACCGTGGCGAACGTTCTTATGATATTTATTCCAGATTGCTGAAAGACAGAATCATTTTCCTGGGGGAAGAAGTAAACGACGTAACAGCAAGCCTCGTTGTGGCGCAGCTGCTGTTCCTGGCTGCGGAAGACCCCGATAAGGATATCAATCTGTACATCAACAGCCCCGGCGGTTCCGTAACAGCCGGCATGGCAATTTATGATACAATGCAGTACATCAAACCCGATGTTTCTACGATCTGCATCGGCATGGCTGCAAGCATGGGCGCGTTCCTGCTGGCAGGCGGCGCAAAGGGCAAGAGATATGCTCTGCCCAACGCAGAAGTGATGATCCACCAGCCCAGCGGTGGCGCAAGAGGCCAGGCAACAGATATCTGCATCCACGCAGAAAACATCCTGCGCACAAAGCAGAAACTGAACAAGATCCTGGCTGAAAACACAGGCAAACCTGTGGAAGAAGTGGAAAGAGATACAGAACGCGATAATTTCATGACTGCAGAAGAAGCGAAGGCTTACGGCCTGATCGACGATGTCATCACAAGACCTCAGACAAAGGAGAAATGATAAATGGCAGGAAAAACGGAAGATATGAATAAGCTGCGTTGTTCCTTCTGTGGTAAAACACAGGATCAGGTGAAAAAACTGATCGCGGGACCTAATGTATATATCTGCGATGAATGTATCGATCTGTGTGCCGATATCATCGATGAAGAATACGATGTGCTGGCAGACAAGGATGAGAATTTTAATGTTCCCAAGCCTAAGGAAATCAAAGCAACGCTGGATGAATATGTTATTGGTCAGGATAGGGCAAAACAGGCTTTGGCCGTTGCCGTTTATAACCATTACAAACGCATTTATATGGATGCGAAAGCGGATGATGTGGAACTGCAGAAGAGCAATATCCTGCTGGTAGGCCCTACCGGTACAGGGAAAACGCTGTTGGCCCAGACGCTGGCGAAGGTGCTGAATGTGCCTTTTGCCATTGCCGATGCTACATCCCTGACAGAAGCGGGCTATGTAGGTGAGGACGTAGAAAACATCCTGCTGAAACTGATCCAGGCGGCAGATTATGATATCGAACGTGCAGAACGCGGTATCATCTATATCGATGAGATCGATAAGATCACAAAGAAAAGCGAAAACGTATCCATCACAAGAGATGTCAGCGGTGAAGGCGTACAGCAGGCACTGCTGAAGATCCTGGAAGGCACTGTGGCAAGCGTACCCCCTCAGGGCGGTAGAAAACATCCTCATCAGGAATTCATCCAGATCGATACAACAAATATCCTGTTCATCTGCGGCGGTGCTTTTGGCGGCATCGAAAAGATCATCCAGAACCGTATGGGTCATAAAGTCATCGGCTTTGGCGCAGAAGTACAGAGCAAGCTGGATAAAACGAACGACGAACTGCTGCAGAGCCTGATGCCTCAGGATCTGCTGAAATATGGCCTGATCCCTGAATTCATCGGTCGTCTGCCTGTAGTGGTGACACTGGATAATCTGGATGAAGATGCCTTTGTGCATATCCTGACAGAACCCAAGAATGCTCTGACAAAGCAGTATGAATATCTCTTCGCTTTGGATGATGTTATTCTGGAATTTAAGGATGAAGCCCTCAAAGCCATTGCAAGAAAAGCCATGGAAAGAGAAACAGGCGCCCGTGGTCTGCGTTCCATCGTAGAGGAATTCATCAATCCTATCATGTATGAAATTCCCACAGAAACAACAGTGGAGCGCTGCATCATCACAGAGGATGTTGTAGCAGGCACAGCAGAGCCTGAATATATCCACAATGAAAACAGACAGCCCCTGCAGCGTATGCGTAAACGTAAAAGCAGCAGAAACAGCGGAGTGTCTGCTTAATAAAAAAGTAACAAAAAGCGTCAGAAATACTGTAAGAAGCGGTATTCTGGCGCTTTCTTTTTGATTGGAAAATTTTTCTCAGGGGGAAAAACGCACAATGAAAAAAGGCAAAATTTTATAGAGTGCGGAAAATTGTACACCGCAGATGGAATCACTGGAATATCTGCCAAAATCGCAAAAAATGTTAAAAAAATGGCAAAAAATCATTGACTATACGGGCTTTGAGGGATATAATTTACCTGTATTCGAGAGAAGGACAAGGATGAATAAAAGTCCTTGATATAAAGACAAACGTAAATCAAAAAAACACAAACAGGAGGAAGAAAAAATGCTGACACTGGAAATGATTCAGGACGCAAAGAAAACACTGGAAGGCGTAGCAAGAACTACACCTCTGTATGAATCCGCTTTTATCAACCCCAACGCAAATGTTTACATCAAATGTGAAAATATGCAGCTGACAGGCTCCTTCAAACTGAGAGGCTCTTATGTAAAAACAGCTAGCCTGACAGAAGAAGAAGCTTCCAAAGGCGTAATCGCTTGCTCTGCTGGTAACCACGCTCAGGGCGTAGCTCTGTCTGCTCAGAGAAAAGGCATCAAAGCTACAATCTGCATGCCCGCAGGCGCACCTCTGGCTAAAGTAGAAGCAACAAAGAGCTATGGCGCAGAAGTTGTTCTGGTTCCCGGCGTATATGATGACGCAGCTGCAAAAGCAGTTGAACTGCAGAAAGAACACGGCTACACATTCCTGCACCCCTTCAACGATGAATACGTAATGGCTGGTCAGGGTACAATTGCTCTGGAAATCCTGGAAAAACTGCCCGAAGCAGAAGTAATCCTGGTTCCCATCGGTGGCGGCGGTCTGATCTCCGGTATCGCTTGCGCAGTAAAATCTATCAACCCCAACTGCAAAGTATATGGCGTACAGGCAGCAGGTGCTCCTTCCATGAAACAGTCCGTAGAACACAAGAAAATCGAAAAACTGCCCAGCGTTTCCACAATGGCTGACGGTATCGCTGTAAAAGAACCCGGCGACCTGACATTCGACGCTTGCATGAAATACGTTGACGGTATCGTAACAGTAACAGAAGGCGAAATCGCTTCCGCAATCCTGATGCTGCTGGAAAAACACAAAATGGTAGCTGAAGGCGCTGGCGCTGTTTCCGTAGCAGCAGCTATGACAAACAAAGTAGACATCGCTGGTAAAAAAGTTGTATGTGTAGTTTCCGGCGGTAACGTAGACGTTAACGTTCTGGACAGAATCATCGACAAAGGCCTGCAGGAAAACGGCAGAATCGCTGAATTCTCTGTAATGATGGCTGATAAACCCGGCCAGCTGATCCAGCTGCTGCAGATCATCTCCAGCACAGGCGCTAACATTCTGGATGTTAACCACAACAGAAGAGCAAAAGGCGTAGCAGTAAGCAACGTAGTAGTAGATGTAGCTGTTGAAACAAGAAACAAAGCACACTACGAAGAAATGGTAGCAGCTCTGAAAGCAAACGGCTACACAATCTAATCGTAAATATACGGATTTTCCAAAGGCTTGAACCGAAAGGTTCGAGCCTTTTTCTCTTATCTTGAAAACTTTGGGAATTTGTATTATTCTAATTTTTGAGGTGAAAAGAAATGGAGCAAACGAAAGATAAAAGAAGAGTCGGCATCATCTATGCCCTGACAGGCGGCACTTGCTGGGGGCTTTCCGGCTGCTTTGGGCAATATTTGTTTCAGGAAAAAGGCATTACGGCAGAATGGCTGGTAACGGTCCGTCTGGTCTTTGCAGGTATTCTGCTGATCCTGCTGGGGTTGCTTCTGACGAAAAAACGCATGGGGGATATGTGGAAAGACCCTGTAGACCGAAAGAGTATGGTTCTTTTTGCACTGGCGGGGATGCTGACCTGTCAGTATACATACTTTGCTGCCATCCAGCATTCCAATGCGGGCACGGCAACAGTGCTGCAGTCTTTGGGGCCTGTAGTGATTTTGGGATATATCTGCCTGAAGGAAAAAAGATTGCCCCGAAAACTGGAACTGGGAGCGATGCTCTGCGGTTTGTTCGGGGTGTTCCTGCTGAGTACCCATGGGGATATCCGCAGTATGAGCATCACCACGCTGGCATTGATTTTCGGTTTGGGCGCGGCAGTTTCTGCAGCGGCCTATAATCTTCTTTCCGGGAATCTGCTGCGGAAATATGGCGTTTATGCGGCAGTAGGTTATGCTATGTTTATTGCTGGGATTGCCATGCTGATTGTGGTACGCCCCTGGACATATGATATCCTTTTCGATCGTGGGACGGTTCTGGCAACAGCGGGTGTTGTAGTGATCGGTACAGCCCTTGCATTTTCTCTGTACCTGAAGGGGGTCAGCCTGGTAGGCCCTTTTATGGGCAGCCTTCTGGGGATGGTAGAACCGGTTACGGCTATCATCGTATCGCTGGTATTTTTGGGGGCTAGCTTTCACATCATGGACCTGGCCGGCTTTGTACTGATTTTGGGAACGGTCGTGGCATTGTCTCTTCGTTCAAAATAAAGAAAATTTTTAAATACCTTGGTTCTTTCTAGAACCAGGGTATATTTGCTTGAAAAAGGAATTTATGCTATAATAAAGTGTTAGAAAATTTTATCTGAACGATATAAAAATAGATGAGGTGAGAAATTTGGCGGAACAGAAAAACAAGAAAAAAACTGCCAAAACCCCTGCGAAAACACCGGCAGTAAAAAAGACGGCTTCTGCCGCCAAGAGCGGTGCAAAGAGCAGCGGAAAAAGTGAAACAAAAACAGCGGGAGCCGCTGCGAAAAAAGAGACAACAAAAGTGACGGCACAGCCTGCCCGTTTTGGGGACAATATTCTGGATGAGATCATCCTGCTGCT
This sequence comes from Anaerotignum sp., assembly GCF_017483025.1. Taxonomy (GTDB): domain Bacteria; phylum Bacillota; class Clostridia; order Lachnospirales; family Anaerotignaceae; genus Anaerotignum_A. The sequence goes on along the minus strand of NZ_JAFUMA010000121.1, from coordinate 2,053 downwards.
GATCATCGTGGTTTCTATTGTGGTATTCGTGAGCCTGCTGACAGATAAAATGGGCATCATCGGCGGCCTGATCAGCACATTTTTTAAGGGCATCCTTGGCTTTGGCGGCTTGCTGCTGCCTGTATTCGTCATCGTTTACTGCATTTGGATGCTGGCGGATGAAGAAAAAAGATACCCGCTGGTGCGCGCCATTGGTGCGGTGCTGTTTTTGCTGACGGTTGCTTCTGCGGCGCAGGTCATCAATCCTGTGAGTGCAGCGGAAGGGCTGAGCTTTTTCAAACGCTGCGGTACGTTGTATAGCGAGGGTGCTTTCAGCAACGGCGGTTTGTTTGGCGGCCTGATCGGCGGCGGTTTGCATAGCGCGCTGGATACCTTGGGCAGTATCATTATTCTGTTGGCAATGGGGATCATTTCCATCGTAATGGCAACAGGGAAATCCTTCTTCCATGCCATCGGGGATGCCAATGCCCATCGTAAGGCCAGAAAGAAAGTAAAAAATGAAAAAATTAAAAATAAAGCGGAACGGATTCGCCAGCAGGAACTGATCGAAGAGGAAAGACTGGCGAAGAAGGAAGAACGCCGCAGGAAAATGTCCCGTGAAGATTTCAATATCGAAGTGCAGGAAAACAGCGAAGAAACCCCCTATGTTCAGGAAACGGTATTCCGCAAAAAGCCTATTACGCTGGAAACCAAAAAGAGAGAGCCTATTTTTGACTTCGTAAAGGTAAACGAAGAGGAAGAGGCAGAAAAAGCGGCTGTGGAAAAAGCAATTGCTGATACTTCCAGAAATGCAGTGAAGGCGGCGGCCTCTATGATGGCGGCGTCTACCCTGAAGGAAGTGGCGGAAACAAAGGCAGAGGCAATCATTCCTTCTGTAAAGAGGGAAGAGCCTGTGACTGTACCTGAAAAGCAGGAAGAACCTGTAGTGCAGGGCATCGGCTTAGACAACGGCGATGCGGTCATTGAAGAAATTTTTGCAGAAAAACCTGCTGCAGAGGATGTTCCGATCATTGATATCCTGCCCGATGAAGATATGGGCAAGGAAATCGAGAAAGAAGAGGAAATTCCAATCGTTGCAGAGGAAACTCTGGAAGAAGCACCCGTACCCGTGGAAAAAACTGTAGAAGAAATGGAAGCGGAAACAGAGGCAGCAGAAGCGGAAATTCCTGCAGAGCCTGTGGAAGAGGAAAAGCCTTACATCTATCCTCCCATTGACCTGTTGGGGAAAGACCCTCAGACAGGCAGCAGCGGCAGCCGTTCCGAAATGATCGAAAACGCAAGAAAACTGGAAACGACACTGAAGAGCTTTGGCGTGGATGCAAAGGTCATCCAGATCAGCAAAGGCCCTACCGTTACCAGATATGAACTTTCCCCCAGCCAGGGCGTAAAGGTAAGCAAGATCGTAAATCTGGCGGATGATATTGCCTTGAATCTGGCGGCAAGCGGCATCCGTATCGAGGCGCCTATCCCCGGCAAAGCGGCGGTAGGCATTGAAGTGCCTAACAAGGAAACACAGTCTGTTTATATGAGAACCCTGCTGGAAAGCGATGCTTTCAAGGAACATCCCTCCAAGCTGGCATTCGCCCTGGGGCAGGATATTGCAGGCAACCCTGTAGTAACGGATATTGCCAAAATGCCTCACCTCTTGATTGCGGGTGCGACGGGCAGTGGTAAGTCCGTCTGCATCAATACGCTGATCACAAGTATCCTTTATAAGTCTGATCCGAAAGATGTAAAACTGCTTTTGGTAGACCCCAAAGTGGTTGAATTGAGTGTATACAACGGCATTCCTCATTTGCTGATTCCCGTTGTGACAGACCCCAAAAAGGCGTCTTCTGCCCTGAACTGGGCGGTGAGAGAAATGCTCCAGAGATATAACGATTTTGCGGCCCATGGTGTTCGTGATATCAAGGGCTTCAATAAAATGATGGAAGATAAGGGCGATGAAAAGGGCAAGATGCCTCAGATCGTTATCATCATCGATGAATTGGCTGACCTGATGATGGCAGCTCCCGGCGAAGTGGAAGATGCCATCTGCCGACTGGCACAGATG